>JAGYMW010000099.1 GCA_018400435.1 Bacillota bacterium | reverse complement strand
AACCTGAAAAAACTGTGCATTATTCAGGCCTTGATGCATAAACCGCAGCTGGTGATTCTCGATGAACCGGGCAGCGGATTGGATCCGTTGATTCGCAAAGAACTTTTCGGTATTCTGGAGGAACTGAACCAGGAAGGAGTGACCATATTTTTCTCCACTCACGTCCTTGAAGAGATTGAACGAATCTGCCACCGGGTAGCCATGATCAAGGAGGGCAGGCTGTTGCAGGTCGGCCCTGTCGATCAGCTGCCCGGCCGGGACATGCATGTAGTGGTTACGAAAATCGCCGGTCAACAACCATCAAGAGTTGAACTGGCCAGGATAGGTGAAGCTGAAGAGATCCCGGCAAAACCTGGATATTACCGGATTTTAAGCCGTCAGCCTGTCAACATGCTCGTTGCCAATCTCAGTCAATATAAATTGGATTATCTGCGGATCAGCGATCCTACGCTGGAAGAAATATTTATGGAACTTTACGAACCGGCAGCAAAAAGGGGGCAAAACAGCTATGTTTAGTCTCAATATAATTTTTACTGAAATGCGTCTAAATAAGCGCAGTCTAATGATCTGGACAGCCGTTTTGGCGATTGTCATTTTTATTTACCTCAGTTCCTACACTTTTATGGAAGAAATGAATGTTGTGGAAATGATCGAAGGCTATCCCGACATCTTTACCACCGGCCTAGGTATGGGGCCGGAAATGTTTGGTGATGTTAATGTTTACTACGGTGGGCTGGTGATGCTTTACGGGTTGTTATTGGCATCTATATATGCCATGATGCTCGCCGGCAGCATGGTTTCACGGGATTCTGATTTAGGCACTGTTGAATTTCTTTATACCAGGCCGCTTACCCGGACCACAGTTTTGCTATCCAAAGTGCTCTCTTTTATGGTTATGATGTTCTTTCTCTGGGCTGTTGCTTACCTTATCAGCGCTGTTATAGGACGGGTCTGGGTTGCTCCAGATGAATTTGATTTGGGTGCGCAACTGCTGGCACACCTGATGGGTCTTCTGGCCTGCCTTGCTGCCGGCGGAGTGGCTTTTGCCGTGGCACCTCTCATTAACCGGGTTCAGGGTACTACCTCTATTGCGATTGGCTTTGGATTTGCATTTTTTATTTTTAACAGTCTCGGAAACATGTATGATCCGTTGCGGTTTATGAAATATCTCAGTATTAGTTACTACGCTGATTTAACAGGAGCATCTTCCGGGCAGGTGCCCGTTACAGGCTTAATTATATTACTGCTTGTTTTTCTTGCCGGTGTGGCAATAGGAACAGTTCTGCTGAATCGCAAGGACTTTACTGATTAAAATTGCTTGTTTAACTTATATTAGAATGATAGTATCACTGAACAGATCACAGGTTAAGGAGATCAGGCAAATATGGTAGAAGAGGATTTAAAGAATTATAAGCACAAGATTTCCTGGGCTGGAGGCGAATATGAAGGACAGCTTAAATATGGAGTGCCTGAAGGATCAGGCAAACTGGTTATGCCGAATGGAGCAGCTTACGAAGGTGAATGGATAAAAGGAAAACCGCATGGCCGGGGCATTATACATTATCCCGGGGGTGGTATTTACCGCGGTGAGGTTAGAAATGGCAAACGGCAGGGGAAAGGCATTTATACCGGAGCGGATGGAAAAGTTTATAAAGGGTTGTGGGATAACAATAAGTTAGTTAAAGCGGCAGTTTAATATTTACCTGGGTCTGCCTGCCCAAAACGAGAACAACGCGACTGGAGAATAGCCTGGTTCTTACAACTGAGTTAGGGAGGACTTATAGTTGAATATCCAATCGGGGATTGCCTTTACTGAAAGAGACGAACTTTATTACAAGGTTCGCGGAACTGGCAAACCTATCTTCTTCATTGCACCGGGAGGCGGCAACGGCGATGATTACCTGCCGGTAGCGAATATTTTAGCGGATTCTTATGAAATAATAACTTATGACCGAAGAGCTAACGCCAGGAGCACAAGAAACTTCCCCAATGAATTTAACATACGCCAGCAAAGTCGTGACGCGCTAGCTGTCCTGAATGCAGTGGGGGAAGCGAAGGCCATGGTTGTTGGCAACAGCAGCGGTGCCGTCATTGCGCTGGATATGGCGACAGCTTTTCCTGAGCATGTCCACGCAGCAATTATCCACGAGGCTCCTGTACCCTCGGTGCTGCCAGAACCGGAAGCCGGTAAGTGGAAGGATTTCTTTGCTACATGTTACAAGCTTGCTGTAGAAAAGGGTGCTTCGGCCGGAGCAAAGCGGTTTTTCTTTGGCGCTGAACTACCCGCTTATGCTCTTCTTTGGGCAACAATTAAACTCCGGGTGTTTATGCAGAAAGAGCGATTGGATGACGAGCCGCCCAGGATTAGCAGAGAGGATGCAACTGATGTGCTTCTGCTAAACGAGTTACTGTCCGTCACATGGTATGAGCCTGACTTCGAAAAAGCAAAGACCGGTGGTGCAAAGCTGTTTTTCGGCTGCAGCCAGTACGGTTTAAAGCGCAATGCCTGGTATGCCGTAGCAGCGCAGATAATGGCCGAGAAACTCACCAGTGAAATGATCGAGTTTCCAGGGCATCACGGCTCGCATATGGACCGCCCGGTTGAATGGGCTAAAGTGATCAGGGCAATTGCCCATAAAATAAACTGGTAAGTTACTAATTTTCTACAGTCGCAACTACCGAAACTTCACCGCGCCCCCATCAACGATAACCCTATCACCATTTTTTAGAACGGTCGTAGCCTTTCCGTGCAGTCAGAGGGATGTTTTGTTTGACTTATCGGCTGGGGGGCGAGAACTGCCTGAAGCAAAACCCCTGCCTGGCAGGTGCTGGCAGTTTGAGGGCTATTCGATCTATTTACTGCATTAAACACAATCCGGGCTCCGGTTTTATCGTCACCGGCAATTCCGGCGATACCTGCCAGATTAACAGGATTTAATTCTGTTTTATCAGGTTAATCAGATTGTTGTTCCAGGATGATCAACTCAAGACGTTCTGAAAAGTTCTTGTCATCTTCGTTAGTGCGTTTCTTGGGCCCCTTTGTCCGTCCGCCGCTACGCCGTAATTTAGCTTTGACTTCCCTTTCTTCCAGCATAAAATCAATTGTTTCCTGCCGGTACTCTCTGCCGGCAGGGCTGAGTGATCTAACCTGTTTGCCCAGAAGCATAGCCGCCAGGCCCCAGTCCTGAGTTACGGCAATATCACCTATTTCAGCCAGGTTGATTACCTTCAGATCAGCTTCCTGTTTATCACTGCCCACAATAGTGTGATGATCCGATTCAATATTATGATTAAAACTGGCTACTGTCCAAACTTGAATACCGTATTGGTGCCCCAATTTAATGCAGATTTTGAGAGCTGTTTTGGGACATGCATCGGCATCAACGATAATTTTCATTACTTTTATCCGCCACCATTTCTTCTGCATATTAATTACCTACAAGGTTCGACAATACAGGTCCAGTTCCTTGAATTCACAGGGACGTAAGTCAGAGTAAGTCAGAGGGACGTTTTGTTTGGCTTATTGTTGAATTGATTTTTTGATATTTAAGTCAGAGGGACGTTTTGTTTGGCTTATTGTTGAATTGATTTTTTGATATTTGGAACAGTTTTCGGAAATGAGAGAAAGAATCAGGTCTTGGGTAGAGCAAAGGTTATATTTCAAGACCTGACCTCATAGAGACACTGGGCTGGATGTTTATAGCTGGCGGGCTTATCGTTACCGTTTAGCTGATCAGCAACCTTGGTAATTTTACTTTTTTATATGCTCATGAGCAGTTAATTTTTCTGCTTACTCATGCCGGGTTAGCTTGTTTACTCTGGTTTCCCTGGTTTTTGCTAAAAGGTAAGATCCTGCTCCTTTTAATGGAAAAGTAAACAGAGAAAACAGCTGGTTCGACTCCTGCAGTATAGTTTCAGATGCCTGACTCCATTCTTTGTGATAGAATGAGAAAGATTGAAGAATAAAGAGTAAAGCTCTTATTAATAGTAAATTTCAATATTACTGCAGATATCCAGGAGGAACATTTATATGACTGTTCATCTGCTGGGGGCGATCTATGCACTGATCGCCGCTGTTTTATATGGTGGTGCTGATT
>JAGYMW010000098.1 GCA_018400435.1 Bacillota bacterium | reverse complement strand
TGTTCCTTCGGGTCCAGGCCGACGAGAGTCATCATTTCATCGACCCGCTGTTTGATTTTATCTTTTGGCCATTTCTTTTCCATGGGTACAGTGCCCACATTTTCTTCAATCGTCATGTGAGGGAAAAGACCGATTTCCTGGATCACATAACCAATATCAAGGCGCAGTTTGATTGGATCCATTTTCAGGGCATTCTGGCCATTAATATAGATAGCTCCGCTGGTGGGTTCATAAATGCGGTTAATCATCTTCATGGTAGTTGTTTTTCCACAACCCGATGGCCCAACGAGAACGCAAACATCCCCCTCTTTTACCTCAAGGTTAAGATCCTTAACAGCAGGTATCGACATCTTGGGAAATTTTTTGGTCACATTTTCTAATTTAATCATACTTCTACCTCCCTGGTTTTACCAATTGAAGCCAGCCGCTGCTCACCCCAGGACAGGATAAAGTCAAAGGCCAGAGCAATAATGGATACGCCAAGAGCTCCGACAATGATCATCGGTTCATTGGAGCGGGAAATGCCCTGGAAAATCAGTTCGCCCAGCCCTCCTGCCCCGACATAGGCAGCAATTGCGGCAATACCGGTGACCATAACTGTAGCCGTTCGAACCCCGGCCATGATTACCGGCCTGGCCAGTGGCAGTTTAATTTTTGTTAGTATTTTCCACTCAGACATTCCCATACCGATGGCCGATTCAACCACCGCCGGGCTGATTTCCTTAATCCCGGTATAAGTATTGCGGACAATCGGCAGCAGGCTGTAGAGGATCAAAGCCACAACGCCAGTAGTAAAACCAATGCCAAACAGGGGTACCATAAACCCCAGCATGGCCATACTGGGAACGGTCATCAAAATCTGGCAAACAGTCAATACGGTTACGGCGGCACCGGAATAATAACTGATTAAAACACCGACAATCACGGAGACAACCACTGCAACTGCAACCGATATGATTACCAGCCATAAATGCTCCAGCAACAACTCCCAGACCATGCCACCTCTTCTCTGCAGGTAAACAATAACCCTGCTGAAAATAGATAGGCTCTGGATCTCATTCAAGAGCAAATAATCTGCACCAAGCACTCTGGCAAAATCAATAGTACAACACACTGATTGAATCATTGATAAGCACTCACCCTCCTTGTCAATAATTGGTTTATATTAAATTAAAATAGGCTGCCTTGTTTAAAGTGTTGCAAAATGCAGGCCACGGTCTTTTTTGAAGTGATCTTTGATCAAAATGAGGTGTGCGATCAGCACTGCTAACCTTACAAATATTCGTTTTTAATGCTCTTTTAACGATAGCCACAGACTATACATATTATTTCATAACCAGAATAGAGACACAAATATTAATTGTAATAGTAAATTCGCAAGAAACCGTTAATTAAGCAGTACTTACAAGTAATTTGCCATTAGAGCACAAATAAGGCCAATAAATCATCTTCAGGCGGAAAAACGGCTTCTCATGTCATTTCAAAAACCTACTTGTTAAGCAACGCTTCCGCCTCGCGGATGGCGGCAAAGGCATCTTTCCCATAAGCATCAGCCCCGATTTCACGGGCAAAATCTTCCGAAGTAGGAGCCCCGCCGATCATAACTTTAATTCTTTCGCGCAGTTCCTTTTGCTCAAGTCTGGCAATCACTTTCCCCATGCCGGTCATTGTCGTATTCAAAAGAGCTGAGAGACCGATCAGGCCGGCTCCTTCTTCTTCTGCCACTTCGACAATTCTATCGGCCGGGACATCAACTCCAAGATCAACAACCGTAAATCCGGCCCCTTTCAGCATGATGGAAACCAGATTCTTACCTATATCATGAAGATCCTTCTCCACCGTAGCCATGACCACCTTGCCTTTTACCTCCTTTACTCCTTCTTTAATCAGGTAAGGCTCCATAATGGCCAT
Organism: Bacillota bacterium; assembly: GCA_018400435.1. GTDB lineage: Bacteria > Bacillota > Dethiobacteria > DTU022 > DTU022 > M55B129. The sequence goes on along the minus strand of JAGYMW010000098.1, from coordinate 2,207 downwards.
GCCTGCTTCCACCGCTTCAGCAGCCGTTAGCATATCGGGAATGAAATACTCGCCGGTTTCATATTTTTGACCAACTCTCTCCATCCCGGCACTTAAACCGTCAAGCAGAATTTTATCAGTAGGAACGCCGCTCTTTAAAGCTTCCTCAACCAATTCGGCAACCCCCGGCTCTCCAATGTAATCTTCCTCTATCCCTTCATCATCCTTGTTGCGGCGTCCCTGTAAAACATTCTCTGCTATTTTCCCAATTATATTTTCTTCCATTAGATCTCCCTCCCATGACAGAAAAACAATAAGTTAATAAGTTAATACACAGGGTTATGTTTTTCATCGGTTTAGACGCGGAAGCAATCCCGGTATTTCTTCAAATATTTTATCCCTTATCTCGGGAGGCAAATGCCTGGGTTCGTTTTTTTCGAACTCCAGTAATTTTTCATGGGCCAGTAGCAGGGTCTGATCCTGGTCCTCACTTTTTCCTTCAAATGGAAATCCGGGGAAAATCTCACCCCGTCTTAACATTTTTCGGGCGTAGCGGGCATACATCCGGTAGGGGCTGTGCATTACTTCTTCCACCATAGCCCTTGTTTTTTCAACTCCCTCATCATTAACCCCGCTTTCACGGTAGAGAAATTTGGCCATGGCGATCTGCTGGTTGTCCAGCAAAGCCTGCTCCGGACAGAAAATCTGGGTTTTATCCAGCAAGCCAAAGGAATAATGGACCAGCCCCGGTGCAGCCATGGGAACCACGGTATGAGTAAAGGTTTTTTCTACAGAAGCTTGGATACCGGGGACCATGGCATCGCCTACTCCGGCCGTGGAATAACAGGGCACCCTGTAATGGCGGGCCATCTGGGCACAGGCCATATTGTAATGACAGAATTCAGGCACTCCATACATATCATTCAGATCATCCATTCTCGCCCTGACCGGTACGGCGCCGTAAATAACGGGTGCCCCGGGGTTGGCCAGCTGGTTAATGGTTATGCCAACCAGAGCCTCCGCATTTACCTGGGCAACCATGCCCATGTCGTCGATGGGTGCCGTGGAACCGCCCTGAGGTGAGGTGGAAATTACCACCGGTAGACTTAACCTGGCTATGGAGATCAACTTTTCGGCAGTTTCAGCCACCACCTGGAGCGGGCTTTTTATAACACTGGTAATAAAGGAAACAACCGGGTTTTCGACCAGTTCCTCTTTTCCTCCAACAATTATTTCCGCCATCCTGACCACATCATTCAGTCTTTCGAACTCGGCTATTCCGCCAATTACCGGCTTTGTAATATGGTCGAGGGAAGCAAAAAATACATTGACGTCTTTGTTGTCGATAGTTATATCAGCATCCTGAACATTAACGTTGCGGATAAAAAAATCAAGATTCTCCAGCTGTTCAGCCAGGTGCGCTGAGCGGCACAGGTATTCAATATTACCCCTCTTTTTCTCCATTAAGGGGAAAACTCTCTCATGGCCGTCCACTTTTGACTGAAATGTCTCCGGTTTTACTTCCAGCCAGTAATTGGTTTCCGATCCGGTCCCAAAATGCACCCTGTATCCTTCAGCATCAAGGACCACCCTGTTTTCCGGATCACGGGCACCGAGAACAACCCTGGAGGGGGCCGATTCAAGCGCTTCCCTGATCACATTCTCCGGTATGCTTACCCACCAGGCATCATGTTCGCCTTCCCGGGTAGCCCTGGCCTGAGCTCCGGCTTTTTCCAGGAGTGATACACTTTCCTCATGGTAACAGAGGATACCGGGGTTTCTTAAAATAGCCATGGAAGTCCTGTCGATCGTTTCAATCTCTTCTGGACTTAAACGAGCATAGGGTTTCTGGACAATTACTCCTCTTTCGCTCAATCAGCCGGCCTGCCTCCTTAGCCAGGCCGTTCACCTCCTTCCGGTGCGATAAAATAAAAATCCCGTATTGATCACTCAGGTTGGGCCTGACTGGATTTTTTACGGGACCCTGATTGTCTTCAGGCAATGATGTAAATCCGGCCCTTTAGCGGAAAAAAATATCTATTGGTGCTGGATCGCCTGCTATGTCCGTCTTAATTATTATGCCATAATAAACTTATATTCGCAACAAACGGGCTGCTCAGCAAAGTAAAGGATTCCATTAACACAGTGAGTATCAGTCTCCTATTCAACCATGCCCCCTCGGCAGATGAGCTGTCAACCCCGGGATAACTGGAAACCGGTATAATCCA
>JAGYMW010000097.1 GCA_018400435.1 Bacillota bacterium | reverse complement strand
AGGAAAAATCCCGGGAGGCCTGACCCCAAAATCTATCAAGGCCTGACCCCAAAAATACTCTACCCGGAATTACGAAGCCTTGATTTGTATTAGGCCCTGAATAAAATTGAAATGCCTATCCTCTGAAAAAAGTTTATATCCGTTTTGCAAGGCGGAGGCCGCAATCCAGATGTCATTTGTGGGAATAGGTGTGCCTGCAGCTTTGAGTTGATTGAGGATAATAGCATAAAAATCGGCTGTTTCCACATCGACGCCGTGAACAGCCACTCTCGGGGAGTCAAGAAAAACCTCGAGTTCTTCCCGGTTTTTTTCTTCCCTGCTGCCGGCTTTAAAGCCTGAGAACAGCTCGCCGACGCTTATTGTGGATATGCCGATCTGATCTATTTTTCGCAATAAATCAACAACCCTGGGTTTCCCTCTCATGGCCAGGGAGTATATGTTCGTGTCAATCATGACTTTTTTCATGCCCAAAGTTCCGAATCGATTTGTCTTTCACGCTTGATGGTATCGCTAATTTTTTGGAATTCGGCTTCGCTCCATGTCCCAAGCAAATCATCAAGGTCATGGTATCGACGGGAATATTGTTTTTCTTTTTCAAAACCCAGCTCTTTTTTAATTATATCAAGGACTAATCGATTTGTGCTTTTCCCCTGTGAGCTTGCCGTTTGTTTTAATTTTTCAGCCACTTCGGGCTCTATCCCGCGTATGGTAATAGCTTTCATTCAGCCTCCTTGTTGTGACTTCATTGTTGATATTATTCTGATATCAAAATATGATGCTTAAGGCGGTGTGTCAAGTGGAAGCTCTACCATAAGGCCAAGCAGGAGCCATCCTGCCGCTTCCACGCCTTGCACGACAAGGTCTACCGGGCCGACATTCTCAGTCATGCCTATACCCTTGTCCGTGCCAACAAGGGAAGTGCCGGGGTTGATGACGTTTCCTTTTGAATGGGGAAAAGGGGGGTCAAGCCTTGAATTGTTGATTAAACCTTCCCTGCCCCGATCAACCGGGGCCCTCTTTGCATTCCCGGAATTCAACAGGAAAAGTCAGCAGCCGATTAATCAACAAATCAAGGCCTGACCCCAAAAATAAAGTTAAAGAATTTTTAGGGTCTCGCCGACAAGCAGGACAAAGGGAAAGTGAAGAGAGTTGATAACTGACAACCAGAGAGTTAAAAGACCGGATTTCAAAGGGGGTGAGGCCGGGAAGACGCGGAAAACAAAAGCAGAGTATACTGAATTTACCTGATGAATCAAACAGAAGGCAGATGAGGCCTTTAATCAAAACAAATCACTGAAACAGAAACCAACAAATGAAAAATGGGCATGGACGCCCGAACGAAACCAATTTCAAGGAGGAAAAAACATGGCTTTAACCATTAATACCAATGTCGCATCGTTGAACGCCCAGCGCAACCTGGGCGCATCCCAGTCCAACCTGAACCAGTCCATGCAGCGCCTGTCCTCGGGCCTTCGCATCAACAGCGCCAAGGATGACGCCGCAGGGCTCGCTATCTCCGACCGCATGACATCCCAGATCCGGGGGCTCAACCAGGCTGCCCGTAACGCCAATGACGGCATTTCGCTCGCGCAGACGGCTGAAGGTGCCATGCAGGAGACCACAAACATCCTGCAGCGCATGCGTGAACTGGCGGTCCAGTCTGCCAACGACACCAACACCGCCACCGACCGCGCCTCCCTGCAGGCCGAGGTCAACCAGCTCAAGCAGGAAATCACCCGTATTTCTGAAACCACAACCTTTAACGGCAAGAACCTGCTCGACGGTTCTTTCTCCAATGCTCAGTTCCAGGTAGGCGCCAATTCCAATGAAACCATTGAATTCGGCATCGATTCTGCCAGAGCAGAAGATATTGGCAGTAATACCTTGGCGACTGATAATGAAATGGGTATTGAGGCTGCTACCTCTTCTACGACAGGGATTTCTGCTGACTACAGTGCTGGTTCTGATACTTTTACCGTAACTCAGGCTGACGGGACTGAAACTGAAGTAGATGCTGGTGCTGATGCGGCAGAGCTTGCTACAAACCTCGAAGCAGTTACTGGCAGCGGAACAGTTACGGCTGAATACAGCAATGAAGTAGTCTTTGACCTTAGTGCATTGGATGCTCTTGATGCGGATGACGATGCAACTGCAGTTATTACACTGGATAACGGCGACACAACTACCGTTACTGTTGATGGTACAAGTGATGATGCTTTAAGTATAGGTACAACAACAGCTGAGGATGGCTCATGGAATCTGGAGGGAACAAGCCTCACATATTCCCAGAATTCTGATGTAGGAACTAATCTTGGCATTACAAATGTGACTTGGAATAACGGTACAAATGGTGCGCTAAGTGGAGATATTACTTATACTGCTGATTCAGTTGATGGTGCTCAAACAATTACAAATGGAGGCGATGGGGTTGCAGTTTCAGACAATACTTTAGATCAGCGTGCCGCTGCGGATTACACCTTCTCATCCGATGCTGATGTGGTTTCAGTAACCTCTGACGGGGACTCCCTTGGTGTTACCGCGGGTGAAGAAGGACTCGTAGGTGTTGGTGAGGCTGATGTGACAGCAGGTAACAATGTTGCACACCAGAACCTCACTATCGTAGGTCCTGAAGGTTCCGCTTCAGGGGTTGAGATTGAAGAGAACAGCACCGCTAACGCCATTGCTACCGCGGTTAACGATGTATCCGCAACCACGGGGGTAACTGCAGATGCACGCACTACCGCTACCCTATCCGATCTGTCTGCAAACGGTACAGTAACATTCCAGCTGCAGGGCAGCAACAGTGGGGATGGAGAGGCAGCAGAAATCAGTGCTACGGTAACTTCCGATGACCTCTCCGCTCTGGCCCAGGCCATTAACGACCAGGCGGGAACTACCGGCATAACTGCGGAAATCTCCGGCAGCAATGATGAAATCAGCCTGACTCAGGCCAGTGGTTATGATATCTCGATTTCCGGCTTCACTCACAGTGACAGTGCGGATCAGACCATGAACATATCTGGCGTTCAAGGGGCGGCAACCAGGCTTACCGATGATGGGAGCAGCGACTACGATTCTGCCACGGTAGGTGGTGAAGTTACTTTCTCGGCTTCAGATAATTTCAATATCACCAGTGATGTAGATTCTGATTCCGGTTCGATCTTTGCTGTCGGAAGTGGGGAGTCTAATGTAAGTGACCTGAACTCCATTGCTGAGCTTGATATCACTACAGTGGAAGGTTCGGCGGATGCCATCACTTCTATCGATGGTGCTCTGGCTCAGATCGATACCTTCCGCGGCGATCTCGGTGCGGTGCAGAACCGGTTTGAATCCACCATCGCCAACCTGCAGAACGTGTCCGAAAACCTGTCGGCTGCCCGCAGCCGGATTCTGGATGCGGACATCGCCCAGGAAACTTCCAACATGACCAAGCAGAACATCCTGCAGCAGGCGGGTGTATCCATCCTCGCCCAGGCCAACCAGGCCCCGCAGCTGGCACTTTCGCTCTTGCAGTAAGCGGGATGCGCTGAGAATAACCCATACAGGGGCCGGAAAGGGTTCCGGCCCCTGTTTTAGAGGAGGAAAGCTGTCATGAAGATCGAATCTTTGGCGGCGAATGTGGCGAATGCCCAATCCATCCGGTCGGTTACCGGCTCATCAGCCCAGCAGGTCAGGCAGGAGAGTTTTCAGCAGCAGAACCGAGGGCAGAGCGAAGTTTCAAACAGTTCTCAGCCGGATGAAAACAAGGTCTCCCCGGAGGAAATCCTGGACAAGATCAAGGAGATCTCCGAGGACGGCCTCTACAGCGTGCGGTTTGAGAAAAACGATGAGATCGACCAGCTCGTGGTCAAGCTCGTGGACCGGCGGACGGACGAGGTGATCCGGCAGATCCCGCCGGAGGCGATCCTGGGGGTGAAGGCAAATCTGCAGGAGTATGCCGCGGGAAATATTTTTCACCACACGAGCTGATAAAGGAGTCAGAAGAAGGGAATACAGGATACTGTCTGTGGCTTATCTTCTGACTCCTTGCCGCTTCGGGTTTTCCGGTTAAAACGGCAAGCGTCTCGAAAACCTTGCCAACACCTAAATCCAACAGCAGGAAATCATCATGTCTGCCATAAATTTTTCAGGACTCGCCTCCGGCCTGGACA
>JAGYMW010000096.1 GCA_018400435.1 Bacillota bacterium | reverse complement strand
AGGGGGCTTTTTTGGAGGAAAATGTGGATGATTGCCGCTCTAATGAATGTGGTTCAGGCATCAGTGTTGCTACTCTTCACTGGTTGTATAGACACACGTCCGAGCTCCCAGGAAGGGTTTGGAGATGCCTTATCCGTAACGAGGACCTTAGCTCTGTGGTGGTTCCTTATAATTTTAATGGGAAAATCAGAGCCGGAAGGATTGTTTTGTTAAATATTTTATAAAGGAGATGTTTCTTAATGTTAATTCCTAAAGAGGTTGTTTCACTTGCAAATGCTACTTCAAAAGAAGCTACAAGGGAACGATTCCAAAAGGTTCGCTGTCGCCCTGGGGAATATGCAGCAACAGATACCTATATGTTCGTTGAGCTTAAAACATGGCAGGGTGATGAAACTGAATACCCTGACATCAATGGCAAATCCCCTATTAACTGGGAGGAATTTTTCCTGCATCGGGATCAGATCAATATTCTTAAGAAAAATATGAGTAAGAAAAAGAGCACTCCAGGGCTTTTTACTAATTGGCTGGGGGCTGTTTATGCTAAGGATAATTTCAGCTTGACGGTTGGCAATATGGATTTTGAATCCGGGGCAACAAGCTCTGTTACCTGCTCTAATGACACAAGCTGGCCTGAAATTAACTTTGATGAATTCTTTCCAAAGGAGGGAGAGTCGTATGTATTCAAGTTGAATCTTCTTAAAAAGTTTATTGATACCCTTTATTCTATGGATAAGGAGGGCAGTGTCACCCTGAAAATGGGTAACAAAGCACTCGGAGCCACAATGGATATTAACAGCGACCGCTTGGTCAGGGGTATTCTATTGGGGCTTATAAAAAGTTAACCCGTAAGGGCAGGTGGCCGGTGAATCAGGCCGGCCACCTTGAAGGAGGTTTGAAGCTTGGGAGAAGGCATTGAGGCTAAGGCAAAAACTTTATTGTTAAATATTATCAATGATCAGGTTACCGATCATGACCGTAAGGTATGGCATGAAGATGGTCATTTTATTTTACACTGGCTAAGAACTAAATTAACTGAGGAGGTTTTTGAATGAAAAAGGGTCGTTCACTTTTAGACTTGGCGGCAGAACTTGAGAGGCAGGAAGCAGCTAAGGAAGATTTTATTGTTAATACCACCGTTTTAAACATGGCCGGTGATGGGACTTCTCTTTCTTTTGAAGAAGAAGCACCCTTCCGGCAGTTGCTTCCGCTTGCTCACAGGCAGGTAGGTGATCGGGTAGGCATACCGGCTAAGTATTATGACCGTATGCTTGAGCAGGCTCCAGAACTACTGGCTACTAATGTTAACCACTGGTTTAATGCTAACCCTGAGAACCGTATGGTTCGTATGATGGACGGGAACATCAGGGCTTTCTTATCTGACCGGTACCAGCGCAGGGATAACTATGATTTAATGCAGTTTCTTATTCCTGTGTTCTCTGATATCGGGAACCTGCAGGTTGTAAGCTGTGAAGTTACTGATAAGAATTTGTATCTTAAGATTACAACACCAAAGGTGCAGGATGAAATCCAAAAAGGAGATATTGTCCAGGCCGGTATAGTTATTTCAAACTCTGAGGTAGGTATGGGCGCCTTTAAAGTCCAGCCACTTATCTTGAGGCTTGTTTGCAGTAACGGGTTGATTGCTAATACTTATGGTATGAGCAAGTATCATGTCGGCCGGCGTATTGAAATAGAGGATCAGGTTCAGGAACTATTTACATCTGAGACTATACAGGCAGACGATGAAGCGTTCTTCATGAAGTGTAGAGATATTGTTAAAGGTGCTCTTAGTGAAGACGTGTTCAGTGAAATAGTTAACCAGATGATGGAGACTACAACTAACAAGATTGAAGTTAAGCCCACCATGGCAGTACAGAGGTTAACCAAGAAATATACCCTTACTCAAGATGAAAGTGAGAATGTGCTTACCAATCTTCTTAAGGAAGGGAGCCTCACCCAGTATGGGATGATGAATGCTGTTACCGCTTCCGCTAAGGATGATGATTTGTCTTACGATAGAGCCACTGAATTAGAAGAACTCGGCGGTTCTATCTTAACTCTTTCTGACGGTGAATGGAAAGAGCTCGCTGCTTAGTTTAAAGACCTGCCCTTTCGCAAGGGAGGGCAGGTAACTTTTATTTAAAGGGTGTGATGTTATGGCTGAGTTTAATTCTCCAAATGAATGGCTTTTAGATTTTGCAAAACGTAGCAGTGATGAAGGTGATCTGTTAAACATTATCGATATACTTGTTCGTTATATGGATCCTGAAGATATACAATCTTGTTTTCAGGAAGATATGGATATAGACGGCTATTTTGATTCCGCTATCGAAGATTGTAAGGAAGCTGCTGCTAATTATTCAAGTTTACTCCCAGGTTATTTTGTTGCAGCAGTTGATCGCCTTCTTGAATCCGGTGCATTTGACGGTAATATTTCTTTTAATACTGTTTTTGCAGTAGCTTTAGAGAATATAGCAAGTAGGTTTAATGTCGATGATCGTGATGTGGATTATAGAAATTTAAAATATTTTTAAGGGAGATGATTGAGTGTCAACTGTATATGTAGAGTTTTCTTATGTTGTAGAGGTTGAAGTCGATAACCTTAGTGCTGATAGAGGTAAAATAATCGAAATGGCTTTTGATTCTTTTACCAGCGATCTTGATGGTATCACTGCCGGTGATTTTGAAGCTAATATAATGGAAAGTATTTAAGGGGGTTGCTATATGAATATGACTGATATCCACCGGCTGAAAAATCTGCTGGATGAAGACGAAGATAAGCGTCAGTGTATATCAGATATTAATGATATCACTAATGAAATTAAAGATTTTAATTATTTAACTTTCAGTGTTGCAGGAAAAACAATTAGGATATATTCCCATGAACTGGTATTGGATTTTTGTATTTTTTTACAGCGGGTAAAAAGTAAAGATCAAGATATACTGCAACGCATTGAAGATGATATTAAAATTTTTTGTGAAGGAATAAGATACGATGGGTGATATCAATTTGTATGAATTTAAACAGGAGGATGAAAATGGATAAACATATACTGGATCGTTTCTTTTCCTTGGCCTGTGCTTTGTCTCCAGAAAATTTATGTTGTGATGGAGAGCTTCCTCGGGCTGAAGTTAGACGTAAGTATAACCGTTTAACCAAAGAATGGAAAGCTTTAGAAACTAAGCTCGGCCGTAAGGTAAGTGAGTCTGAAGTTTGGGCCGCTTATGAAAGGAGGAACGCAGTATGAAGTTAGCCTCTGTTAAAAATGATATCAAGGTTACTCTGGTTTTTGATCGTAAAGAACTGTTAACTGTTTCTGAAGCTTTAGATTCCTTCGCCAATGTCCAATCTAATTCAACAGCTCGTAAAATGTTTGAGCATATTGAGTTAATTTTGCATGATAATCTTATTTGTTAGGAGGTTATATATTGTTTACTAAAAGTGAATTTAAAATGTTAAGAGAAAGAATTATGACAGTTTTAAAAGCGGTAGAATATGATATGAGTGTTGAGTTTGAGGATGGTAATATTCGATATGATAAAAATACAGCCACCTTACAACTTCACATTTATAAAAATAATAAGGCCGATGCGGAACGCCTTGAGTTTGAAAGACTGTGTCAGTCTTATAATCTTAAGCCTGAAGACTATAGATCATCTGTAGTTGTAGGTAAGGGTAAAGTTTATACCTTAGTCGCGATCAATCCGAAGGCAAGGGCATATCCCTTTGTGCTTGAGGACCATGAGGGTAATCGTTATAAGGTTTCAGACCATTATGTTATCAAAACCCTGCAAAAGGAGTCGGTCTAAATGGCTACTGATAGGCCCCGTAAAAATATTTATTTAGATAAGAGAACTGAGTCGATGCTAAAAGAATATGCTTACCATAATGGCCTCAGCGAATCTGAAGTATGCAGGCAGGCTATTGATACTTATTTGTTACTGGCCACTATGGATTCATGGGAATCCGTATGCAATATGGCTGAAGCTAAGGAACTGCATCCAGTTGAAATTATAGATGCTGCTTTAATTAAAGTAATACCTGAAAAATATTATAGGAGGTTTGTCAATGACTGATAAGTTTGTAATATATAATGTGAAGTTGTGAGGTTTTGCCGGGGGCGTTCTTAGAATGCCCCTGTCAAAGCTTCATACATTTTTCTTCTTT
>JAGYMW010000095.1 GCA_018400435.1 Bacillota bacterium | reverse complement strand
ACAGTTATTTCTGTTTAACGAACAGTGGCATAGCGCTTGCGCCGGGCGATAACAAATGCTCCGGCAATAAGCGCCAGCAGGCCGATGGGCAACCAGTAGTCCACTCCACCGGTCGGCGGTGTGGGCTGAAGCCCTTCCAGTTCCTTAATCCGGTTTTCCGCTGCACTCAGGGTGGCTAAGTACTCGAAATCATCATCGACGGCACCATGGTCTTCCTTGGCCGCGTTGACCAGCGCCCGGGCAGATACCACATCGGGCTTGTCGTCGAGTTTGAGACTGTCTACCGATGGCAGGGCCAGGATGGCATTGTCGGCGGTCCTGATTGCTTCAAGCTTGGCGATTTTTGCTTCGGCGCACTCGAGTTTTTCGAGGTCGGTAAAATCGTCATCTTCGGCTTCATATTCATCGATGGCTTCCTCCACCAGGGCCCGGGCTGCTTCCACATCATCCCGGTCAGCCAGGGTAATGTCGTCGCAGTCAGGAAGGTCGGCGATGGCCTCATCAGCAGCATCAATCGCTTCTTGCTTCAACTCCTCAAAATCAATAACCGTTATCTGGCCGGCAGTATGGGTAGAAGCTACATCGGCCTCGGCCGGAGCAATAACAACATCGCTGAAAGTGAGATCGGTATCGCCGTCCTCGAGCAGCTCAAAAGTAATAGTTCCGACAACTCCGGAATCATCTTCAGCACCGGCAGCAATTACCCAGAGAACCCTCAGCTTACCGTCTTCCAGTTCCAGGTTGTAATCAAAAGAGTTGCCGGAGACATCGGGGACAAAGGCTCCCCGGGCCGCGGAAACAGGTTCGACTACATCGGAGTCGAAGGAAAGGTCAAACTGACCGCCTTCGATACCCTCGGCATCTTCAATACTGATCGTTACGGTTACCTCTTCCCCTGCCACGTCCGATTCGGAGCTGGCACTGAGTTTCACTCCGTCGGCGGCAAAGGCAGCCTGGGAAAAGATCAGCAGTAAGGAAACAATTAAAGCTAAAGTAATTAACGCTTTATTATTTTTTAAACTCATTTTATTTCGCACCCCTTTATTTTCATAATAAATACTTACTCTCGAGGTTGCTTTCTACCCTCCTTTTACTATTACTGTTACTTCTTTCATACCTGCTTTCTTGCTTTCTTAGTGTCAATAAATATCATTCAGCAATCTTTTTTCTCCCCTGCGCAGACGGTTCTCTTTAATATGGGGCTCTGCTCTGCCTAAAAAGGAACAGACCAACTCCGCAAATCAGCAGTGCCGCCAATGTAAACGTGCCCGCAGCTCCGCCGGTAGGCGGGGTGGGTTGGTGGTCATCGGGAGGTTCGGGCGGCGGTGTTGGTTCAGGTTCGGGCTCTTCTTCCCCAATTTTCTCCTCGGCATCGGCCAGTGCATCAAGGCGCCAGCAAATATCGAAGCGGGTGGCCCCGTATTCCTGCATGGCAATATTGACCAGGCGGCGGGCCTCTTCAATAAGCGGGCGATCTTCTTCTGTTACTTCTTCCAGTGGTGGTATAGCGTCAATAGCATCCTGGGCCGCTTTGACGGCGAGGAGCTTGAGCACTACTTGTTCAGCATCGAGGAGTTTGGCCAGATCGGGGAAATCATCATCGACTGCACCGTACTCTTCTTTGGCCTTTTCAACCAGGGAGCGCGCTGTGGCAACCTGATGAACGGCTTTCTGATCCAGAGCAACGATGTAATCAACACGGGGAATTAGAAATATAGCATCATTGGCAACCCGAATGGCTGCCGCTTTCTCAGCAGCTGTATAAGCCTGTTCCATCTCTGCTTCTTCTTCAGTGGCATAGGCAGGCGTTGCGATAAAAACGGCCAACGTAACACCAAGCATTAAAATGACGAAGAGAAGCAGGCCGTACCTGACTTGCTTGTCCATAATCATTCTCTCCCTTTAGAATAACTCATACGCTCTCTCTATCTTCAGTCAAGTTATATTCTGTCATCTATGAGCGTATGCAAAACCCGGCAAACTGTAGCGGTTCCTTTTCTCACCTCCATTAAGGACAGAGCCTGTCCTTGCTTGTACCAGACACTGTTTGACTAAAAAAACAGATAACAATCCTTTTTAGGGACACTATCCCTTGCAGATATTCTATATTTATGTAAAAGATCCTTCTTTTGCGTGTAAAAATTTTTCTAATATGGTTTTCTCTTGAGAATAGTTTATACCCTTCCTTCCTTTAAATCAAGCCTTTTTCGTTAAATTTACAAATATTCTGCTAACTTACTGCTATAATTTACAGATCCTTCCTTGTTAAACCGGCTTTCGCCTGACTAAAGCCAGCTAATTTAGCGGTAATACTGAAAATAGGACTGCAGGCCCTGTAACAATGCTTCGGCCACCTTTTTCTGGTTTGCCGGATCGGACAGCAGCTTTTCTTCTTCGCCATTGCTCATAAAGGCCATCTCCACCAGCGCCGAGGGCATTTCGGTCTTGGTCAGGACAAAGAAACTGCTGGTCTTAACCCCGCGGTCGCGCAGGCCCAGCGAAGCAAGCAGCTCACTCTGCAGCCGGTAAGCCAGGTAGCGTCCGGCAGCGCTGTTTTTCTTTTCTTCGCAGAAATGAGTTTCGGTGCCATTTGATTCCTCACTGGTAAAAGCGTTGGCATGGATACTGATATAGATATCGGCTTCGGCCTCGTTGGCCGTATCCACCCGCTGCTGGTTATTCACCGAGTAATCTCCGCTGCGGGTCATGATTACCTTGACCCCAACTTCCTGCAGCAGGAACGCCAGGTGCTGGGCTACGGCCAGGTTAATATCCTTTTCCCGCAGGCCGCTCACCCCGATAGCCCCGAAGTCGGAGCCGCCGTGGCCGGGATCAATGGCCACAAGTTTATTGGTAAGACTGTCGCCAGTGGGAGAAAGCTCCCTCACATAATCGCCATGAGTCCATCCGTTTTGCTCTTCCGGTGTAATGACCTCTAACCATTCATCTTGGTTCCCCGTTACTGTGAGTACTGTTCCCTGCAGCATCCGGCCAATAATTTCATAATCGAGTCCCGGTCCGCTGCGCAGGCGCAGCACATCGGCTTCTACAATTACGCTGCCGCTCTGCGGAGCGCCATTGCTGCCAGTCTGGTCCGCATGATTTTCAGTTGATTCTCTTGTTGAACTGCCGCTTTCAGCACCGGTGTTATAAATCTGCTCAAGCAGATTGAGAACAGAAACATGGTATTCGGCGGAGGGAGCCCACTTTCCACTCAGATCTTCGACGTGAATAACCGCTCCGGCCCAGGTCTGCTTGAGAACTACCTGGTAACGGTCATGCGGTTCACCGATGGGCCTGAGGCCCACATAGGCGGACATGTGGTTGAAATGGGCCCGCACGCCTTCCTCTGGAGTGGCAAATTCTTCGTGATCTTCGGGTTCATCACCGGTCGCTCCGGCTTTCTTGATGCCGGCCCAGTTGTTATACTCCGGGGGCACCTGGCCGGTATATTTGCCAAAGTTCGTCTCATGGGCAGCCTGGGCATAGAGCACTTCCGGCCTGAAACCAGTTTTGCGGCCGTATTCCCAGTAAAGATCCGCTATATCGATAAAACGCTGATGAGCTTCTCTTTCCCGGGCCCACAATTTGGCCTGCTCCAGGGTCGCTTCGGGTGAACCGACAAGCGGGGTCCGCGTTTTCGAACCTTCCCCACCTGTTCCACCGCCGGTATTTTTGGCGGTATAAGTAATCTTGCCTTCCCTGATTACAGCCCGCTTAATTTCAGTGGGAATGGAAGCCTTCTTAAAATCATTATTTTCAAAGATTTTTTTCAGATCAAAACGTTCCCCATTAACCACCGCTGCGGCGTAGCGGTCGAGCAGGTCCCGGTAATCAAGGTAACCATCGTCGTTGTAAAGGATGGCAAAGGTCTGCTTGATCGAAAAATCTTCATAAAGCCCGTTTGTGCGGCCGAGCAATTTCAGGCCGTAGGAGTCGAGCAGGTCTTCATAGCCGTACTCGAAATATCCTCCGCTGTCGTCTTTAGCCACAAAACCGGTTACCGAGGCCAGAGCAGTCGAGTTGAGGCAGAGCAGGATTAGAAGTACTGTTATGATGACCATACCGGTTTTACATGGATAGTTGCGCACCTGCCTACCTCCGTTCATTAAAATTATTGAGTGACAACAACCTTGCTGCGCTCGGCATCGGCTTCATCAACTTCACCCCTAAATCCACCGACTGTTTCACTGTATTCAAGGGCTGTGCCGGCGACGCTGACGCTGTAGCGTTGGGGATCGTCCACATCGAGGATAACCACGACCATTTTTTTACCGGGGGTCAGGCCGTCGGCTACGGCAAAGTCCCTGATCAAATCCGATTCCGGCTCCGGTTCC
>JAGYMW010000094.1 GCA_018400435.1 Bacillota bacterium | reverse complement strand
TGAAATATGAGGTTTTTACTCGACAGCTTGATAGATTGATAGATTTATAGAAGGATGAAAAAAGTTAACTCAGGACCTGACCCCTGGACTTGCAATCCTGTAACCGCCAACGCCTGCCAGGCAGTTACTGACTTCAGGCAATTCTCGCCCGTAGCAGATAAGTCAAACAAAACGTCCCCCTGACTTACATTCCCGGTAGCCACTCCATACATCAGAAAATCCAATCTTCTGATAAGTCAAACAAAACGTTTGTATGACTCCCTTGCTCGCCTTTCTAATTAGCGCTTCCGGTTACCCTCAGGTGAAAATAACCGTTAGGGAATATTGTCCCTCCGCTGATACTGAAAGTTACCGGTTTTCCTGCATCGGCAGCTGTAACCGGCACGGACAATTCAAAAGCCTTACTGCCCTGATCTACATCTATAACCTTCTTGTCACTCTTCGAACCGGCCGACAGCTCTATAATAATGCGCCCTGAATATTGATTCATCGCAAAAGTCTTGCCACCCATATTTCCGGATATCTTAACCTGGGTAGCTCCCGGATCCACCTTGCAGCCGGTATACCGGCGAGAAGCGCTGGTCTGGCCGACATCGTCGGCCCCTCTGTCAGCTGCAGTCGCTCCTCGCACATCATAGGACATGACAAGTTCATAAGAGGATCCTAAATCAGATGCAAAAGTTCCACTGATCGCAAGACCGGGCTGATATGGAGGATCAGCCGGTTGCTCCGATTGACCAGGTTGTGGAGTTGCGGCGGTTTCCTGAGTTTCCGGCCCACGGGAGATCAGTAATTTAACCGTATTGCCCTGATCAAGCTCTGCCCCCGCCTGCGGATGCTGATCAATTACAAATCCCGCAGCAACACTATCATGGTAATCGGCAGCCGCCTTGGATTCAAATCCGGCCTGGGCCAGGATCTGCACTGCGGCATTGCCCTCCTGCCCGATAACATCGGGGACTGTCTTCTGCGATAATCCGCCGGAAACTACCAGGCTGACACTGCTGCCCGCCTGCACCATCGTTCCGGCGCCGGGTTGCTGGCTGATCACCTTTCCTTCCTCGATGCTTTCATGTTTTTGGGTTGTTACTTTTGCTTTTAAACCGGTCTTGCTCAGGGCCGTTTCAGCGCTGGAGCGATCCTGGCCGGCCAAACCGGGCACGGCCACAAGGTCCTCTTCCATTTGTTCCTCGACTTGCTCTTCTACCAGTTCAGCCTCTTTTACATCCAGCTTTTTTATTTTCTCAACATCTTCCCTGTATCTGTCCCGGTTTGTAAAATAAGTATGGGCCAGATTAGCCACCCACTCTTTGGCAATCATGTTTTCACGCTCATGGGGGTCGGCAGCATAGTATTCAGCTTCAGATACAATATCTGTCCGTCCCGTTTCCTGTTTTATCCTGTCAATTGTGATAAAGAGCCGGTTTAAGAGCATTTCCAGATCTTCGCCATCGCTCCCTGTGTACATGGGATTATCATATATGCTGCGTTCCAGCATCTTCTTATCCTTTAAAAGCTCGATTACTTCCATATTCTTGGCCTTGATTGCGGCAATTTCTGCCTCCCGGTCCCGGCGTGTATCAAACTGCTCCTTCAAATGTTCCAGGGCCTGATCGCCCAGTTTCAAGCGCTGCTCATTGCTTAAACTGCTGGGATCTATACCGCGGGCGTCACACCAGCGTTTGGTATAGTCAGTGCGCACCTGCCGCAGTTCACCGCCGCTCTGGGCAACCAGCTGGTCCCAGTCACCGGCGTCAAAGTTGCGACCCCACCAGCCTCCATTGGCCCCATCGCGGTAAGAGCGGTAAGCCTTTTCAACCTCCTGCTGTTTCCAAACCTCTATATTATGCCCCACCACTTCGACGGCAACTTCACCAACCTTCTTGATTGTTTTGATCACCGGGATTTCATCAGCTATAGCTTTCGTGAGCACCTTTAAAGCCTCTTCTTCGTTGCCTTCATAAAAATGGCCGGCTGCTTCAGACAGGGTTTTCACCTGGCCCGGGTTAGCCGCTGCATCGGTAAACAGGCCTTCCTCCCAGCTGTAACCCGAATCTTTATCGAGAAGTAATTTCCCCGCATTTTTAACTGTCCCTTCAGCAATCAGGCTGATGAACTCATCGCTCTTCAAATCATAGGCTGCCAGGCCCATCTTGCCGCCGGGGATCTCCTTGATTACCGCCTTAGCAATAATTGAAATGGTCTGGTTGTCTTTAACTTCGAGGCCTTCTTTGAGAATAGCCTGCACCATTGCTTCAACCTGCGCCGCGGTCTGCTCAGCTGTCATCTGCTGGACGTACTGTTCAACAGATTTACGCTCTAAATACTTATCGACCCGCTGATCGTCATCTACCTGAACCACAGAATAAGAGCTGAAGTGATAAACACTGAATTCTGCGATCCCCTGCTCCAGATCTACTTTATCGGGATAGTAGAAGTCCCAACCCTGCTGAGGGTGAAAATAAGCGGCCAATATTTCTCCTTCTTCGGTGATACCGGCACTATCAAACTGGAGAGCAATTTTTACCGGTTCATCAAAGCGCCCTGTTTCTCCATCGAGCTTTATATCCACAGGCACCCCGAGGGGAACAAAGGAGACCCCGCTCAGGTCGTAGGCCTCTTCCGGGTGGCCTAAAGTAATCTGTGTTTCACTACCCAGAAAATCCCCGGGTATCTCAATCGATACTCCGTGACTGGCCAAATCGCCGATTGTAATATCCCGGTCCCCGGCCGCTGCCGTAAGCGGTTCGGCAATGGTTTGCTTATATGTCCACGATCCGAACTGGCCTTCACCGGAAGACAAACTGCTGCTGCCGGATAGCCGGGGCAGCAGAATAGCTGCGGCAACGATAACAACCAGAACGCCTCCTGTCAGGCCAAGGATCATCCCGGTTTTCTTCTTCTTTGGCCTCCCATTAGCTGAAACAGATGAATGATGCAGTGCCGGTGAGGCACTGTCCAGCACTCCCGAAAACTGCAAGAATTGATTTGCCGGCTTCCATTGTTTGAAAGTCTCATTCCAGAGCAGGTCCTGCGCATCAAAATTGCCTTCTTCAATGTAATAAATTAGTTCATTTTCGTTGTAGGGACCGTATCTTTGCCCTTTACGCATAACATACCACTGCATACTCATTGGCATTCAGCTCCTCACAATTGAGTAATTCAGCTCAAATTAAAATAGAAGAAGACAGCATAAGAGGCCTTATCATCCCCTGCTCCAAAATACAGGCACTCCTAGTTTAGGTTAATCGAGGGTCTCTGTCTATCACCCCTGGGGGTGATATTGGGGAATAACGGCAAACTCACAGACACAAAAAACTGCTGTCTTTTAAAACGGCAATTTTATTAGCACTTAGTATTACTATCAACAAACCCCTTCGTACAGGCTTTTTAAATAAATGGTTTTTAACAAGAACACCATCATAGCTCTGACCATTATTGAGATCCTCAGTCCAGAGGATAGAACACTGCATTTGCTGGGCGCTGCACAGGATCATAGCATCCCAAAATGAAAGACTAATATCGCTCATAAACTTTCTCCCTGCCCCAGTGAACTTTACCGTTAAGCCCCAGGTCCAACCCTTTTCCCATCAAATGTGCTTGTCTAATGTGGGCTTCCTTATAACCTTCCTCCTTTGAGACAATCTCTTCTAAAGTTGCCGTTAACAAACCGGAAAGGGATGAACCTTTATTAACTGCCAGGTGCTTTGCTTTTACTAATAAATCTTTAAAAATAGACAGGGTCACATTTTGGCTCTCCATGCTTTCCCAAGGCGCTTCTTTTAAATCAGCCAGTTCATCAGCCAGTTCAATTGAAGTTTTCGTAATGTATAATCATGAGGTTTGCCAGTTGAAGTATCCCAAAAGGCTATCTGGCAATAGAATTCCTTTGCTCTTTTATATTGCTCTTCTTTCACGCGCCCTCCCTTTGCAGGGCCGTCCGGCAGCGGTTTAAAAAGCCTGAGGGGTAAGGTATCATCCTTTTCAGTGAAGCCTTCGCAGCTGTTATAATAACGCATCATGTTCAGCCTTCGTTCACCAATTTCCATGATTTCATAAAGAGAAGCATCCCAACCTGCAGCCGCTTCACATAATTTTATCAGATCCTTCGGTCCATAGAGCTGCCAGGATACACCCCAGGCAAAATGACACAGGCACAGTGTTTCGAGAGCAGAGTAAAAAAGCTGGGTCCTGTATCCCCAGATAACATTTTTACAGTTCAGCTCAGTTTCGTCAGTTGCATCTATGGTGAAATCCCCGCCAACCTGAGACATCCAGTTTCTTTCCCTGCTGCCGTACCCATACATCATGGCAGGGTCATGCTCACTGGATTCATGATCGGCGCCGAAAGGATTAACCGCATAAATTACCGCCAGGCTGGGTTTATGCTGGGGCATGTGTGCCGGCAGCTCCTGTTTTTTGCAGATCATGGCG
>JAGYMW010000093.1 GCA_018400435.1 Bacillota bacterium | reverse complement strand
TTAATAATCAACCCATCTCCTGTAACGATTATTGGTGATAAGAACGGGAATAATTTATTAACATGTGATACTGATTGCTTATATGGCGCGATTTTCATAATTATACATTAATTGATAGTTGCTGTCCAATTTGCAGCTGTAGGGGTATAACAAAGAAACTGGGTACCTGCTACCGAAGCCAAATTAAAAGTAGGACGATCAACACAGCCACTGGAATTACAGCAACCCAGTCGTTTACTTTAAACAGGCGCGGCAGGGTAACATCACCGAAATCGCCCAGTTTAAGCACACCACGCCTCAAGCGGGGGTAAGCAGCGGCAAAAAGAGCCGACCCGATAATAATGCCAATAGTACCGCCGGTTATAGCATCCAGGTAGCCGTTACCAATTGCGCCAGCAATGGTACCAGGGCAGTAACCCAATAAAGCGAAGCCAATACCGAAGATCAGCCCACCGATTATATTCTTGCCAATTGAACCCTTTTTGGGTGCCAGCTTAACCAGCCCCATCGCTTTGAGCGCATAAAGCCCGATCATTCCGGTTAGTACTGCGGTTAGTATTACAATCAAGACCGTGTTATCTTTTAGCAGCAACTGCCCTACTATTACATCGTATTTTGTAACGCCTCCCTTTTGCAGCAGGAAACCGAAGATTATCCCAAAAACCAGGCCCCAGATTAACTGGCCGTGTTTTTTCTTGGTTTTAGTTTGTGCTGTCAGTTGAATCCTCTCCTTTCGGAAGCTTTTTAGCTAAGTTTAAAAGATAATCTGCGCCGCAATGATACCGCCAATGAAAAAGAAAATGGCTGAGATCCAGCTGGAAAGCGCAAGCTGCATGGTACCGCTGATGCCATGTCCGCTGGTGCAGCCGTCGGCCCAGCGAGCCCCGAAACCAAGGCAAATACCACCAACCAGGGCAGCTAATAAGCGCAGGAAAATAGCGCTACCGAAAGCACCCGCCCAGAGAGAAGGCACCCACTGCAGCTGGAAATCACCAGAAAGCAGCGCTGAAATAAAAGATCCGATAACTATACCGATAACCAGCATAAACTGCCAGTCGACCCTCAAATTTATTTTTTTGTAATAAGCTTTCTCTTCTGTTTTTTCCCCTGCAATTGCCCTTTCAAGCATTCCGCCGACCTTAGCAAAAGTGGTAGAACAGGCAAGCTGTTTTTGGGAAAAAAGAAAAGTAAACCAGCTTAAGATACCGATACAGGCGCCAACTACATAAGGCGACCAGCTTACTTCTGTCAAAAATTCCATAGCATAACCTCCCTTATCTTAAGATTTAACAAAATGTTTTTTAGTTTCGCTATAGGCGGTAAAGAATCTTGAACCATGCGGGTTCATGCAGGCGTGGCATTCTTGGCTATAACCGGCAGTGCTGTAACCGGTCATACCGCCTGCCACATTGACAACATCTTTAAAATGATGTTGTTTGAGCATGCTGACTCCAAGGCTGGAACGGTTACCCGAACTGCAGATGACTACCGTTGTTTTTTCAGGGTCGAGTTCATTATGGCGGCTGCGCAGATCAGCAACAGGTATATTCACTGCACCCTCAATGTGTGTTTCTTCAAACTCCAGCGAAGCCCGTACATCAAGTAAAACAAAGTTTTCCTGATCCATCAGCTTATTATGCAGATCCTCAGCCGAGATCAAACCATTATGGCTGGCTTCCAGACCTTCAGCTGCCCAGGCAACCATACCTCCATCCAGGTAACCAACAATTCTATCTGTACCGACACGGCGGGCCCAGGTGTTGGCCTCAAGCGCTTTTTTATAATCTTCAGCTACAAGTAAAATATCTTTGTCGGTAGGAATCACCCACCCGGCAAAAGTGGGAAAGTTTCCGTTTAAGTCCAGGTGCCAGGCTCCATCAAGATGTTGACTGGCAAAGGCATGGTAATTGCGAGTATCAAGGATTACTTTGTCAGGCTCATTCATTTTCGCTTTAAAATCAGCCGGGCTGTACTCTTCTAGAGGGGGCAGGTCGGCAATTTTAACCGGCCCCTTGCGATTGATCTCACTGCAGCGACTGAAGTGATCAGGCGCAGGCGGCATGTTTTCGGTAAGCGTTTTGATAAAAGCAGCTTTATCCTTGATCTGCAAAGTATTATTGAAGTTACGCTCGTAACCAATAGTTGTACGCCACTTGGCGCCCATAGCCCTGCCGCAAAGCGAACCGGCCCCGTGAGCAGGGAAAACTTCAGCATAATCGGGCAGTTTCATTAATTTATCATGCAAGCTGTGATAAAGTTTACCGGCAAGTTCTTCGGCTTTACCGGGGAAAAGATCAGGGCGGCCCACATCACCGACAAAAAGGGTATCGCCGACAAAAACACCGACAGGGTCTTCCGAGCGTGATTTATCGATTACTACATAGCTTAAGTGCTCGGGAGTGTGGCCCGGCGTTTCAAGCACCTGCAGCACCATATCTTCAATCTCTACGGTGTCTCCCTCTTCGAGAGCAACATGTTCGAAGCTGCACCGGGCCGATTTAGCTATGTATATTTTAGCCCCGGTTTTTTTGGCCAGATCCGTATGACCGGAGATAAAATCGGCATGCAGGTGCGTCTGCAAAATGTGAGTGATGTCTACCCCCTGTGCCCTGGCTTCGTCAATGTAAATGTCGACATCACGCCGGGGGTCTATTACGGCACAGCTATTCTTGCCAGCAAGTATATATGAACTGTGAGCAATCTTTCCTAAAAAAAAGTGTTTCAGTAACATAGTGTTGCCTCCTTCTTAATAATTGGTTGCTTAAATATAAAACAAATAGAACATAAAAACAGCAACTATTATGAAAACCAGGGTCATACCGCTGCCGGCTTTGAGGTAATCGGCGTTGCGATAACCACCTGAAGACATCAGCAAAGCATTAACCTGGTGGGTTGGCAAAATAAAAGAGTTTAAAGCTGACACGGCAGCCAGCAGCACCAGCGGGCGTGGGTCTAACTCGCCGATCAAAGCAATATTGATAACCAGCGGGGTAAGCACCACCACCGCACCCACGTTGGAAATAAATAGTGAAAGCAGAGTACCGAGAAAAGCAACAGCAAGAAGCAGAAGCAGGGGATGACCACCCTGAATTTGCTGCATGATTATTCCGGCCAGGTAGGCGGCGGCCCCGGTTTTCTGCATGGCCGTGCCAAGTGGAATTAAGCCGGCGATAAGAAAAACCACCTTCCATTCAATGGCCTGGTATGCTTCTTCAATGGATAGTACTTTTAACAAAACTGCAGCGACAGCTCCGGTCAGAAAAGCCAGTGCTATTGAAGTTCCGGCCATGGCCAGAATGATCCCCACCAGGAAGCATAATGCTGCAACCCATGATTTAGAACTGTCCTTCTTTTCATGGCTGAACGATGTGATTACCACAAAATTAGACCCTGTTTTCATACTGTTGATGTTTTCCCACAACCCGTGCACGATCAGGGTATCGCCGGAGTTTATCTGGTGATCAGAAAAATCGCCCCGTATCTGCTCTCCCCTGCTGAAGAGCATTACCGGCTCCACGGCATAACGTTTACGTAATGTATACTGGCGAATTGTTTTTCCGACCATCTCCGACCTGGGCGGAATTATTACCTCGGCGAAACCGGCCCGAGTGGGATCATTGAGAGCTGTAAAATGGCCATCGCTGGTCTGATGAATAAGGTTGTAAGCATCAGCAAACTGCTCCACCAATGCTTTCTCACCGAGGATAGCCAGCTCTTGTCCGGCTTGAAAACTGCTTTCACGCCAGGGAGCATATTCAAGTTCCCGGTCGCGGGAGAGCCCCAGAATGTGTAGATTATATTTATCCCAAACCCCCGACTGTTCCGTTGTTAAACCAACCAGGGCGCTTTCCGGAGGTATTACAAATGGCCAGATTTGATTGGGCAGGTTCAAAGTTTGAATCAGTTTATCCTGGTCTGAAACGAGCTGCTTATGATCTAATTCACTGGGCAAAATCCTGGAACCGAAGAAATAGAAATAGGCAATTCCAAAGATCAGCAGAACAATACCAACAGGTGCAACACTGAAAAGGCTGTAAGTTTCCATTCCGGCGCTGCGAAGCAGATCGTTAACTACGATCAGCGAACCGGAACCGACCATACTGATAGCTCCGCCGATAATAGTAGCAAAACCGATCGGCATAATCAGGGCAGAAGCGGGTATTTTACTCCGCCAGGAGATATTCTTAATACCGGGAAGAAATAGCGCTGCAGCACCGATATTCTGGATAAAAGCTGAAAGAACACCAGAAAGAAGCGAAGTCACCACAATAAGTTTTGACCTGCTTGCGCCAACCTTATTTAGAACAATGCGGGAATAGCTATCCATTAAACCAGTTTTGGCTAGGCCATGCCCCAGAATCATTACTGCCATCATGGCAATTACAGCATTGCTGGAGAAGCCTGAAAAAGCTTCCTGGGGAGTTATAACATCTGTCCAGGCGAGAGCTAAAAGGCAGAGAAGCGCAACAATATCGATACGCACGATTTCAAAAACGAGTAAAATTACAGTGATAACCAAAATAACTAAAACTGTAATTATCGCCTGGTCCATCTTCTACTCTCCTAACAGCAGGGCACGGAACACCTGCTCCCAATATTATTATACATGAATAATAGAGGCATTATAAACTAGCGCCTGTTATCTGTTACGACCATAAGCAACCCGGGCA
>JAGYMW010000092.1 GCA_018400435.1 Bacillota bacterium | reverse complement strand
TACTGTGTTCTCACCGGGGCAACATCAGGGGTCGGCCTGGCCGCATTACACCGTTTAGCCCGGGGTGGAGCTTCCATAATGATGGTTTGCCGCAACCCAGAAAAAGCCGAAAAGGTTCGAGATGCAGTTAACAGTAAATATAACGTCCCCATCGATATAACCATAGCCGACTTCAGATCGCTGGATGAAGTGCGTAAAGCGGCGGATTCAATAATGGCGCAGTACCCCCGGATCGATGTCCTCATTAATTGCGCCGGCCTGTATATGACAACGGTTACCCGGACAGATGAAGGGTTGGAGGCTGTTTTCTGTGTCAATCACCTGGCATCCTTTCTACTAACCCATTTACTATTACCCCGGTTAAAGGAAAGCGCACCGTCAAGGATTATCCAGGTAAATTCCGAAGGCCACCGTTTCAACGGGCTGGATCCTGACGATATCAACTGGCATAAGCGCCGTTACAGGGGGCTGAAAGGCTATGGCGCGTCTAAAACAGCACAGCTGATGACTGTCTGGGAAATGGCCGAAATTTTAAAAGGGACAGGCGTCACCATCAACGCCATGCACCCGGGCGATGTGAAAACAAATATTGGGCAAAACAATGGCTGGTTATACCGGTTTTATTCAAAGCATGTAACCGGCCGGTTTTTGAAAGACCCGGTGATCTCTGGAGAAGCAATTTATTATCTGGCTGCCGATCCGGAAATGCAGAATGTCAGCGGTAAATTTTATCATCTTACGGTTGAAGAAAAACCGGCCAAACATGCGCTCGACCGTAAAATGGGTAAAAGAATTTATGATCTCAGTATGCAGATGACAGGGTTAACTAACGGGCTCCAGTCTTAAGCTTGCTCCTGGCCTTATCTGCCGCCAGCTTGCCGGTTAAGATGGACATGGGCAAACCGGAGGGGCTGAATGTCCACTGGCCTGCCTGAAAGATATCAGGGACGGGGGTTAATACAGCCCGGGTTATCTTAGTTGTACTTTTAATTGCCGGAATCATACTGTTCGTAAAGGCCCACCCCGTAATCGCCCCTTCAGAATTGCCTGTCTTCTTTTCCATCGTTAAAGGTGTGGATACAAACCGGTCGATCACTTTATCCTTAAGACCTGGGAATATTGTCGAATCCAAAACACCAATAATCAATTGCCCTGTGATGTCTTTAAACTCGTCATACCAGCCCATTTCAGCGATATGCTTAACAAAGGTAAAATCAAAAAGAACACTTATGATGATCCCGGTTTTCCCTGCCGGAGCAAGATTTTCATCGCGCATCACCGGGATTGATATTTCATAAGTGGTGAGGTTGTAAAAACTGTTCATCCAATCTATAATAACCTGTTTATCAGCCGGGTAACCAGGTTGTCCCCCGGCTCTCTCTGTTAGTGTAGCAAAATCTGCCCCGGATAACCCTCTCGCAGAGGGTGTATAGAAAAAGTGAGGGCTGCAAATGCTCTCAAAGAAGCTTTTATCCAGGTCCACAGTAGCATAGAGGGTAAGCACCGAGTCCCCGCCTGTTTTATCCATAATCGCATTTTTTCGCTTCATGGCCTGCTGTTTTATTTTTTTATTGGATATCGTCTTAAAATCCATCAACTGATACATTTTTTTAAGATCTGCAGCCCAGATTAAGTACCTGTAATTGTACCTGTTATCCTGTGCGTCGAGGATGTAACGCTCGCCGGGGTTGACGTGGCAGATTTCGCTTTCCCTGTGTATCTCTCCGTTTAAATTGCTGATAAACTTTTCTAGCGCATCAATCAGTGAACCTGTGCCACCCTTTGGGTACCGATAGTCGAGATAGAGGCTGAAATAACTTAAGGCGAAAGATGCCGGCGTCTTCCGGAAAAAATGTTGGGCAATCACATCAACAAGAGCATGATTGCCTGTAAACTGACGCAGGTATTCATCGACAGGAGCATCAAGCTTCTGGATTTTATTAAAAGTAGTAATGTATTTGAATAACCAGGGCAAAATTGTTTTGAAAAGATACTCTTTATCATTCTTCAGGTCCATAAAAAGCGGATTATCTATCCCGTAAAGCACGTCCATGTAACCCATGATTCGCCTGATGTCATCGATTATCTTGTTAATATCTTCACTGTTCCCGGGAAACTGTTTCAACAACAAAGACTGGTAGTCAAGCAGGCTCTCTTTTGAAACAATGTGGATAACTTCTTTGCCGATACCTATTGAGACAGTGTTTTCCGTAAAGTCAACGTCCAACCCCAGCTGCCGCAGCATCGGCATGACGATCCCGGAGTTTTCAATTGCCCGAATCCCACCATCAAAGGTAAATCCTTTGTAATCAAAAGAATTGACCAGCCCGCCAACCCTTTTTTCTTTTTCGCAAACAGCCACTTCATATCCCGATTTGCAGAGGTAAGCCGCGGCTGTCAGGCCGGCAATCCCCCCACCAACAATTACAGCATCATACGTCATATGATCACTCCACCATACTGTATACTGTAATAAAATTTATATTTCGAGCAAAACCCGGACCGGTAAAATCAGTCATTACTTAAGCAGACTATCTTCAACCTGTGCTTCTATGTACTCTTTCCCTGCGAATTTGCCGGGCAGGGTGCTGTGCAAAGCTATTCCCTTCATGAACCTGCCGCCCCGGCTCTCAATTATTTCTTTATAAGTACTGTGCACTTTTTCACTGCCTTTAAGTTTAATATCCGACTGGAATGTTACAACCGTTACCTCTTTGCCGCTGAAATCTGCTTTCCTGACAAACCTGTTCATGGCCGGCGTTCCGTTGCCTCCCCAGATGGGAGTCATTAAATATAACTTATCGAACCCTTCAATTTTTTCCCACGGTTTTCCTTCCAGCTCTGATGCTCTCCGCGCAACCGCCTGATACCCGCTTTTCAAAAAACCCGTCAATCCCCGGCGCTTTTGCGCCTCCACCAATTCCACCAGTTCAGCGTTTAACCTGTCAGCCAGAAACATCGCGCCTGTCCTGGTATTATTGCTCCTCGAGTAAAAAACAACTGCTGCAGCCACAGCCTTCCCCCCCGGTTTAGTCCCCAATAATCTTAACTAATACCCTTTTCCCCCGCTTTCCATCGAATTCACCATAAAAAATCTGCTCCCAGGGGCCAAAATCCAAACTGCCCCCGGTCACAGCCACCACCACTTCCCTGCCCATTACCGACCGTTTGAGATGTGCATCAGCATTATCCTCATAAGTGTTGTGTCGATACTGTGCATGGGGCTTCTCCGGTGCCAGTTTCTCCAGCCAAACTTCCATATCTTGATGCAAACCCGCTTCATCATCATTTATAAAAACACTGGCCGTAATATGCATGGCGTTGCACAACAGTAACCCCTCCTGAATACCACTCTCATTAAGGGCTTGCTGAACCTGGGGAGTGATGTTGATAAACTCCCTCCTTCCCCTGGTCTGAAACCATAGTTCTTTCCTAAAGGATTTCACTCCTGCTTCACTTCCTCGTTATTTGCCCTGTGCTCTGTGAAAATCGCAAAATAATGCAGCTCAAACACCGTTCATCCGGCATGGTAACGCATTCAGTCAGTTTGAAGTTAGTTTTTAATGAGGAGAACCTGAATTTTCTTGGAGCATCATCCCTCCATCATCTTCCCGCTCCGCTCGTAGTGCCGCTTGATAGCAGCAATGATCGTCCCTCTGTGTTTCTTCTGATCTAATCATTCCTTATCACCAAGAATTCCTTTATAGCTTCCGCTGCGATGTTCTGTTGTTCTACACTTGAAATCGTGGCGTCGGGATCACCCTTTTGCTTGCCGTAATTACCAAACTGGGCATGGTTCCCCCCTTCTATGACAACGATATTTTCTGTATAGTTTATTTTCTCCGCCACGCTTGTATTAAATGTGCCATAAACCGTAAGCGCATTTTCAGCAGGATAATTGCCATAGATATAAGCTCCCAGCAGAATCAACCCTTTTACTTTTTCTTGATGATTTGACGCATAGTTGCTGGCCATGGCCCCGCCCATGGAGTGGCCACCTATGTACCAGTTTTTAATTTCAGGGAACTGATCTATAATTTTATCGGCTGCATTTGCATCGAATATAGCCATATTAAACGGCATTTTAACAAGAATGCAGGTAATGCCAGAACTCTCCTTAATTCTTTCCAAAATTGGTAAATAAGCAATATATTCTACCTTGGCACCTGGATAAAATATCAATGCGGTGTCGCTGGATGTGGCAGGTGATAATAAAACAATGTTATCTTGAACTTGCGTGGCAGCTCCACTTTGCATGACTGCAATCGCTACATCATCAGCTCTGTAATAATCAGATACATAGATAAAAAATGCACCGGCTAATATAATTACAAGCGATATGACTGTAATCAGGGAAATTCTTAGCCACTTTTTCATAGATCTTTCCTCACTTCCGATCAGAAACACAAAGGGAAACACAACCGTCCACCTGTATCAATCATTTCTTTGTCAAGAAATTTTCCACCAGCCCTCCCAGCCACGCAAACAGCGTCCAGGGGATTTGTGGGTAAACCAACACGCCAACTGATCCGAGCAAACCGCCGCCGGCCATCATAACCAGGGCAATAGGCGAAGCCAGCAGAAAAGCGAGCAAAGTTAAAAACCATGCTGTTTTTGAATTTTGACGGTTTAGAAAATAGATCAAAATTAATCCGCCCAACGTGCCTGCTGCGAAGAACAGGATGTAATCTAATACAGTGGA
>JAGYMW010000091.1 GCA_018400435.1 Bacillota bacterium | reverse complement strand
CCTTCAATAGCCTTGTTCTCAAGGGGGCTTTTGGGTACCTGCTGGGCGGTGATCTTTTCAAGCGCGCTGGCCAGGCCTTCGGGGTACCCGGTAAAATCAGCTGCTGTTGCGTCAGCCAGGTATTCCCTCTGCCTGGAGATGGCAAATTTGAGCAGCTGGGCAAAAATGGGCGCCACAACAGCCAGGACAATCAGGGCGACCACTGCGATCAGCTGGGACTGATTGCTCCGGCGGCTGCGGCCCATCCCTCCGAAAATGTACATTCGCCTGATGATCACTCCCAGAAAAACTATTGTCCCGGCCAGCACAACGGCTATGGTGGCCAGTAAAACATCATAGTTGTTGATATGGGCCATTTCATGGGCGATGACCCCTTCCAGCTCCTGGCGGCTAAGGCGGTTCATTAAGCCCCTGGTTACAGTGATACTGGCGTTCTGCGGGTTGCGCCCGGAGGCAAAGGCGTTTGGCACCTCAGTCTCGATGATATACAGTTTGGGCATTGGTTTGCCGGCAGCAATACTCAGGGCTTCGACCGTGTTGTAAAGGAAAGGTTCCTGATGTTTGCTCACTTCCTTAGATCTGGCCATCGAATTGACTACACCCTGCCCACCGTAATAGCTGACCAGGAATATGACAATAAAGGCCAGGGCTGCCAAAATGAAACCGACAATTGGCTCACCGAGGTATAGACCGACGAAATAACCGATTGCGGCAAAAAGGGTGGCGTAAAGTAGAAAAAAGAAAATGGTCCGTCTTTTATTTGCGGCAATTTGCCTGTAAATCGGGTCCATTACTTCTGGTCACCTTCCTGCATTTGAACATTGGGTACAGCTCTGACTTTTTCGGATTCCACAGCAAAAAATTCACGGGTTTCAAATTTGAAAAGCCGGGCCAAAAGATTTGTTGGAAAACGCTGAATAACAGTGTTTAAAACCATAATTGTCCTGTTGTAACGCTGCCTGGCATAGGCAATCTTATTTTCGATCCCGGCCAGCTCTTCCTGCAGCATCATGAAATTTTCGTTTGCTTTCAATTCCGGGTATTTCTCTGATACGGCAAAAAGGGTTTTCAGGGCCCGGGCTGCCGTATCATCGGCCCCGGCATTTTCACGAATCGTCGAAGCTTTCAACCATTCGGTCCTGGCCCTGGTGATTGTTTCCAGCAGTTCCCGCTCATGCCTCATGTATCCTTTGACTGTGCTGACAAGATTAGGGACCAGATCGAAACGTTTCTGGAGGAGAGTGTCAATATTGGCATAAGCTGTATCGGCCATGTTGCGCAGGCTGACCAAACGGTTGTAGGTATAAACGACAAAAGCGACAGCCAGGATTAAAATTCCCGGCAGGATATAACCGGCATCCATTGTTTGACCTCCCTTTAGAGCATTTGTACTTATTCGTTTTATTGTTCTTTATTCCTCTATCAAAAAGTACCGTTCGTAATATTTCAGCATAAGGTGGCATGCAGATTTTAAGAATTGCTAACAGCAGGATCTGTCTGACAGGCGGGGAATAAATTAAAAGAGGCAGGCAAATGATTAAGCAAGATTTTAGCGCCTTTGCTTTTCAAACAATCAGTAAATATTTTCAGGCCAATGGTAATTAAGCGATCAGGTCAAATAATACGAAAGGATTTATCCAATGCGCAATGATGGTAGGAAAGATAGTGAGCTTCGCCCTCTCCGAATTACCCGCTCTTACCTAAAATATCCCGAAGGTTCTGCGCTCATCGAACTGGGGGATACACACGTTTTATGCACCGCTTCGGTGGAAGAGAAAGTCCCCCAGTTTTTAACCGGGACAGGCCAGGGCTGGATAACGGCCGAGTATGCCATGCTGCCCCGATCGACGTCTGAACGCATGAACAGAGAGAGGATAAAGGTCAACGCACGCAGCCTCGAAATCCAGCGCCTCATCGGACGATCTCTACGGGCTGTTGCTGATTTAAGGCTGCTCGGGGCAAAAACGATCTGGCTTGACTGTGATGTCCTGCAGGCTGATGGGGGGACCCGCACCGCTGCAATCAGCGGAGCCTATGTAGCCCTGGCAGAAGCCCTCTTTAAGCTGATGGAAGAGGAAAAACTGGATAAGTTCCCTCTCGGCGATTATCTGGCGGCTGTCAGCGTGGGGCTGCTCGCCGGAGAAGCTCTTCTTGATCTGAATTACAAAGAAGATTCTTCGGCGGCAGTGGATATGAATATCGTCATGACCGGATCCGGGGAAATGGTCGAAGTGCAGGGTTCAGCAGAAGAAAGCCCTTTCAGCCGCAGTCAGCTTGATTACTTCCTAGACCTGGCTGAGGAGGGAATTGCGAAGATCTGTGCCTGCCAGAAGGAATTACTGGGTCCTCAAATAACAAAACTGATTGAGCAATGATCCTTTATAACTGAACTAGGGTAAGGCAGCACGGATGATAATAATTCTGACAGGAGGCTTAAACAATCCTGAAAATACTGGTTCTGGCAACCGGCAATAGTAATAAAATTGAAGAAATAAAAAAAATGCTTCGGGATCTCCCACTGGAAATTCAAACCCTGCAGGATTATCCGGACCTGTCAATGCCGGAAGAAGACAGGGAGACCTTTGCCGGCAATGCTGTAAAAAAAGCTGAAACGATTTCCCGGTTAACTGGGCAGATGGCTATGGCAGATGACTCCGGACTTGAGGTCGAAGCCCTCGGGGGGCGGCCTGGAGTTCGTTCAGCCCGTTATGCCGGTCCCGACGGTGATTACAGCGCCAACAACTGGTTGCTGCTGCAGGAGCTGCAGGGGGTTCCCGCCGAACAGCGGACGGCCCGTTTTGTCTGTGCTATTGCAGTTGCCGTGCCCGGCGATCAGACTTATGTTATCGAAGAAAACTGTACCGGTAGAATCGCCGAAAAGCCGGACGGCGAGGGGGGATTTGGTTATGACCCCCTGTTTATCTATGAGCCGAGGGGAATCACTTTTGCCCGCATGAGTCCTGAAGAAAAGAATTCCATCAGCCATCGCGGGCGGGCCCTGCGCAGGGCCGGGAAGTTCCTGAGGCAGTTGCTTGAACAAGGGTCTTTTTGAAACGATTTGTCCAATGCCACTTCATAGAGTTATTTATTGTGGAGCCCGGCGGGTATTTTTTGCAGGCGGCGATAATAGCGTTTAATTTCCTGGAACAGGTGAAAAAGGGAAGCACGGCTGGCAAATTCTTCCCTGGTTTTAGGCAGATCCATAACATCGAAGCTTTCCTCCAGCCTGTCCATCAGTTGCTCAATTACCTGATAGTGACTTCCCCGGCTGTTAAGATGGCGATACTGCATTTTCTGAATGATTCTAAAAAGCCTGGCCAGTGGCTTGGCCTGGGGGACCTTGATGGGCATACGCCGGGCCAGCCGGTGCATTTCTTCAAGGCGGCTGAGCTGTGAGCGGTAAACATAAAAAGCCCGGCGGAAGAGGTCGGAGTCTGTTTCGCGGTTGATGATAAACCGTTGTTCCTCCCGCAGCAGTTTGGCGACCTGCATTCCTTCTTCAATATCGCTGTCGAGTTTATCGATCTTTTCTTTGAACGATTCGTCGTCACAGCCGGGTTTAAGCATCTCTTTGATGATAAAGTCGATGGCCTGCCGCAATCCCTGTTCCACTTCTTGCAGTTTTCCGATCACTTCTTTGCGGTGGTTCGGTGTAAAAAGATAGTTAATCAGCAGGGCACAGCCTGCCCCAACCAGTCCGGTTAAAATTTGTTTTAAAGAATAGATCAGAGGCGCATCGGTCCCGCTGAGAATAATTAAAATGGCTGTGACTGTTGTAATGACAATGTTTTCCTGCCACTGTAGCTGCAGGCAGATATAAATGGCTGCCAGGGTGGCAAGGCCATAGCCGATTGGTGAAAGACCAAAAAAATAGCTGAATATGGTCCCCAGGATTCCCCCGAGTAAAACACTCCCAAGCTTGGCCATGCTTTTCTGCAGGGAATGGTAAAAGGTTTTCTGGACAGTGATCAGGGCGACAATTGCTGCCAGGGGTACTCTTTCCATGTTAAATTGTTGAGCGATGAAAATTGCCAGTGTCACAGCTGCGGCAGTTTTTAATACCCTGCCTCCTACCAGGAAACGATTCATCTATAAAAGGCCTCTTTTCAGTGGTGATAATGCCTATATTATA
Organism: Bacillota bacterium; assembly: GCA_018400435.1. Classification (GTDB taxonomy): domain Bacteria; phylum Bacillota; class Dethiobacteria; order DTU022; family DTU022; genus M55B129. The sequence goes on along the minus strand of JAGYMW010000091.1, from coordinate 652 downwards.
CATTTTAACCTGAAATATTGCCAAGCCGGTTTTACTATGCTACAATAAGCCTGCTTTTGCGAGTAATGGTATAATATAAAAAAGCATTGACGGCGGGGCGTAGCGCAGTTTGGCAGCGCGCTTGGTTTGGGACCAAGAGGTCGCCGGTTCAAATCCGGCCGCCCCGACCACGATAAAATAAGGGTTTTCGGGGAACAGCAGCCCCCTGAAAACCCTTTCTTTTTACCCTGGTACGCACTCGGTATGGCTTCAAGAGTAACTTCTCTTTTTCTCATATACAATATATTAGTAGCTTATCAAATTCTATGGAATTTTCATTTTACTGAAAACAAAGAGCAGTAAAGTAGTTAGGGAAAAAAGTAACAATAGCCTGATTGGCTTGCTTTTTTTTATGTATAGTGATATTATCCTGACTTTGACAGCAAAACAGGCAAAAAGTAGGCCGCAACACCCATAAACAAAGGGTTTGCGGCCTTTAGTTGTTGTCACAAATATGTAGGGAACAGCCTTATTTTTTGCAGTTACCTAAAAATTTTTTAATCTCGCCCAGCTGAAACCTTTTTCGAGTAAGATCCAGGCCCAGTGTGCTACTGATGTCATCAGATATTTCACTTCTGTAATTAAACAAGTAAAGGTTATCCTGCTCATAGGA
>JAGYMW010000090.1 GCA_018400435.1 Bacillota bacterium | reverse complement strand
TGCTTTTTTATCCTCCCATTGCTGAAAAATCACTCCTTAATACCATTTACCTGGCCTTTCTGCTGGGGTTATATTTTGCTCTCTTCACCGCTTATGTCAATCCCTACCTGGCCCTGCTGCCCGAGCTGGCCCGCAGCACCCGCGACCGGGTCGATCTCTCCACTTTCAAGGCGGTCTTCAGCCTGCTGGGGGTCGGCATTGCCTTAATCGGAGCAGGGATTCTCATCGGCATCATCGGTTTTCACGGCATGGTCTGGTTGATGGCCATACTCGGCCTGATCCTGCTCTACATTCCCCTGCTGATCAAAGAAAAGGATTACGCCGAGGCCAAACCGGCCACTCTCGGGCTGATTGAAGCAATTGTAACCACCTTCAGGAATAAAGCATTCGTCATTTACCTGATTGGCAATGTTACATTCTGGCTCGGTTTCAATATTATCACCCTCAATATTCCCCTCTACGTGACGGTCCTGATGGGAGCGGGGGAAGATGCCACCTCTATCTATTTCGGGCTTGCCTTTGTTGTAGCCCTGCTCTTCTTCCCTGTGGTCAATATTGTCTCCAAGAAGCTTGGCTTAAAAGCGCCGATGATGTTCGCCCTGGCCGGTTTCATGGTTTTACTGCCCTTTTTCTTCTTTTTCGGCCGGCCGCTGTTCGGCCTGTCGCCTGATGTATTTGCCTATATTTTAATGGGCCTGGCCGGGCTGCCTCTTTCAGTGATCTTCGTTGTCCCCGACGCTATCGTGGCTGCTGTCACCGACCTGGAAAGCACCCTCTCCGGTCAGCGCCGGGAAGCAATGTATTTCGGCGCCCAGGGATTTATCCTCAAGCTGGCCATGGGCCTCTCAACCCTGATAACCGGGACCCTGTTGCAGCTTTTCGGCAGCACGTCATTCCAACCCCTGGGTATCCAGCTAACGGGACCGGTCTCTGCTCTCTTTATCCTGATCGGGGTAATCGTTTTTGCCAGCTACCCGGAAAAAGAGGTGCAGACTTACCAGGAAAAATCTGCAGGCAGACCTGCTTAATAAGATATCTGTAACTACTGAAGCATGGACTGCCTTGCCAAGGGGATAGTTCCATCGTCTTCATTTCGGACCTCCGCTTCGCTCCGTTGACGCTCGAACCGTCCATATTGGCACAGCTTAGCTTTAACAAATATTTATAAGTCTGCGACAGATATCTATTAATTTTTGTTCTTTGAGGTGATTGCCGTGACTGAAAATTCGGCCCTTGAAAGGGCCCGCTGCTATTTGGCGCGATTCAACCTTGATCTGGTCCCCTGGGAACATGAAAAAACTACCAAAACTTCGGCCGAAGCGGCGGATGCGCTGAAAGTGGAGCTGGGCCAGATTGCCAAGTCCATCCTTTTCCGCTCCGGTGCCAGGTACGGTCTCTTTGTCGCTGCCGGAGATATCAAGATTGACGATAAGAAAGTGCGAGCTTTGCTGGGCGGGGGAAAAGCAAAGATAGCCAAACCGGCTGAAGTGGAAGAGATCACCGGCTACCGGGTCGGCGGTGTCTGCCCCTATGATATCGACGATAGCGTGCCCATTTACCTGGATCGTTCAATGGAGCGTTTTGACACAGTTTACACTTCTGCCGGCACTCCCCATTCCCTGCTGCCCATTACTTTCAAACAGCTGCAGCAGGTTACAGGCGGCAAAGTGGTGAACATGGAAAAAGAATAGCCGGCAAGAGGTCCAGGTTATATCCTCTTATCCGGCCATCTGATAAACGGGTATGGTTATATATTTCTTTTTGATAGGGTATGCTCTTTCATGCTCGCTGTGTATGAATTTTCGGATAAATATCTTTCGTAAAAAGCTTTATTGCTGTCACGCCAGGGATGATTTGAACGCAGGATCTGGAGAGCTTCCAGGTCCAGATCGGCAACGGCCATTCCTTCACGCTCGAAAGTTTCCACCTCGGCCAGGACGCCGTCACGGCGCGGGGTGAGCTCGAGCGGGGCAAAGATACCGGCCCGTCCTGTAAAGGTCATCCCGGCGATGGTCCCTACCAGGGTGCTCTTGATCCCGTAAAGTGGACTTTCCTGCACCCGGGGCCAGATACCACGCAGGGCCAGCCAGTAGTTATAGGATTCGAGGTTGGCAACAGGCAAAAGAACAATGTCAGTACCCTTGTTTTCAAGAATACGAAAGGTCTCAAAATAGGTGGCATCCATGCACACCGGAGCCGCCAGCCTGCCGACAGAAGTGTCAAAGATGGAAAAAGCGCTGCCCCGTTTTAGTCCCCATTCGGCTTCCAGGGGCAGGAGGTGAACCTTGTCCTGCAATCCTATAAGCTCACCGGCAGGGCCAAAGAGATAAGAGCGGTTGACTGTTGCTTCGCCATCAGCAATAACATAGCTGCCGGCCATGATGTGGACTCCGTAAGCAGCGGCCAGGCTGCTGAAAAGAGTTTTCACCAGCGGTTCGACAGCCGGGCTCATGTAGCGAAAAACCTCCACAAGACTGATGTCCTCGGCCGGTGATTTTCCTTCGCTTCCTTTTACTTTTTTGCCCTGTTCAACTGGCTTGGCTTCCTGCTCGCCTTTTTTGCTGTAGGCTTCTTCCATTTTTTCTATGCCGGGCAGGAGTCCCAGCAGGGCCAGGTTGTTGTATTCAGGGAAAGCGATCAGCTGCGCTCCCTCTTCTACCGCCTCCCTGAGGCGGCGGTGCATTAGATCAACATAATGGAGGGGATTTTTAACCAGATGCAGTTCAAGCTGGAGGGCAGCCGCCCTGATGCGGCTACGCTCTGCAGGGTAGGGAATCCGGGACGAGGGCAGAATACGGTGCAGGTAGCCGCGGATCCTCACCGGGCGGCAGGACCAGGTCAGGTAGTGCCTGAAAAGTTTTTCTTTCCACCCGTCCATGGCCATTATACCCTTCCTTTCATCGGCAGCTTTGTACCGGCTCCCGGAAGATCCGCTTTCAAATTTCATTTTTTTGAGTTTAACCACAAATATCTTACCACCGGATCCTGTTTTATTGCCGGCTGCCCGGATTCTTCAGACAAAGAGATCTTCGCGATAGGCCTGCGGGTTAAGCATTTTTAGCAGGGGGTAATCCCGCCTGATCCTGTAGAGATCTTCCATTTCCAGATTGGCGCAGATAAATGGTGTATGCGGGTAACCGCGGGCCAGGTAGCCGCTCTGGCCAGGGGTAATTTCACATGGCCCGATCACGGCCGAGTCGGCGGCAAAGTCAGTCCGGCCAATCCTGCCACAGAAAAGGGCTTCCACGGCCCAGAACTGGTTCTGCTGAACCTGGGCCCACATGCCGGCAGCCTGGGGCCAGCAGTTTAATTCACCTTTCAGGGCTCCGCTGTGCAGCAGGATATCAGCTCCCAGCAGCGCAAAGCCTCTTCCAACTTCCGGGTGGCGGGCATCGATCCCGACGACCAGCCCGGCCTGCAGGCCATGCAGGTCGAAGAGGATGAGCTCTTCACCCCGGCTGAGTCCCTGTTCCCGTTCAAAGCGGGTCAGATGTGTCTGCCGCTGGCGGCAGCAGAGATTCCCTGCTGGATCAAAACAGCAGAGGGTATGATAAATACGGTCGTTTTCCCTCTCATATACAGTACCGGCAGTCAGGAAAAGTCCGTTATCCCGGGCCAGTTCGCTGTGCAGAGCTAAAAATTCTTCTTGCCAGTCAGATCCGCTATCTGCGGCAGCACGCACGGTTTCGGCAAAGCTTGCCCCCGCTGAGATTCTCCCCGTGCCGAGACCCAGGGCAAGTGAGCTGAAAGCCGGGATAACGGCCGCGGCAGCATTGCTTTTCTGCAGCAGATCGGTCAGGTCGGATCGGTAATGTTTGCTGCTGTCCATTCTTATTCCATGAAGTGAAAGGGCTGCCACCCGCATCTGCTCATTCCCTTCGCTCATTCTATTACAGCTTACCGTATTCGCCTGATGTGAGGTCCCGCCAGAAGGTTTCGACTTGTCGCTCAGTCTCGGTAATCGATCCACTGTCATCGATAATAACATGGGCATGCTTTTTCTTTTCATCCAGCGGAATCTGGGCCTGTAAACGTTTTTCAGCAGCTTCCTGCTCCAGGTTATTGCGCCGGCAGAGCCGCTCAAGCTGGATGGCCGGTGAAACATAAACCAGGAGGATCAGATCATACAGATCCAACCTGCCAGTCTCAATAAGGAGGGGCACATCGTAGACGACCACAGCGGCAGGATCTCCCCACCGGATTTGTTCCAGCTCCCGGGTAAAAAGTTCTTCCACCCGGGGGTGAACAATACTGTTCAGCCGGTCGCGCATGGCCTGATCGTTGAAAACCAGCTCTCCCAGACGCCGCCGATCGATTGTCCGGTCGGGAAGAAGAATATCTTCACCCAGCCAGCGGATAATTTCCTGCCAGGCTGGTTTTCCAGGCTCTACTGCTTCTCGGGCCAGGCGGTCGGCATCAATCAAATGCGCCCCCCTGGCAGCAAGCATTTCCGCCACTGTGCTTTTGCCGGAGGCAATCCCCCCGGTAAGGCCGATGATAAACATTTTATGCTCCCATTTATTCATTTATTTCTGGCAGCAGGGGCAGTAACAGGTGCTTCGGCCGGCCACAGTTGTCTTTTCAATTACCGCTCCGCAGCGGCAGCGTTCCCCTCGCCGCCCGTAAATATTGAGTTGATCCTGAAATTCACCGCGGTCGCCGCGGGCATTGCGGTAATCGCGGAAGGTGGTGCCGCCGAATTCAATACCTTGCTTCAGGACGGTGATGATTGAATCATAAAGTTTTTCCGCCTCGACGGAAGTGATTTCACCGGCCCGACGGCGCGGATCGATGCCGCTGAGAAAAAGGGCTTCATCGGTATAAATATTGCCCATGCCGGCAGCAAAGCTTTGGTCGAGAAGAAGGCCCTTGATGCAGGCCCGCGGGCGCCGCCCAAGCATTTGGATAAAATCTTTTCTTTTTAAATCATCAT
>JAGYMW010000009.1 GCA_018400435.1 Bacillota bacterium | reverse complement strand
GCCGTTTGTTAATAAGACCACTGTTCGTTCTGTACGTAGATTTCTTTTAGAGGTGGGAGTGAATAATGATGGAATATAAGGGTTATTATGCTAAGATAGAGTTTGATGAAGAGTCAAATATCTTTCATGGTGAAGTAATAAATATCAGCGACGTTGTTACATTTGAGGGAACATCTGTGGACGAACTAAAGCAGGCTTTCCAGGATTCTATAGATGATTATCTCGATTTTTGCGCTGAAAGGGGCGAAGATCCGGTTAAACCGTATTCCGGCAGATTTGTGGTACGTACTAATCCTGAGCTTCATAAAAGCATTGCAATAGAAGCTAAAGCAGAAGGGAAAAGCCTGAACGCCCTGGTTAACGAAATTCTCTCCGAATCGGTAAAAATAAAAGGTAACAGATTCGCTGTAGGAGTAGTTGCCAGGTGTAGCATCAGTGAAAGAGATAAACAATATATTGAGAAACTTATCAAAGAAAATGAGCAGTAAATTAGGATCAATTGTGCCATTGCAAGCACTTAGTATTTTTCATTTTTCCCCGGGCTATTTCATGGCCAGGCTCCGGTCGTTCCATCTTAGAAAATCGATTTGAACCTGGTAATCAAAATCGAGATTGTAATACATAAGAGCAAAAATAGATCAGGCAAATAAGGGTTTCAAGTTTTAGCGTTTCCAAAGACATGCTCAGGAGGTAATATTCAATGCTCATTAAATCAATTCTAAAAACGGCACAGCCTTTTTTAACAGGTAGAAAGGTGCGCGACCTGGTAATTGGTATATCCCTTATGGCAGTTGAATTGGACAACGGTTTCCTGGGGGTATCTTATGTCCTCAGGGAAGGTCTGAAGTCCGGCTGTTCCATATTCCCGTACGGGCAAAAGGTAATTGGGGAAGAAGCCTCTTCTATTGCCGGGTGGGCTGAATCGGGCCGGGACAATGTTCAGCGGGGCATAGGGACAGCAGTCCTGGCTGCAGCATCAAGAGCCCAGGACATGGAAGATGTCGAAACCCCCGATCGCCCGTTCGGCGTTGACTTGAAGAAAACCGATACAATGGCTATGATCGGTTTTATTGCGCCCCTCGTCCAGATGTTCAGTTCAAGAGTGAAAAAGTTGTATATTTTTGATGAAGGCATATCGAAATGCGGCGGATTTAAAGGGGAAGTTGTGCTTATGAAAGAGCAGCCCCGTATATTGCCTCATGCCGATATTGTGATGCTGAGCGGGACCAGTATTATTAACGGTTCGGCAGAAGAGATTATATCAATGTGTGAAAAAGCCAGGGAGATAATCATGATCGGTGCATCGACCCCCATGTATCCGGAGGCATTCCTGGATACTCCTGTAACGATTCTTGCAGGTTCATGGTGGAAAAAGGAATACAAAAAAGAATTATTTAAAAAGATTTCTTTGGCCTGTGGAATAACTGAGCTCAGTGAATATGTTATTAAAAAAGCAGTGAAAGTATCTCATTAAATTTTTCTGGAGAGTTTTTAATAAACGTAACGGTGCTGAATGGTATAAAAAATAAGGAAATCCATCTGCTTCATGGTTAAAACATGGTAGATGGATGTCTGTATCACGATAATGTGCAAACTTGAATAATAGCATAGCAGTCAGTTGTTCTGCCAGTTATTTGCCAAAGAGGTAATCAAAGGATTAAATCACTCAGATTGAAGTTTCGAGTTCGCGAATTCGGTCTAACAGAATCTCGACAATGCGTAAATCGGCTCCGAGAGGTTCTCCTATATACATTTTAACTCCGGGGTTCTTTACTTTTAATTTATCAATTATTTGTGGTATGTCGACTGTCAGGTGTTTGCCACTGGCAAATAGCGCCGGTATAATAAAAATGCGATTTATACCTGAACGGATCAATTTGTTTGTTGCTTCTGAAAGATCCGGTTTTGAAAACTGGAAAAAGGCATATTCGACTTCTTCGTAAGGAACCATTTTTTTGACCGTAGCAGTAATGTCTGCCAGAGTTTCAGCTGCTTCCTGTATTCGACTTCCGTGTCCCAAGATAATCAGGCCGGTTTTCACTCCAGTATTCTCCTTTCTCTATAACAGGTCCCTGTTTTTTATTCTCAATGATTTCGAGAGAACCTTCTTCATTAAATATATCCTTGTGTAAATCAAACAGAAAGCGCAGAGAATCAATGAAAATTTTCGCTTCTTCTTGTGATGAGGTATTTTTCATCTTTAAAATCGGTTCTTTTAAAATGGCGTTGACAATGGATTTAGTTAAATTATCGACTGCTTCTTTTTCTTTCTTATTTAATTGACCCAGTTTGTTTTTTATGTAGCTGTCTGTTTTTTCTTGCCTGATTAAGTCGGTTTTATGACGAAGAGCTTTAATCACGGGGGCGACTTCAAGCGTTTTAAACCAGGCCTGAAATTGTTCTGTTTCGGCAATAATCATATTTCTGGCCATTGCCGCTTCTTTTTTTCTTTCTTTCTGATTTGTATTGATAACCTCTTGGAGGGTGTCCATATCATAGAGAAAGACATTATCTAAAACTGCAACTTCCGGATCAATGTCCCTGGGAACAGCGATATCAACGATAAATATTGGTCTTTGATTGCGCTCTTTCATCACTGTGGCCATTTCTTCTTTATGGATCAGGAGGTGGGGTGCCCCGGTAGAGCTTACTATTAAATCCACACCTGTAAGCAGATCTTTCAAATTTTTAAAGTCTATAGTGATTGCATCAAAGAGCTCAGCTAATTTTTTTGCTCGCTGGTAGGTGCGGCTGGTTACCTTAATATTTTTTACTCCCCACGAGTGCAGTTGTTGTAAAGTAAGGCGTGACATTTTGCCGGCGCCGATCACAAGGACCCGCATTTCTTCAAAATGGTCCAGCTTTTTCCTGATCATATCAAGGGCTGTGTAACTTATAGAAAGAGAATTGCAGTTAATCTCTGTTTCCGTTTGCACTTTTTTTGCACAGCTGACTGTGCGTTGAAATAAGCCATGCAGGATCTTGTTCACCATACCGTTTTCTATGGCTTTTTCGTAAGCATTTTTTACCTGGCCAAGGATTTGGGTTTCACCGAGAATCATCGAATCAAGGCCGGCTGTGACTTGAAAAAGGTGAGATACTGCTTCACGGTTGAAATAATAATACAGGTTTGTCTCGATTTCCGTTGGATTGATTCCTTTAACTTCTTGAAGCATTGAAAGCAAAATATTCTTACCCTCAACGAGATCTTCAACTACAGCGTAAATTTCAGTTCGGTTGCAGGTCGACAAAATTATGCATTGGGTTACGGAATGAACCTTTTTTAAAGTATCGTAGGCTTGCCTGATGTGATTCTCGGCGAAAGCAATTTTTTCTCTGATTTCCAAGGTTGCGGTTTTATGGTTGATTCCCAGAACCAATATGTGCATTTTTCAAACCCCATTAGTATAAATATTGAAATTTCACAACGATAGAATTTTGTTTCACTTAATGAATTTTACTGAGCAAGTTTTGGCGAATTATCTTTTTCACTAAAATATTTTTTCACTGCTTCAAAAGCTTTATCGGCGGCTTCAATGGTGAAGGTTATATCTTCTTCGCTGTGGGCCGATGAAATAAATCCGGTTTCGAAAGGTGATGGAGCTAGATAAACTCCTTCTTTCAGCATGGTCCGGAAAAATATTTTAAAAGCCTCTGAATCCGACTTAAGAGCATCTTTAAAATTAAAAACCGGATCGGCACTAAAAAAAGTTCCGAACATTGAACCAATAGAACTCTGGTAAATCTTTACGCCGTGCCGGTGAGCAGCAGTGGCCAGGCCGGAAGTTAGTTTTTCACGTTTAACAACCAGGTTTTCGTAGAATCTATTTGTTTGTAATATTTTCAGAGTTTCAATCCCGACGGCCATTGCAAGAGGATTCCCCGACAGAGTACCGGCCTGGTAAACCGGTCCACTGGGTGCAACCTGTTCCATGATTTCCCGTTTTCCACCGTATGCGCCAATCGGCATTCCACCGCCGATAACCTTGCCAAGGGTCGTTAAATCGGGTTGAATATTATAGTATTCCTGGGCCCCCCCGTATCCGACGCGAAAACCGGTGATAACCTCATCAAAAATGAGCAAGGCTCCGTAATCCCGGCTTAATTTGCGCAAGCCTTCCAAAAAACTGTCCTGTGGCAAAATCAGGCCCATATTGGCTGCTACTGGTTCTACTACTACGGCAGCAATGTTTTCACCGTGGGTGGCAAAGGCATTTTTAACAGCAGGAAGATCATTGTATTGAATGATAATTGTATCGCGAGCTGCTCCTTCTGTTACTCCGGGACTGTCAGGATGACCAAAGGTAGCAGCACCGGAGCCGGCCTTGATTAAAAAACTATCGCAGTGGCCGTGATAGCAGCCGGCAAACTTGATTATCTTTGATCGGCCTGTGTATCCCCTGGCCAGGCGGAGAGCACTCATTACTGCTTCGGTGCCGGAATTGACCATTCGTATAAGCTCAATAGATGGCATTGCCTCAATAACCATGCGTGCCATCTCTGTCTCAAGAGCTGTCGGGGCTCCAAAACTGGTCCCTTTCCGGGCAATTTTGTTGATTGTTTCAACAATATGAGGATGGGCGTGGCCAAGAATTAGAGGACCCCATGAACCAACATAATCGATATAGCTGTTTCCATCTACATCATAGAGTTTTGCACCTGTACCCCGATCGATAAATATTGGATCCATTTCTACTGCTTTGAAAGCTCTTACCGGGCTGTTTACTCCACCTGGCATTACTTCCCTGGCTTTGGAGAACATTTTTTGAGATAGTGTAAACATATTAAAGCTCCTTGTAAATATTATTATTGATGAGTACTCCTGTTTTTAGAAAACCGGCGAAAAAATAATAACCACAGGTTTTTAATTAATTAAACGGTAGAAAATATTCCTGTGGTTAAAAGTACTTCATGCTGGTTTTTTTAAATTCCCGTTTGCTAAAAAGTAGCCTGTAACTATCAATGCCGGTCTGCAGGGACATTTGTTTTACTACGCTATGTAATATTTTTCTTGACCGGGCATGAATCATAGTGTAAAGGTTATAAGGCCAGTCAGGGTAACAAGGACGTTGGAAAACATGTGAAGCTTCGCTGAATGAAGCCATGATCTTTCCCGTATGTTCTATCAATTCTTCAGGAACAACCCAGCAGCACATGGCGTTGGCCGAAAAACCAGCTTCTTGATGGTGCAACACTGCTCCAAAACGGCGCATAATGTCCGATTCAAGATAGACAGAAATTTTATGCAGCAGTTCTTTTTCCGTAATGCCTAAATCGGCGGCCAAATCGGCAAAAGGTGTTTTTGTTAAAGGAAGATCCCCCTGCAAGCAAGCGATAATTCTTTTGTCTAGTTCATCTAATTTCATTAATCAGTCGAGTCCTCCGAGAAGGAAAAATTGACCTTGAGCTTAAATTTTTTTAGGGCAGGAAAATTTCTTAGTTTTTCTACACCTGGCAAAGCATCAATTTCAGTAAGAATCTTCTTTTCAGTGTTTCGATCACTACTGGTTAGTGTAAACCACAGGTTAAAGAAATGATTTCTCTCGTAACAGTGGGTTACCCCGGGATAAGAGCATATTGCATGAGCCACTTTTTCTATCCACTGTTTTTCTACCTGCAGGGCAACCAGGGTGGAAGTAAAACCGAGTTTCCTCGCGCTAAAAAGACCGCCGATGCGGCGTATAACTCCCTTAGACCGCAAGTTTTTTACCATTTCGACTACATCATCTTCTGTCATATTCATTTCTTCAGCAGCAGTCAGGTAAGGCCGGGATGAAACTGAAAAACCGGTCTGGAGTAAATCCAGCAACTGCCTTTCTCTCTTGTTGATTTTACTACTTGCATTATTATTGATCAACCGATATGCCCCTCCTGTACAGGCACCAGGGATCTTCGGCCATGTAATCACCGTTTGTGTAATAATAGGCTCGCGCCCGGCAACCGCTGCAAATATCTTTATAATCGCAGGTTCCGCATTTTCCCCCGAATTTTTCACTGCGAAGTTGTTTAAAGATTTCCGCTTCCCGCCAGATATCTGAAAAGGGCTGTTCCCTTACGTTGCCGACTTTTACAGGAAGATATGGGCAAGGATGAACATCCCCGGCCGGAAGGATACAGCAGTAAGCAGTTCCTGCCAGACAGCCTTTTGTAAAGCGCATTTCCATGCCCATCTGTTTTGCAATTCTCATAAACTGGGGTGCGCAGGTCGGCTTTAATTCAATTGACACTTCCTGTTGTTTTTTGAGAATGCGATGCAACAGATGCTCATATTGTTTTTCGCGCAGCGCTTCTGCTTCAATATCTTTAGCCCGTCCAGTCGGCACCAGGAAAAAAACGTGATGAGCCGCTGCTCCCAGGGAAACAGCAAGATCGGTAATCGCTTCTACTTCATGGTAATTATGTTCAACTACCGTTGTATGGATCTGGAAAGGCAAGTCGGCATCGAAGCAATATTTCATTCCTCGGATAGCCTGTTCCCAGGCACCGGGTACACCCCGAAACTGATCATGTTCTTCAGGATTAATGCTGTCTAAAGAAATCCCGATCCTGGCTGCACCCGACTGTTTTAATTTACGGGCTACCGGAGGGGTAATAGTAGTACCGGTTGTGCCAAAAACGGGCCGCAGGCCGCATGCGGCAGCGTGGGAAGTTAAATCAAAAATGTCATCCCGCAGTAACGGCTCGCCACCGGAAAGAACAAGTATTTTAAAACCGGAATTGGCGATTTCTTCTATCAGTGTTTTTCCTTCTTCAGTTGATAGTTCGTTTTTTTCTTTTTCCCCGGCATCTCGATAACAATGTTTGCATTTTAAGTGACATTGCCGGGTTGTGTTCCATGAAATGATCATTAGTCGGTCTCCTTTAACCAGCGAGCTACATCCTTTGCAAAATACGTCAGAATCAGATCGGCTCCGGCCCTTTTCATACTCAGCAGCATTTCCATCACAATATCTTTTTCATTTAGCCACCCGTTATTGGCCGCTGCTTTAACCATGGCATATTCACCGGATACATTGTAAGTAGCCACAGGTATAGTGGTCATTTCTTTGACAGCCCGGATTACATCCAGGTAAGCAAGGGCTGGTTTGACCATTACTATGTCTGCTCCTTCGGCCAGATCTTGTTGGACTTCTTTAATTGCTTCCCGGATATTGGCTGGATCCATCTGGTAAGAACGGCGATCACCGAACATCGGGGCCGAATCTGCTGCATCACGGAAGGGGCCATAAAAAGCGGAGGCATACTTGACAGCATAAGAAAGAATGGCAACCTGTTCAAATCCATTTTCATCAAGAGCTTTCCGAATAGCTCCTACTCGACCGTCCATCATATCTGATGGAGCAACCACATCCGCTCCTGCCCGGGCGTGGGAAAGGGCTACCCGGGCCAGCACCTCCAGTGTAGCATCATTCTGGACTATATTTCCATCTAGTAAACCGCAATGGCCATGACTGGTATATTCACAGAGACAGGTATCGGTAATTATAATTAATTCCGGCACAGCTTTTTTTATTGCTTTTACAGCCTGTTGGACCGCTTCTTCAGGGTCATAAGCGGATGAACCTGTTTCGTCTTTATATGCCGGCAGGCCAAAAAGAATAATTCCGGGTAACCCCAGTGATGCACATTCAACAGCTTCTTGAACTGCTACATCAACAGAAAACTGGAAGACTCCGGGCATTGAAGGCACCGGAGTTTTTACTCCACGGCCATGACTGACAAACATGGGATAAATCATGTCACAAACAGCCAGGGAAGTTTCTCGAACCATTTTCCGCAGTGTCTCTGTTTGGCGTAATCTTCGTGGGCGCAACTTTGGGAAATACATCTTCAACACTCCTTCATATTGTTCAGGAAAGGATCCTCCAACTTGAAACAGTAGTTTATCAGTTATTTAAATACTTATATTCCCCATTTAACGCGAGGAATTTGAATCCGGGACGATTTCCTGATCAGTTAAATAGCAGGCGGGGTCTGATTGCCAAAAATCATCATAAACGGCTTCAGCTCTGGGCCGAAAATTACCGTTACAAATTGTCAGCCACTTGCAGTTGGCACAGCGCCCTTTTAAAAGTGATTTACGATTTCGCAAGCCGTTCAATATGGGCTGATCGGTACTGGTCCAGATATCAGCGAAACTTTTTTCCCTGATATTGCCGAAAACATGATTCTGACTAAATTGATCAGCATGAACAAAACCCTGATTGTCAACTTGCCCAATGGCTATTCCCGAGCGGTTACCGCCGTTTATTTTTAGCAAAGACCAGATTTTATCGGCGAGTGCAGGATCTTTTTCTTTCACCCGCATGTATATATACGCCCCATCGGCATGGTTATCAACCGTTAATATTTCCTTTTCCAGGCCTCTCTGATAGAAATCAACGGTTTTCGCCATAATTAAATCCACAGCCAGCCTGCTTTCCTGGCGGCTGACATCTTCTTTTATCATCTTCGAACCTCTTCCCGAATAAACCAGATGGTAAAAGCAGGCCCGGGGTATTTTTTCTTCTTCGATAAGCCTGAAAATATCTTCCAGATCCTCATAGTTGTAACGGGTGATGGTAAAACGCAATCCTACCCGTTGATTGACTTCCAGACAGTTGCGAATTCCCTGCAGAGCGGCATCAAAAGCACCTTTTTTGCCCCTGAAAAGGTCGTTCTTCTCACCGATTCCGTCAATGCTGATGCCGACATAACTTACTCCCATTTTTTTCAGGCTGCGGGCGATATTTTTATCGATAACAGTACCGTTTGTTGAAACGGTAACCCTTATTCCGCATTTAATTGTGTATTCGACCAGTTCGAAAAAATCGGGCCGCATCAATGGTTCACCGCCGGAAAGTAAAAGAACGGGAACTTTAAAAGCAGCCAGTCCTTTAATAAAAATTTTGGCTTCCTTTGTTGAAAGTTCATTTTCGTAATTCTTTCCGTCGGATGCCATATAGCAGTGTCTGCATTTCAGGTTACAGGTTCGGGTACAGTTCCATACTACCACCGGACCGAGGCTTCCTGTTGTTCCATATTTGGCCTTGCTGACACCTTCACCGTAGCGCAAAGAATCGCCGTAATGTTCAAGACCGCATAACAGTTTTGTCATATTGATCATCGTTATTTGTTCTCTCTTTCTTTGTCCTGTGTCGAATCTGCCAGCAACAAATCGACAAGACCTTCTACCGAATATTTTTCAGCTTCCAGATCTATAGAAAGGCCCAATTCCAGGGCTGTTTTAGAAGTTACAGGGCCAATGCTGACCAATCGAACATTTTCCAATATCTGAAAATCTTTGTTCTTATCGAGTAGGGCGACAAAATTTCTGATTGTGGAAGAGCTGGTAAATATAATCATGTCGATTTTTTCTTCTGTTAGGATATTCATGAGCAAAGCTTTTTCTGTTTCCCCTGGAACAGTCCGATATGCTACAACTTCATCTACAAAAGCACCCATTTCTTTCAGTGTTTCGGGAAGGATAACCCTGGCTATATCTGAACGCGGAAGAAGCACCCGGTCACCATTTATTATTTCGCTTTTCAGCTGGGTTAGAAGTGCTTCAGCCCGATATTCAGAGGGCATAATATCTACTCTTAATCCCCTTATTTCAAGGGCTTCTTTCGTCGCGGGACCGATTGCACATATTTTTGCATTTTTTAATTTCCGAATGTCACTGTTTATTTCCCGAAGACGGGTGAAAAAGCTCTCAACACCATTTTTACTGGTAAAAATAACCCACCTGTAGTTTTCCAATTGTGCTATGGTTCGGTCAAACGGTCCGAAATCAAGCGGAGGAACAATTTTAATCATTGGAATTTCAAATATGTCGGCACCCAATTCCTCCAATTTTTCTGTCAGGGGGCCGGTCTGTTCACGGGCCCGGGTAATAATGATCCGCTTCCCAAACAGGGGCTTCTGCTCAAACCATTTTATTTTTTTTCTCATTTCAACAACTTTACCGGTTACTATAATCAAAGGGTTTTTTAAACCGGCTTCCTGCGTTTTCTCCTCAATATTACTCAAAGTGCCGGTAATTGTTTGCTGCCCAGCCTTTGTTCCACGATTAATTAAAGCAACGGGGGTTGAAGATGGCATCCCCTCGGCTGTAAGGCGTTCAACAATCAAGGGAAGATTGGCCATGCCCATTAAAATTACATTGGTTCCTGGATTTCTGGCCAGTGCTGGCCAGTCTAAATCAGATACCGACTTGGCCGGTTCCTCGTGGCCTGTAGCTATGGTAACACATGAAGCAAGCCCCCGATGGGTTACGGGAATTCCGGCGTAAGTAGGGACGGCAACAGCGGATGTGATCCCGGGTACTATTTCAAAAGGGATTTTTCTCTCTGCGAGATAGATCGCTTCCTCGCCTCCACGACCAAAAACGAAGGGATCTCCGCCTTTGAGGCGGACAACCGTTAAGCCCTGTTCGGCTTTTTCAGCGAGAAGAGCATTGATTTCTCCCTGAATCATTGTATGACGATCCGGCAGTTTGCCGACATAAATAAATTCAGCTTTTTCGGATGCATAATGCAGCAAGCGGTCAGGAACCAGACGGTCGTAGATAATAACATCTGCTTTTTTGATCTTATTTAATCCTTTGATAGTAATAAGCTGCGGGTCACCTGGTCCCGCTCCGACCAGGAAGACTGTCCCGACCCATTTGCGCTTTTTATCCATTTTTAATAACACTCCCGCTCGATCAGTTCTAAAATTTTTCCACAACCTTGCTGTAAGAGTTCTTCGGCAAGGGCCATACCAATTTTCTCCGCCCTGTTTAGTTTTCCCTTCTTAGTACCGCGAAACATCGTTTTCCCATCCGGTGAAGCAACCATTCCCTGTAAAATAAGATTTTCACTACTTATCACGGCCAGAGCACCGATAGGAACCTGGCATCCACCTTCAAGCCGTTTTAGAAAAGAACGTTCTGCCTCGACTGCTGTTTCTGTCGGTGTGTTATTTAATATGGTAATTAAATCTGCTGTTTTATGATCGTTTTCCCTAAGTTCGATCCCGATTGCTCCCTGCCCCACTGCCGGCAGACAGATATTAATGTCAATTATCTCGGTGATCAAATTATCCCAGCCCATCCTTTTAACTCCTGCATATGCCAGAATAATTGCATCAACATTACCTTTCTGCACTTTTTTTAAGCGGGTGTCAAGATTGCCGCGGATCGATTGGATATTGAGGTGAGGATAATTATACAAAAGCTGGGCTTTACGGCGTTGGCTGCTGCTGCCAATTACTGCCCCTTTATTTAAGGTTGATAGTTTTAAGCCTGGATGACGGCCGATAACCACATCCCAGGGTTGTTCTCGGCTTAAAATTGCTCCGATTTTAAGCCCATCCGGCAGAGCAGTGGGCACATCTTTCATGCTATGGACAGCCAGATCGATTTCATGATTAAGCAAAGCTGATTCAATTTCTTTTATAAATAACCCGCTGCTGCCAATATTTTCTAACGGGATATTGTTTATAATATCCCCAGTTGTTTTTATTTTAACTATTTCGCAAGAAATTCCTGGGTGCTGCCTTTTTAAAATATCAATTACCAGGGAGGTTTGAATTAAGGCCAGTTTGCTGTTGCGTGTGCCAATTCTCAATTTTTTCAATCCGATTGTTTTCCTCCTCCGCTATCTTTAATTTTCCCTTTTTCCGTGCTGATTATTTGTAATAGCTTTTTCTCGCGTTCGGATGCGGGGAGAAATTTAAAAACTGAGAAGAATTCATCGCTGGCAAGATGCTCCAGTATTTTTTTTCTGTTTTGTTGTTCTTCGATTTGTTCGATAATCTGCATTCTGGCAAAAGATAAGAAAGAGAGAAACTCATTGTAATCTTCCCCGAGGAAATCATCAACTTTATCCCTAATTCTGGAGGCAAGAGCAGGGCTGACTCCAGAAGTTGAAACAGCAATAGTTAAGCAATTTTTTCTCAGTATTGCGGGTAAAAAAAAGGTACACTGCTCGGTTCCGCTTGCAGAATTAACCAAAATATTCCTGGCAATACAGTCCTCTGCAATTTGACGGTTTACTTCACGATTGTTAGTTGCTGCGATCACCAGGAATTTATTATTAAGGTAAACGGGGTGATACCTATCTGAAAGATAGGTAATCTCATTACCGGTCACCATTTTTTTAAGAGTTGAGGTAAGTGATGGACTGACCACCTGGATATCGGTTTTATGAGCGAGTAAAACTGTAACTTTCCTTTCAGCAACAGTACCGCCACCTACAACAAGGCATTTTTTGTTCTTTAAATTGATCTGCAGCGGGCAAAATGTATCCATTGCAAAACCTTTCTGATGAAGATCAAACCGCCGGCAGAAAGAAAGTTCTTTCTTTTTATACCGGCGACATTTTATATCGTAGCATGAAACTACTTTTTTGTCTAAGCTGCGAATTGCATCAGAGTGGCTATATACTGGCCTGCCGTCTGAAATTGGGGGATAAACTCTGGCGGCATTGATTGTCCTGGGGTTACGCTCGAGCGAAGGGTAGATGGATGCCGGCAGTATTTATACCGGTGGTAAAAGGATTAGAGGACAGAAACTAGCATTTTTTAATAAAAAGTAATTGCATAAATAGGCATTTAGGTATTATAATACCGAATAAAGGTAAATCACATTGAGAGGAGTTTGGTGACAGGATGTTTTGTTTTCAGTGCCAGGAAACGGCCAAAAATGAAGGATGTACCATTAAAGGTGTTTGCGGAAAATCACCGAAAGTGGCAAAACTGCAGGATCTGTTGATTTATCTGCTCAAAGGAATTTCCATAAGTAGCCTGAAAGCTGATGAAAAAGGAATTGACCAGACTAAAGTCAACAAGTTTATCGTCGAAGGGCTTTTTTCTACCATCACTAACGTAAACTTCGATTCAGATTACTTCAGGAACAAAATCAAAGAAGCCCTTGCTTTAAGGGATGAAATAGTTGAAAAAACAGGAGAAAACAGAAACGAAATGCATGATGCTCAGATCTGGTCACCGCAATATGATGCCGATATTAAAGAGAAAGCAGGAAAAGTAGGAGTACTGGTTACGGAAAATGAAGATATTCGCTCGCTGCGCGAATTGATAACCTATGGTTTAAAAGGACTTGCCGCATATGCGGACCATGCTTTTATCCTTGGCTATTCCGATGATGATATCTTCGGCTTTATCAAAAAAGCTCTGGCGGCAACCCTGGATGATTCTCTTTCTGCAGATGACCTCATTTCACTGACTCTGGAAACAGGGCAGTACGGCGTAAATGTCATGGCTCTGCTTGATAAGGCGAACACGTCGACATACGGCGCCCCCGAAATAACGAAAGTAAATATTGGGGTTAAAGATAATCCCGGTATCCTGATCAGCGGTCACGACTTAAAAGACCTGGAAGAACTGCTGGAACAAACTAAGGGAACAGGGGTTGATGTTTACACCCACGGTGAAATGTTGCCAGCTCATTGCTATCCTTTCTTCAAGAAATATGATCACTTCGTCGGTAATTACGGCAATGCCTGGTGGAAACAAAAAGACGAATTCGAGTCTTTCAAAGGGCCTGTCCTGTTAACCACTAACTGCCTGGTGCCGCCAAATGATTCTTACATAGACAGGGTCTATATTACGGGAACAGTTGGTTTTAGCGGTTTAACCCATATTCCCGACCGGGAGACCGGTAAAGTAAAAGATTTTTCTCCCATCATTGAACATGCCAAAAAGTGCGATCCGCCTCAAGAAATTGAAACGGGAGAAATTGTCGGCGGCTTTGCTCACGGTACCGTTTTAGGACTGGCCGATAAAGTAGTGGAAGCTGTAAAGTCAGGGGCTATCAGAAAGTTCATGGTGATGGCCGGTTGTGACGGAAGGGCTAAAACGAGGGAATACTACACTGAGTTTGCCAAAAAACTGCCTGATGATGTCGTTATTTTGACAGCGGGTTGTGCAAAATACAGGTACAATAAGCTTGATCTGGGTGAAATTGGTGGAATACCGCGGGTATTGGACGCAGGACAGTGCAACGATTCCTACTCCCTGGCAGTGATAGCCTTGAAATTAAAAGAAGTGTTTGAAATGAATGACATCAATGAGCTGCCCATTTCCTATAACATTGCCTGGTACGAGCAGAAAGCGGTTATTGTTCTGCTGGCCCTCCTTTACCTGGGTGTCAAAAATATCCACCTGGGGCCCACCCTGCCTGCTTTTTTATCGCCCAACGTGACGGATGTGCTGGTTGAAAAATTTGGCCTTTCCGGCATTTCGACAGTGGATGAAGATGTAAAAGAGCTGGTTTAAACTGTTTAGCATGAAGACCCAAGAGCACTTTGTATGATGTGACAGAAAATAATTGAAGGGGGAACGGCAGGGGGCATAAATGCCGCTCTTTCTTTAATCTCCTTAAAGGTGAATGGATAATGAAGGTAAACTCTGCAATAAATATATCTGAAATGCTCTCACTGGCCCTGCACAGCATGGTTTTAATAGCCAACAACGGCGGCGGAGTGGTAAGTGTAAAAGATATTGCCCGGGAAACTGGCTATTCAATAAATCACCTGGCCAAGGTCATGCAGCACCTGGTAAAAGCAGGTCTGTTGCAGTCGCTTCGGGGCCCGAAAGGCGGTTTTTTACTGAAAAGAAATGCTGCTGATATTTCATTTCTGGATATTTATGAGGCTGTTGAAGGCAATATTGATCTGGAAGGTTGTCCGGTAGGACAGACGAAATGCCCTTTCAGTAAATGCATATTTGATGGAACGATAATGTTACTAAACAAACAGTTCCTGCAGTTTATGAAAAGCAAGACCCTGGACAGTTCCCTGGATTACCAGAAAACTGTCTAACGAGATATTTATTCATAATTGTTGACTGTAGTATGTATTTCGAGTGGGGGAAGACGTCTCACAGACACCTGCGATCTTTTGTCATACCAGGGGGGAGAGCAAATCTCTCTCCCTCTGATTATATTGGCGAGCCGGGTAATCTTTTTTACTATCTATTTGCGGGTGAAATGGAGGCGGTTTTTCAGGCCCCACTGTATCGGCGGACTATCAGGCTGGCATTTGTTCCCCCGAAACCGAAGGAATTGGATAATGCCGTGGCAATATGTGCCCGGCGAGCTTTGTTTGGCACGTAGTCGAGATCACAGTCTGGATCCCGGTTTTCAAAATTTATCGTTGGGTGCAGCATTTCCTCCTTGAAGGAAAGAAGACAGGCGATAAGTTCAACAGCCCCTGCTGCGCCAAGCAGATGCCCGGTCATCGACTTGGTTGAGCTGATGGGTACCCTGTATGCGTGATCGCCAAAGAACTTTTTAATGGCCAGGGTTTCGATCCTGTCGTTATATTCGGTAGAGGTTCCGTGGGCGTTGATGTAGTCAATATCTTCCGGTTTCAATCCCGCATTTTCCACCGCCCGTTTCATGCTCAGGAAAGCCCCTGTGCCTTCCGGGTCAGGAGCGGTAAAGTGATAAGCATCGCCAGACATACCGTAACCGGTAATTTCACCGTAAATATGAGCCCCGCGTTCAAGGGCCCCTTCGAGGGTTTCCAGGATTACAATTCCGGCTCCCTCGCTGATGATAAAACCGTCGCGTTCGCGGTCGAAGGGTCTTGATGACTGTTCCGGGGCATTGTTACGGGTCGATAAAGCCCGGGCAGCACAGAAACCGGCATAGGCAAGATGGCTGATCGCCGCTTCGGCTCCACCGGCCACCATGATGTCGGCATCGCCGCGGCGAATTATGTTCCAGGCATCTCCAATGGCATGGCTTCCCGAAGCGCAGGCGGTGACTGTCGTTGAATTGGGACCGCGGAGGCCGAGAACCATGGAGACATATCCGGATCCCATATTGGCGATCAGGGCTGGGATAAGAAAGGGGCTGACCCGCCTGGGTCCCTTTTCAAAAAGAACCTGCAGCTGTGTTTCCATGGTGCGGATACCGCCGATACCTGAACCTACCAGCACACCAGCCCGATCATGATCCGGTTCAGCCCGGTCAAGGCCGGCGTCCTGCCAGGCCTGGCGGGCTGCCGCCACCCCCAGCTGGGTAAAGCGGTCGATTTTTTTGGCTTCCCGTTTATCCAGCCACACATGTGGATCGAAATCCTTTATTTCTCCGCCGATCTGCGAAGGGTAAGCTGAAACATCAATGCTTTCGACCCTGGAAATTCCGCTCCTGCCGGCAACCAGGTTTTCCCACAGCAAATCCTTATTCAGACCCAGCGGGGTAACTGCTCCAATTCCGGTAACAACCACTCTGTGCATCTTCACACCTCAATTCTCTTAAATAATCAGGCCGCCGTCCACTCCAATCACCTGGCCGGTAATATAGCCCGCTTTTGAAGCAAGAAAGAGGACCGTCTCCGCTACATCTTCCACCGAGCCAAGCCGGCCCAGGGGAATCCTCTCAAGAGCGGCCTTGATCCTGGCCGGATCGAGTCTGGCGGTCATATCCGTTTCGATAAATCCGGGTGCCACGGCGTTGACAGTGATGCCGCGTGAACCCAATTCTTTGGCCAGGCTGCGGGTAAAAGCGATTACTCCGCCTTTCGAAGCGGCATAATTGGTCTGGCCGCTGTTGCCGTAAATTCCGGCCACCGAAGCGATGTTGATTATTCTGCCGCCCTGCTTTCTTTTCAGTAAGGGACGCAGGGCGGCCCTGCAGCAGTTGAAAACGCCGGTTAGATTGGTGTCAATTACCGCCTGCCATTCTTCCTTTTTCATCAGGGCAAGCAGGTTGTCACGGGTTACTCCGGCATTGTTAACCAGGATATCTAGGTGACCGAAGCTGTCAATGCAGAACCTGACCAGTTTTTCCGCCTCGTCATAGATTTTTACATCAGCCCGAAAGGGCAGAGCTTCCGAACCTTCATTCTCAATGAGGCGGCAGGTTTTTTCAGCTGCTGCCCGGTTGCTTCCGTAGTTTACCACTACTTTTGCTCCTGCCCGGGCCAGGCTAAGCGAGATAGCGCGCCCTATGCCGCGTGATGCTCCCGTTACTACAGCGGTTTTACCTGCAAGGATCATTAATTTATCCCTCCCAAAAACTTTTCAATTGCCGCGGCGCTGTCAAGCGCTACGGTTTCTGATTCAGGTGAAATCCTTTTCATCAGCCTGGCCGGTGAAGTGCCCGGCCCTGTGCCGATAAACCGGTTGATGCTGCGGGAAAGAAGGGTATGCACTGATTGTTCCCACAGGATGGGGTGGCTGACCTGGAGAACCAGGTTTTCTTTGATTTTACGCGGTTTGCTGCAGCAGGCGGCATCAATATTAAAGACAACCGGTATTTCAGGTTGGTTGAAAGAAATTGTCTCCAGGATTTTGGCCAGTTCTTCTTCGATGGGTTGCAGGAGAAGGCTGTGAAAGGGAGCGCTGACCTTGAGGGGTGTGATTTTCTTTGCCCCGGCTATGCTGGCCAGTTGATGGGCATGCTCCAGGGCTGCCTTTTCCCCGGAGATGACAATCTGTCCGGGGCAATTGAAATTGGCTGCTGCTACAACTCCGCTTTCCCGCGCTCTTTCGCAGATTTCGAACACGTCCTCAGGGCTGAGCCCCATAATGGCAATCATTCCACCCGTCTCAGGTGGAGTAGCCTCCTGCATCAGCTGGCCGCGTTTTGCAACCAGAGGAAGGGCGTCTCTGAAAGCGATGGCATCCGCAGTTACCAGGGCGCTGTATTCTCCCAGGCTCAAGCCCGCCAGGCCTTCTGCTTTAATTCCGTGCGAAGTGAGAACCCGGCTGATGGCTGTGCTTACGGTCAGGATGGCCGGCTGGGCGATTGCTGTGTCTGTTAATTTTTCCGCAGGTCCTTCAAAAATGATGTTGATAAAGCCGGGTCCAAGGACTGCTTCAGCTTCTTCAAAAACCTGCCTCGCTTCGGCAAAGCGCCGGTAAATATCAAGCCCCATTCCGGGGTACTGGGCCCCCTGGCCGGGAAACAAAAAGGCGGTCTTTTTCGGGGATTGTTCACTGCCGTTTCTATCCCTGGTTTCAATTCCGGTATGCCTGGTTATTTCTTTTACCATCTTAGCAGTACTCCGCCCCAGGTAAGGCCGGCTCCGAAAGCCACCAGGGCTACCAGGTCGTTCTTTTTCAGGCGTCCGGCCGCCGCTTCTTCATGCATGATCATGGGAACCGATGCCGATGAAGTATTGCCGTAGCGGTCGAGATTGATGGGCACCTTTTCTGGTGTAAGGTGGATGCTTTTGCGGATATGTTCGATAATGCGTTCGTTGGCCTGGTGCAGGAAAAGATAGTCCAGCATCTCAGCCTTAATGCCCTGCCGTGTCAACAGTTCTTCCAGGACATTATCGACCACACGTACGGCAAACTTAAAAATTTCATTGCCATTCATCCTTACAGAATGGAGATGTTTGGCTACACTTTCTTCACTGGCCGGTTTTCTGCTGCCGCCGGCTGGAATGTAAAGGAGCTCGGCGCCTCCTCCGTCGCTTTTTAGGGAGAAATCAATGATTCCTCTGCCGCTATCACCTTTTTGCAGCACTACAGCCCCGGCCCCGTCGCCGAAGAGGACACAGGTTGAACGGTCGTTCCAGTTGGTGACCCGGCTCAAAACTTCAGCTCCGATCACCAGGGCGTTGCTGTACACACCGCTGCTGATAAAACCCTGGGCAGAGGCCATGGCATAAACGAAACCGGTGCAACCGGCTGACAGGTCGAAAGCGGCAGCGTTGCGGGCCCCCAGCTTGTCCTGAACCAGGCAGGCCGTTGAGGGGGTAGGGTAATCAGGAGTGACAGTGGAAACGATAATCAGTTCAAGTTCGGAGACCTCCAGGCCGGCTTCACGCAGGGCTACCATGGCGGCTTCAACTGCCAGATCCGAACAGCCATGATCATCTTCAAGGATTCTTCTTTCCCGGATCCCGGTACGTGATAATATCCACTGGTTGCTTGTATCGACGATCTTTTCCAGTTCCGAATTTGTAAGGATTCGCTTCGGAGTAGCCATGCCGGTTCCAACGATTATAGCCCGGTTTTTCTGTTCTATCATCAGCGGTATTTTTTCTCTTCCTGATGTGGTATAATCATAGTTGTTTTTAATGACATCTCCTATCAATTTAGTGATTTGTGCGGCAACTCCTGACCAATAGGTAGATTATACATAGGCCAATTTCGATTGTCAATCGGAATTCGAAGGAGATGATTTTTTGCTCAATATCTGTGAACTGATCAAAACCAACTATCCCCTGATTCAGGGTGGCATGGCTAACATTGCCGATCACCGTCTTGCTTCATCTGTGAGCAATGCCGGAGCTTTGGGAATGATTGCCGCCGGTGGTGAAGAACCGGAAAGGGTGCGTGAAGAGATTCGCCTCTGCCGAGAGCTGACCGATGCTTCCTTCGGAGTAAATATAATGCTCATGAGTCCTCATACTCCTGATATTGCCCGGCTCGTTGTAGAAGAAAAAATCAGTGTCATCACAACCGGAGCCGGCAATCCTGGCCGTTATATTGCGGCCTGGAAAGAGGCTGGGATAACGGTAATCCCGGTCATTCCCAGTGTTGCTTTTGCCCTGCGCGTGGAGCGTGCGGGAGCAGACGCAGTGATTGTCGAGGGCACCGAAGCCGGGGGACATATTGGTGAACAGACCACCTTGGCTCTGGTACCTCAGGTTGTCGATGCAGTCTCTATCCCGGTTATTGCTGCAGGGGGTGTTGCCGATTACCGCCAGGTGCTGGCTGTTTTTGTTCTCGGGGCAAAAGGAATCCAGGCCGGGACCGTTTTTCTGACAGCTGAAGAATGCCCGGTGCATGACAACTATAAACAGTTTGTGATCAAGGCGAAAGATACCGATACAACTGTGACGGGCAGGCAGACAGGGGCGCCGGTTCGCGTACTGAAGAATAAAATGGCGCGCCGCTATAATAAACTGGCTGCCGGCGGAGCGCCCCTGGAAGAACTGGAGAAAATGACCCTGGGATCATTGAAACGAGCAGTTCTGGAGGGGGATCTTGACACTGGATCTTTCATGGCCGGCCAGGTAGCCGGCATGGTCAGATCGGTACGGCCGGTCCAGGAAATTATCAAATCACTTTTTGATCCGGTGGAAGAGTACCGCCGTAACCTGAGAATCCTTTAACAGTTTTTTATTCGGGGAGGAACCGGTTATGCTGTTGAACAGCAATGAAATTCAGAAAATCATACCCCATCGTTATCCCTTCTTAATGGTGGACAGGATTATTGAACTTGAGCCCGGATTAAGCGCCGTGGGGGAAAAAGCCGTTTCGGCTAACGAAATGCATTTCATGGGACATTTCCCTGAAGAGCATGTCATGCCCGGGGTGTTGATCATCGAAGCCCTGGCCCAGACCGGGGCAGTGGCCATACTAGCTCTTGCAGAGAATCGTGGTAAAATCGCTTACTTCGCCGGGATCAAGAAAGCCCGTTTCCGACAAAAAGTGATTCCCGGAGACGTTTTGCGTTTGGCAGTGGAGATAAAAAGCTCACGGGGGCCTTTGGGAATAGGGTCAGCGAGAGCTTATGTCGGCGACAAACTGGTTTGCGAAGCGGAACTGAGCTTTGCTCTTGAAAGTGAAAGTTAAGCCAGAGTAATTTGTTTAAATTAGCAGCATTTAAACAAACAGGGAAAGAAAGAGGCTGGAATGGTTTTTAATTTTCCGGTCTCTCAAATAGAGGTGATAGATTTTGCTTGTTGTCCCCAACCATATCTGAAGGGTAACAGAATTTTTTATGCTGCCATGCCGAGAGTGTTAATTGTATCAGTTATTGCATTGCGAACTGAGCATACAGCTTCCATTTTTTAATGTTTCGGGCATAGCGGATTGTGGTATAATTTAAAGGGATAATCTTAAGATTATTGATACAATTAAGTGAGAGGGAGTGAGGGTAATGAAAATCCTGGCCTGTACCGATGGTTCCGAACACAGCAGGAAAGCTCTTGTAAAAGCGGCTGAGATTGCTTCCGGGTGCCGGGCGGATGAAGTAGCTGTGATTTATGTTTACGAAGATACTCTCGATATTTCGGCATTCCCTATGTTTGAACTCGGATCAATTACAAAGGATTCTGTAACCAAGGAAGATGTTGAAAAGATGCAGCAGTTAAGAGATGAGCTGGATGCCCAGAGGAATAAGATTCTTGATGATGCCCTGGAGATTTTTGATCAGAAAGGAATTAAAGCGAAAGCCATTCTTAAGCAGGGGCATCCTGCCGAAACAATTGTCGATGTTGCAGCCGAAAATAATTTTGACATGATTGTCCTCGGTAGCCGGGGATTTGGTGGTTTGAAAAAGATCTTGCTCGGCAGCGTCAGCAATGCTGTGTTGCAGGAAGCAAAAAAATGCAGCGTGCTAACAGTAAAGTAAGCCTAAAACCATGATTATCTGACAAAGAAAGCCCCGCTGCCCTGGTTAAGGGAAGCGGGGCTTTTGCGAAATATTTTTAAGCGTCAAAATAATTATTTCATTACTGCTTTTATCAGCATCTCTTTCCAGGAACCAAAGGAACTGATACTTTTTACATAAGAATCCAGCTTCTCGGCAGGCAAATTGGTAAAGTCGGTGATTTTTGAAATATCGAAACCGCTTTTTTCAATAAAAGATTTTACTGAATCAAGTTTCGTGTTTTTGTTAATAAACTGATCGGTAATGACTTCTTCAAGGTCCAGGTTATCCAGGTCGACATTTTTGGCCAGGTTCCCGGCCATTTTGCCTAATTTTTTTAAATCCACAGTATAAAATCTACTTCTTTTTTAATAGTATATACCGAATACCAGCTTAAACAAAATGGAATATAAAGTAGAAAAATGTTGTTCCCCGGCAATTCAGCGGGCTAATCCGGAATAGTTTGTTCCTGTGCTATAATTGATTCCGGCAGTTTTTATTCATTTTAACTTGAACGGCATTTGAGCTTAATAAAAGGGGAGCGGATGAGATGAAAATACTGGTCTGCACTGACGGCTCACAGCCCAGTCTCAGAGCTGTTGAAAGGGCTGCAGATATTGCCGAAGGAATGGAATATACAGAAACAGCGATCATTTATGTTTATGAAGACAGATTTGATCCTGCTTCTTCTTTCTATGAAGTGCGCCCGCGTACAAAGCAGGATACAGCTCGTTTAAAGAAACTGCAGGACATGGAAAAGGCAACCGGAGAGAAAATCTTACATGAAGCGAAAAAAATATTTGATCGGCGCGGGCTCGAAGTCCGGACTGTTATTAAACAAGGGCATCTCGCTGATACCATTGTAAAAACAGCTGCTGAAGAAGGTTTTGAGATGATTGTCCTCGGCAGCCGGGGATTTGGCGGTTTGAAAAAGATTTTGCTCGGCAGCGTGAGCAATGCCGTGGTTCAGGAAGCGGAGAATTGCATGGTGGTTGTTGTTAAATAGGCTTAAGTTCTACCCTGTCGCGCCAGTCCGGTATGAATGTTTCGATGGCCAGTTTTTTCTGGATGAGGTGGGCAAGGGTTTCCTGGGCGTCTTCTTCACCGTGCACGATAAATAGAGTTTTCGGTTTTTTCTTGAAGTGATCCAGCCAGTTTAAAATATCTTTTTGATCGGCATGGGCCGAGTAAGCCTGGTTATCTTCTATGCGGGCTTCAACGGATATCTCTTTCCCGAAAAGCTCCACCGTTTTTTCTCCACTGACAATCTGCCTGCCCAGGGTTCCCTCTGCCTGGTAACCGACAAACATGATTGTGCATTCAGGACGCCAGAGGTTATGCAGCAGGTGGTACTGGATTCTTCCTGCATCGCACATGCCGCTTGCCGATATGATGATTGCTCCGCTTTTGATCTTGTTTATGGCCATAGATTCGTCTTTGGTGTGGGAGTATTTCATATTCGGCATTTGCAACGGATGGTGTCCTTCTCTGATCAGGTGGTTGGTTTCCCGGTCATAAAATTCAAAGTTGCGTTTAAAAATTTCCGTGGCAGCAATGGCCAGAGGACTGTCTATGTAGACGGCAATATCAGGGGCAAGCTGTTTTTCGCTCTGTAAAATGCTTAAATCATAGAGCAGGTCCTGGGTTCTTTCCACTGCAAAGGAAGGAATGATCAGGTTACCGCCTGCCTTCAGCGTCTCATCGATGATTTTTTTCAATTCTGCCGGGCGATCCGGCATCTCCGGGTGCAGTCGATCGCCGTATGTTGATTCGAGGATCAGGTAATCTGCTTCTTCTATGAATGCAGGATCCCTGACAAATGGTTGTTTGGGACGGCCCAGGTCTCCGCTGAAGACAACTTTTGTTTTCCTTCCACCTTCTTCAATCCACAGTTCAACAATACAGGAGCCAAGGATATGGCCGGCTTCGCGAAAGTTCATTTCTATGCCCTCTACCGGACGGTGAATTTCGTCCAGTTCAAGAATGGTAAACTGGTCGAGGGCATTATCTGCATCGCGGGGTGTGTACAGCGGCTCTACTGCCGGTTGATCAGTGTCTTTTAAATTTCTGTTTATCCTTTCGGCTTCCCATTCCTGGATGTGGCCGGAGTCTGGCAACATGACGGAACAAAGATCTTTTGTTGCCGAACTGCAATAGATCTTACCTTTAAAACCATTTTTACATAATCTGGGAATAAGGCCGGAATGGTCAATATGAGCATGAGTCAATATAAAAAAATCGATGGATTCCGGGTTAATGGGATAATCCGCTTTGTTGCGCTCCACAATCGATTCTGAACCCTGAAACATACCGCAGTCAACAACAAAAGTTGCTTTTTCGCTTTCAACGATGTAAAAAGAACCTGTCACTGTTCGGGCAGCGCCCAAAAAATTAATTTGCATGAACCGGCCTCCTGTTATCGATTAATCTGGTTCAGTAATTATAACTGTTTTGCTGTTTCTTTTCCGCGTTTTTTCAACGGCAAGTATTCATGTTTTTCACAGACTGCCTTGTAGGCAGGGCGGATAATTTTATTGACGTTGATCATCTCTTCCAGCCGGTGGGCTGACCAGCCCGCTATGCGGGCGATGGCAAAGAGCGGCGTGTAGAGTTCCAGGGGCAGATCAAGAAGGTTGTAGACAAGCCCGCTGTAGAAATCCACATTTGCACTGACTCCCTTATACATGCGCCTTTTTCCGGTGATAACCCTGGGGGCCAATCTTTCGACCAGGGCGTGCAGTTCAAATTCTTCAGTGCGTCCTTTTTCTTGGGAAAGACTCTCGACGAAGTGTTTTAAAACGCCGGCTCGTGGATCTGATATAGAATAGACAGCATGGCCAATGCCGTAAATTAGCCCGGCTTGGTCGAATGCTTTTTTGTTAAGCAATTTTACCAGGTAGTCTTCCACTTCATCTTCATCTGTCCAGTCCTTAACACTGGTTTTCAGATCCTCGAACATTTCTACGACCTTGATGTTGGCTCCGCCGTGCCGCGGCCCTTTCAGGGAACCGAGAGCTGCCGCGATGGCCGAATAAGTATCAGTTCCGGTGGAAGTCACCACATGTGTGGTGAAAGTAGAGTTGTTGCCTCCACCATGTTCGGCATGCAGAATAAGGGCCATATCGAGTATTTTAGCTTCCAGCGGAGTGTACTTACTATCCGGCCGCAGGATATAAAGAATGTTTTCTGCTGCAGAGAGGTATGGCTGGGGGGAATGGATAAAAAGACTCTGGTTATCGTGGTAATGACAGAAAGCCTGGTAGCCGTATACAGCCAGGAGGGGGAAAAGGGCGATCAGCTGCAGGCACTGCCGCAGGACATTGGGCAGTGAGATATCACTGGCTCGATCGTCATAATAGTACATAGTTAAAACACTGCGGGCCAGGGCATTCATCATGTCCTTGCTTGGTGCTTTCATAATAATATCGCGGACAAAAGATGTAGGTAAAGTCCGGTAATTGGCCAGCATCTCGGTAAAGCTGGCCAGTTCTTCAGCATTGGGAAGTTTGCCGAAAAGAAGAAGATAGGTCACTTCTTCATACCCAAAACGATCTTCCTCAATCAGCCCTTCCACAATTTTTTCTACATCGATGCCCCGGTAATAAAGTTTACCTTCACAGGGCCCTTCTTTTCCGTCGACAACTTTAGTGGCGTAGATGTCAGATATTTCAGTTAGTCCGGCCAGCACGCCCTTTCCTTCAAGGTTACGCAGGCCTCTTTTGACGTTGTATTTTTCGAAGAGGGAAGTGTCGATTGTACTGCTTTTCCTGCACATTGTAGCTAATTTTTCAAGCTCGGGTGTGACCCGGGAATAAGGATTGCTCATAAATTAAATTATACCTTTCTTCTCTTTTTTATCCCTGTAATTATATCATTTATTTCATTTTAGGGCTACTGAAGGGTGTTTGAAAGCTATCCTTATAGATTTATATTTATTTAACAATCAGGACGCAGCAATTTTTCGCTTCCTGGCTATTGACAGGGATAGTTTCAAAGATGGGCAGCTTTAATTATTTGACTTTCACATGGGGATATATTATATTATAAAATAATTGTGGATATAGATTCATAATGATACTATTTTGGTAGTATTTCTTGAAAATGCCTCAAGGTAAAGGGTTACCTATCTGAACAGTAGCTGGATTGGAGGTGAAATAAGCGGGTTGAGATATCAACCTGCCGAATGAGCCTGAAATAACAATTGACTCCGAGTTTGTCTTCCTACCGGTATGTATACCCAAGGGGGCAAACCGACAGGGTAACACGGGAAACGGTGTTGCCTCCCGATAGTGGAAAGGAGATGATCCGAAAGTATATAAGCAAAAATTTGACTTTGGATCTTTTACGGGGAACGTCTTCTTTCGAAAGACGTTTTTTTTATTCTGGATTATTCAACACAGGCATTATTTACAGTTTAAGAGCATTGACCATTACTTGATCTTAAAATGAATAATTCAAAAAGAAGGGTGAAAAATGACTGCAAAATTATTTAAAGTGTTGACGGTTGTAATCATTGTAACAGCTTTGGCCCTGGTTATCATTGGCGGTGGCTGCGGATCTCAGGCGGAACAGCTTGATCTTTTTGTTGCGGCAGGACTTAAAAAACCGATGGATGAAGTAATCGCCATTTTCCAGGAGGAAACCGGTATCGAGGTAATCCCCAATTACGGTCCGTCCGGCGGGCTCTATACCCAGATTGAAGAAGATCAACCCTGTGATCTTTATTTCTCGGCAGACTGGGTTTATATAGAAAAGCTGGAAGATGTCGAAATGGTAGCAGAAAGTAAAAAATTCCTTCTTGACCATGAAGTGCTGGTTGTTTCGGAATCGGGGCGCGATAAGGTGTCTTGCGTAGAAGATCTGCTTAAACCAGATGTGGTAGTCGGTATCTGCGAGCCGACGGCGCCGGGCGGTTTCTATGCAGAATCGGCCCTCAAAAACATGGGACTTTGGGATGAGCTGGTTGCTTCCGGCAACCTGAAAGCCCGTCCTTCAACGGTTAATCAGCTGGCCCTGATGATTGAAGAAAACGAACTGGATGCCGGTTTAAATTACAGCAGCGTAACCAAGCTCAACGGCCAGGAATATATTGAAGAAATACCGCTCGAATACACGGGAGATATTATTTTCGGGGCGGCGATTTTAAAAGGTGGCGATGAAGAGCTGGCTCAGAAATTCCTGGAGACGGCTTTTGAACATAACGATGAATTCACTATTTACGGGTGGCAGCCGTGCGAATGATGAGCAGGAAAAATATCATTGATGTACTCTTCATCCCCCTGTTTCTATTGCTGGTTATTTACCCCCTGGTAGCCCTGCTGGGGCGCCTGACCGGTGGGGGGATAAGTGAGACCTTTCAGGACATATATTTCTGGCAGAGTTTCAAGAATACGCTCATTGCAGCTCTGGCTGCTGCCCTGCTGAGTTTGCTGCTGGCTCTGGGTTTTGGTTATTACCACCTGTTTAACAGGAATACAATTATATATAAAATTGCCAACACGATGAACGATCTGCCTATAGCCATCCCGCATACGGTGGCCGGGCTGGCCCTGCTTCTTGCTTTCGGCCGCAATGCCTTTGGATTCATCGGCCCGACCGGCCTGGCATTTACCCTGGTGGCGGTGGTCATGGCCATGTTCTTTGTTTCATATCCGCTGGCTGCCAGAACCATCTCTTCGGGTGTGGATCAAATTGATCCGGAAATTGTGGCCGTAGCCCGCTCGCTCGGTGATATCCCCTATAAAGCGTACCTCCGGGTGGTAATTCCAGCCCTCAGCGAGGCACTTTTTTCCGGGTTTGTTTTAAGTTATGCCCGTTCGCTGAGCGAATTTGCGGCAGTGGCGATGTTCGGGGGCAATGTTCCCGGTACTACTCAGGTGCTGGCCTCCTATGTTTTCAGCAAGGTGGAGGAAGGGGAGCTGGGGATGGCCATTACTGCCAGTGCAGTATGTATCGCCATTTCGGCTCTGCTTGTTGCCACCCTGAGTTTCATGAATTATCGGAGGGTTAAAGATGCTTGAATTTAAAAATATCAAAAAATGTTATGGTGACCAGCAGGTGCTCTGCGGTGTTTCCATGAAAATGGAATCTGGCATTAAGGTGATCATCGGCATAAATGGGAGCGGAAAAACTACCCTTCTGAAGATAATTGCCGGCATCATCAGCGGTGACAACGGAAAAGTGTTTATTAACAGCCGTGATGTAACGGTTTTGCCTCCGGAAGAAAGGAATCTCGGCTATGTCCCCCAGCACCCGGCCCTGTTCAATCACCTTACAGCCTGGGATAATATTATCTATGCTTCAAGGAATGGACGGGGATTTGCTGAAACCGGGAAGCTAATGGTTGAAATGCTCGGGCTGCAGGATGTGCTGAATAAAAAACCGCTGGAACTTAGCGGAGGGTATCGAAGCCGGGTTTCACTGGCCCGTGCGCTGACCTCCGATCCCGAGGTTATGCTGCTTGATGAACCGCTGAGTGACATTGATGCTTCGACTAAAGAGAAGCTGTGGCCTGAATTCCGCCGTACCCTTAAAAACAATGGTATCCCATCGATTTATGTCACTCATGATCTGCATGAAGCGGAGTTGATTGGTGATACTTTTGCAGCGATGGTAAAGGGTCAGATAGTTAATGTGGCCTCTGCAGCAGAGGCGTTCGAGGCGATCAAAGACAGCTACCTGAATGAAACGGTGCTTTCGGGGATTGCTGCACTCAATGTCAATTGAATCTGAATCTTGTTTATTTCCACTAGAAAATACCCCGCAGTGCAATAGGCGGCAGTAACAACCGGCAGGCCGGTTGTTACTGATAACCGCTCACGGCGGGGTTTTTCTTTGGATGTTTTTTTATCCTGTAAGTTCAATGATCTCTTTGCAGTGTTGATTTATTTAACGATCAGGACACAGCAATTTTTCGCTTCCTGGGCGATGGCGTTGCTTACACTGCCCAGAAGTAATTTTTTAAAACCACCCAGTCCCCTGCTCCCTACAACGATTATGTCAAAATCATTTTCCTGCGCTGCTTCGATAATTGTATGCGATGGATGTCCATCTTTCAGGATTGTTTCCGCTTCAATATTTTTTCCCGCCAGGAAACTTTTGGCTTCCTGTAAGATTGCTACACCCTTTTTCTTTTCCATTTCGTAGCGTTCTTTAAAGTGTTCGATATCTGCTTCGGTGATGGCGTATCCTTCTCCGCCCCAGGCAATGGCAGAAGAGGAGGGATCCATCTTGCCTTCGAAGATATGAATTACCGTTACCTCATCAATATGAGGACCGGCAGCGATTAAAGCAGCCTTTTCAAGTGCTTTTTGGCTTTGTTCCGAACCGTCTACACAAATCAGCATTTTCATGTTCCATGCCCCCTGTTTGAAAATATATGGTTATGGCTGCAGAATTGACACGTTGCATTTGAATCTTTTCTTATCTTTCCATTATCTATTTTATCATGCCAAACAGGGTTTTGTAATCTTTTATCTTCAGGTAATTTGCGAACGATGTATGACTTGCTGTTATGATAAAGCATGAAGATACGCAAGATGCCAGGGTTGAGGAACAGGTTCAATCCTTTTCCCCCCGCAATAACGTCAGCTGGCGCCAGCGATAGAAAAAGCCCTCCACTCGGGGAGGGAATATGTCCATGTTCTTGAAAAAAATTTAGCTTCTTGAAAACCCGGGACCGGCCGCCTGCCTTGGTCTGCAGTGGCCGGATTCTTCTTAATCAACTTTGGTCCAGATAGCCCGGCCCTGGCTGATGAATCCGGCATCGGAACTTTTTATTTCCACTGCCGTTCCGCCGGTCACCATGGCGTCATTGGCAATTACCGCGTCAACTTCATGGCTGAAGTTTGACAGGCGGGCCCAATAATCGATTTCGTCGTCAGTCCGGTAAGTACCTGCCTCGATATCGACGCCGACAATCCAGCATCCGTCGTCGATCGTACTTTTAAGTTCCGGCTGATATGAATCGTCAAGCCTGTACCAGGTTCCGCTTCCTTCGCTTCGAAAGGCGACATCAGATTCCTTGACTTCCACAACTACAGGCCCGTTCGGAACAGCTCCGTTGGCGATTACATCTTTTCGTTCACTGCTGAGGCCGGAGAGACGTTCAAAGTAAGTGATCCCTCCTTCAGAGCGGTAGAGCCCCGGTTCGATATCCTCATTGACCACATAAGTTCCTGCTTCGATGGTTGGAGGATCTTCTTCTTTGCTGTCCCCTTCGGCCTGTTCCTCAACTGTAGGCTCTTCTTCCGGGATCAGATCAGGATCCACGGTATTACCTTGTTCCTCAGTCTGATCAGGGTCCGGATCGGCGCTCCCATTATCGTTCAGGGAAGAGAGAAAAAACAACAAAGCCGCCAGCACGGCGAGAAGAATTATGATAGCCCAAAGCCACCATTTTTTCCAGAACGGTTTGCGTTCATCTTCCCCGGGTGTTTCATCATAATAGTCTTCCAGTTCTTCTTTGTAACTTTCCGGTTCTCCATATTCATATTTTCCCGGTTCTTCATCTTCGGTCAAACCAGGTAAAGGATAGGCTTTTTCTTTTTCCACCGCCGCTTGCTCATCAAGTTCTTCCGGTTCCTGTCTTCCCACTCCTGCTTTTGGTTCGGTCGATTCTTTTGTATTGGATTCTTTTTCAGGTTCAACCGTTTCTTCCAGTGCCGGTTCTGGCGGTAGAGGTACTTTTTCTTTCTCAGTATCTTCAGCTGGTTTTTTTTCTTCAGGCTGTGAAGTTTTGGAGACTAACTGTCCTTCTGACCATCTACCCGTCAGTTTCGTACCATCGGCTTGAATTTCAATGCCCAGACCGTGCCTGCGGCCATTCTTCCATTCGCCGATATATTTTTTCCCTCCCGGCAGGATTAGTATTCCCAGGCCGTTTGGTTTATCGTCAGCCCATTCACCTGTAAAGAGGCAACCATCCGGCCTGGACCAGGTGCCCTGACCATGCCGCCTGCCGTTCCGCCATTCTCCTTCATAAACGGATCTGTCTTTGAAAGTATGGGTTTTTTTCTCCATCTTTTACTTTTCCCCGCTTTAACCAATTTTTCTCAAAAATAAACCCGTAATATTATACATGATAATTTTGTCTTTTTTTACAAGGAGATTAAAGTGTTTCGCTCATATCGAGGGCATAACGCATGAGCATGGCTGTATCAAGGACATTGACAAGGTTGTTTCCGTTTAAATCTGCCTGTCTCTGTATGCTTTACTCCAGTTTGATTAAATCCAGGGTATGCTGAAAAACGAGTGTTACGTCGACTACATCTATCATGCCGTCCCCGTTAAGATCTTTACGAATGGCAGTGTTTTCAAACATCCATATTATAACATTATTTTACATCAAAGTCAAGTTGTGCATACAATATAAATGTATTTTAATGGTTAATTATCGGACAGAATATGTTATAATGCCCAGTAAGTGATATCACCACAGAAAAGAGGTAATTTTAATGTCCCTTGAACGACAACGTCTCTTATGGATTATTGTATTTCTTGTTGTTGTTCTTTCTGCCTTTATTGTTCCTTTTATTTCCTTTATGAGCAACATGACCAAATTTTACGGTGCCTTTCTGTTTTGGAGTATTTTTGCCCTGGTTGTTATTGTATTCCTGGGTATGATTACCGCCAGGTGGAAGGATGATCGAGATGAGCGCTAATACCGTTTATATTGCTCTCTTTGTTTATTTTATTCTAGGCAGTGTTATAGCCCGTCAGGCCAGCCGCAAACTGGGTGGCGGAGTGAACGAATTTTTTCTGGCCGGCCGGTCTCTGGGTGGAATTGTTTCCGCCCTTACTTACAGCGCTACTACTTACAGCGCGTTTATGCTGGTCGGTCTGGCCGGTTTTACCTATATCGGCGGGGTCGGGGCCCTGGGTTTTGAGCTGATTTATCTTTCCGGGCTTGTGCTGGTAGCTTTTTTCGGACCGCGCTTCTGGCTGGTGGGACAGCGTTATAACTATCTCACCCCCACCGAAATGCTCGGTGATCGTTACGGAAGCAAAGCAGTAGCTGCTGTTTCTGCTGTGGCCGCTGTAATTTTTCTCATTCCCTATAGTGCGGTTCAGCTTATCGGCATCGGCGCCCTGCTGGAGGGTATTTCCGGCGGGGCCATTCCTTATCTGGCGGGAGTGAGCATCGCCGCTTTCATTGCCGTTTACTGGACCTGGACCGGTGGATTAAAGGCGGTGGCCTGGACCGATTCTTTGCAGGCGGCGGTCATGCTGGTTGTGGCCGTGCTTTCGGTTATTCTCATTGCTTACCGCGGTTTTGGCGGTTTTGGCGGGCTGTTTGCCGGGCTGGAAGCAGAATACCCGGCGTGGCTGACCGTGCCGGGTCCAGGCTTTTTCAATATCAACACATTTGTCGGATTGACCCTGCCCTGGTTTTTCTTCTCCCTTTCCAATCCCCAGGTCAGCCAGAGGCTTTTCGTGCCCCGCTCACTGGGCCAGATGCGCATCATGGTGATGGGGTTTCTGGTCTTCGGTTTTATCTATACCCTGGTTTCCATCCTGTGGGGTTTTTCCGCCCGCCTGCTCATCCCCGAACTGGCCGTTGCTGATAATGCTACCCCGGTCCTGCTGGGCTTAAATATTGTTCCGGCAGGGGTTGCCCTGCTGGTCATGCTTGGAATCTGTGCAGCGGCTGTTTCTACGGTTAATTCAATTATATTAACTCTTTCCTCCATGATCTGCCGCGATGTTTTTAAGAGTTCCCGCAGACCGAACGATGAAAAACGGGAATTGCTAGTAGGAAAAATATTTGTGCCTCTTTTCACGGTTGTTATCGTTGCTTTTGCTACCATTCGACTGGATTTGATCGCCGCCCTTTCTGTGGCCTCTTCGGCCGGCCTGCTGGTCATGGTCCCTGCTTTGATCGGGGCCTTTTTCTGGAAACGGGGGACTGCCCCGGCTGTACTGGCCAGCGTTGTTGTCGGCGGGCTGGCAGCTACTTTTCTTCAATATAGCGGCTTAAAGCCTCTCGGTTACTGGCCGGGGGTTTGGAGTGGTCTCATTGCCACTGTCCTCTTCATTGGTGTCAGTTTCTTTACCCGCCCGCCGGAGAAGAAAGCGGCAGAGTTCATCGGCTATTTGCATGAAGAGTTAGGAAGAAAGAAAATTATTTAAAGAGATAGCAGTAGTAATTAGAACATGATATAGGAATAAACAGAACAGTGATATTAGGCGGGGAAGTGCTCGGACAGGAGCTCCCCGCCTTTAATCAATCAACGAGGTGCGGCGATTAAGATGGATAATGAACGTGAACAACCGGTAATTGGAGAAAAGGGAAAGCGGCTCGATTCAATTTTGGGCGGATTTGACCGGGTGGCAGTGGCCTTTTCCGGTGGAATGGACAGTACCTATCTGCTGTTCAGGGCATTTACTGTCCTCGGCAGGGAGAATGTACTGGCTATGACGATCAAATCGGAGCTAACAGGTCAGGTGGCAGTGGAAGGAGCGGCTGCCCTGGCGGAAAAACTG
Source organism: Bacillota bacterium (assembly GCA_018400435.1). Taxonomy (GTDB): domain Bacteria; phylum Bacillota; class Dethiobacteria; order DTU022; family DTU022; genus M55B129. The sequence goes on along the minus strand of JAGYMW010000009.1, from coordinate 8,867 downwards.
GGTGTGGAACACCAGGTTTTGGAACTCCATCTTCTATCGGTTCCCGCTATCGGGAACAATGAACGAAACCGCTGCTATTACTGCAAAAAGGCAATGTATGCGGGGATGCTCGCTGCCGGAGCTAAACGTGGCCGGCCTGCTCTTCTGGACGGTTCCCATGCCGGCGATCGGTTTGAGGAGCGGCCCGGAATGCGCGCCCTCACGGATTTGAACATCCGCCGCCCCCTGCAGGAAGCAACTTTGGACAAACAGGAGATCAGGGCTCTTTCCCGGGAAAGCGGTTTGCCTACCTGGAATAAACCGGCGGAAGCCTGTTTTGCTTCGCGGTTTCCATATGGGGATTTGCTGACTACAGAGAAAATCTGGAAAGTGGCAGAAGCAGAAGCATTTCTGAGGCGCATGGGGCTGGAAAATGAAATTCGGGTTCGCTGTCACGGACAACTGGCCCGCATTGAAGTAAATATTACAGATTTTTATGCTGTTCTTTCCAGGCGAAGAGACATTGTTAACTATTTCCGCAACCTCGGTTATCTCTATGTAACTTTAGACCTGGAGGGGTTTTCCTCGGGAAGCATGGATCGGCAGTAATGAGCTATCAGGGCTCTTCCCACCATCCTTCGTCTAGATCCTTTTCTACCACTCCGTCTATATTCATCTTTACGTCATGCTTGAAAACAGTTCCCGGATAGGCGTCGGCTCCGGACTTTTCACCGTTATCACTTTTAACTGCCGGGGATTCTTCAGCTGTTTCTTCGTTTTCCCCGGTTTCATCTTCTGCCGTTTCATTATCCGGGACTGCGGTTGGTTCAATTTCTTCTTCCTGGTCGACAGTATCTTCTTCCGGGTTGGCGGTTTCTTCCCCGCAGCCACAGATTACCGCGCCGAGCAGGAGAACGAGAAACCCGGTCAGGACAATTTTCTTGATGTCCATCTGCAATCACCTCCAGAACTGATTATTCGGCTAAACGGATTATTTACCCATTCATATCAGTCAAGGTTATACCAATCATCATCATCATCATCACCATCATCGTCTCCTATGATCGGTACTCCCCAGTCGGCAGTATCTTCCTCCGTAGTCACGTAAATGGGAGGATCTCCTTCTGTATCTTCCGGTGCAACACCGGTTTCCGCCGGGTCGTCTTCATCAGATTGCGCGGTTTCAGTTTTCTTTCCGCTGAACCCTTCTGTCTTTAAACCACCTTCGCGGAAAAAGTCATTTCCGGCGGCATAGAGTTCGATGCTGTCCCGGTTCAGGCTGCCTGGAAGGCGGTCGCTTTTATCGGGTGGAACAACCACTTCTGCCGCTGCTTCTTCTTCCATGGTGGTATCTGTGTCCGTAAAATTCTCTGAGGGTTCCATTTCTGTGATCACAACTTCAAAAGGTTCACCGGCGGAGTCTGTTACAGATTTAAAAGGCATAAGCACACTGCATCCGCCTGTAAGTGGCAGGAATAAGGCCACTACCAAGAGCAGCATAATTCTGGATCTGGTTAGCATCAGATCAACCCCTGTCTTCGTTTAAATAAAGAGATAATCCTTTTTCATATTATATCATATCGCATTCTGAAACGAGATCTCTCTTTTCCTGCATGTAAAAAAACTTTTCCTAATATCCTCCCGCTAATATATTACTCAAACTTCGGACAAGATCTTTTATGGTTTTAAACGAGTTTGATCATTAGTTTGATCCGGAGAGGGAATTATCCTTTGATCGGTTAATTATATAAAGGGCCTAAACTTATAGCGTTATAGTCTTAATGCGTTAAATCTGGTATAATTATGACAATAATAATTATGTAATATATTACATAAATAGGTATTTACGTCCGGATAGCTGATTACATTGAAAATAAGTGTGAGCTGTTGAAATAAAAAATGGAAGATGGAGGGTACCGCTTTTGGGTAATAAAAAGTTGTTAACTCTGGTTATGGTTGTCCTGTTCATGATGGCCTTCTTTTTACCCGGCTGTGTTGAGACAGAGGAAGAGAGTCATGTCCTGAGGGTCGGTTTCCTGCGGGAGATTGAGAGCCTCAACCCCATGCTGATCTGGTCTTACCAGGCTTACGAGATCATGTACCTCAATTACAAAATGCTGGTTAGCTGGGACGAAGATTTGGATGTTATACCAGATCTGGCCCGCGAATGGTCGGTAGATGATGAGGGACTGGTCTGGACCTTCAGTCTCCAGGAGGAGGTTACCTGGCATGACGGCGAACCGTTCAGTGCCGATGATGTCAAATTCACGTTTGAATATATCCGTGACAACGAGCTCGGGTATTTCTATGATTACGTGGCTCCGATGGAAGAAATAGAAGTGATCGATGAAAATACCCTGACCATCAAGACGGATGAGCCTATCGCCTGGATGCCCCAGATCCTTGTTCCCATTCTGCCCGAACACATCTGGTCGGAAATAGATCCCGCTGATGCCGAGGGTGAATTTGCCAATGATGATCCTATCGGGACCGGTCCGTTCCAGGTTATCGAGCACCGCAAAGGCGAATTTACCAGAATGGCTGCCAACAAGGATTACTTCAAAGGAGCACCGGCGCTTGATGAAGTTATTTTCATTATATATGCCAACACCGGCCTGATGATCGAAGCGCTGCAACAGGGCGAGCTTGATATAATCACCTCCGTTCCGGGAGCACAGTTTAAAGAGCTTGAAGAAGCCGCTGATCCGGACATCGTTGCCATAGCTGCTGATTCGCCATCATTTACAGAGCTCTCTTTTAACGTCTGGGAAGATCCTGATTCTCTCGGCAATCCCCTGTTACTTGACAAAAATATCCGGGTAGCTGTCGAGTATGCCATCGATCGGCAGGAGATTATTGATGTTACCTATCTGGGTTATGGAACAATCGGTTCGACTATTGTCCCACCTTTCTTTGAATACTGGCACTACGACCCGGTCGACGATTTTCGTTTTTACGATCCCGAAAAAGCGAAGGAGATTTTGGAGGAAGCCGGTTATACTCCCGACTCTGACGGAATCAGGGTTAGTCCCGATGGTGAGCCCCTTGATTTCACCCTGCTCGTCCGTTCCGAATCGTCTGACAACCAGAAAGCGGGCACCATGATTAAGGACATGCTGGAGGAGGTTGGTATTGCCCTGACGGTAAGTGTGATCGATGAAGGAACCCTCACTGACCGGATCTATGAAGGCGATTTTGATATGTTTATCTGGGGCTGGTTTGTCGATGTCGATCCCACCTCGATCTTGAAAGTGGTTACCACCGACGAAATCATGTCCTGGAGCGATTGTTTCTACTCCAACCCGCAGTATGACGAACTGCATCTCCGCCAGCAGAGGACAATGGACCGTGATGAAAGACGTCAGATCATTCATGAAATGCAGAGCATATTCTATGACGATGCAGCCTATATTGTCCTTTCCTATGACCCCGAGCTGCAGGCATACCGGAACGATCCCTACGAGGGCTGGACTCGCAACCCTCGGACCGGGCCGGTCATCTTTACCTATGTAGTCGACACCTACGAACAGCTGCGTCCTGTTGAATAGAAAAAATTTGCTCTATTCCTGCCTGCCGGCCATACTGTGCTGGGCAAAGAGAGCAAAAACAGTTATAATGGGCAAAAATTCAGGAAAGACGGTGATTAAGAGTATGAGCGGTTACCGGACTATTCACAGCAAAATAGAGGAGGAGCTGGACAGACTAATTAAGATGTCCCGGGACATTCATGGCCATCCGGAAGTAGGGGGTGAAGAATATTTTGCTTCAGACCTGATTACCGCTTATCTGAAAGAAATGGGATTTAAGGTTTGGCGCGGCGTAGGAGGCTTAAAAACTGCCTTCATGGCTACTTATGGGGAAGAGGGATATCATATAGGATTCTGCTCCGAGTATGACGCTTTACCTGAGATCGGCCACGGCTGCGGTCATAACCTGATAGCCATCGCCGCCGTTGCTGCCGGGGTAGCCCTGGCTGCCGCCCTGGAAGGACGGCCGGGCCGGGTATCGGTAATCGGCACGCCGGATGAAGAGGACCATGGCGGAAAAGTAGATCTGGTGCGGACGGGAGTATTTGACGATATCAATGCCGCAATGATGTTTCATCCCAGTTGTTCAACACGGATCAATGTTACCTCCCTGGCCTGCTGTGATTACCGGTTTATTTTTCACGGGAAAAATGCTCATGCTGCCATCGAGCCGTGGGAAGGGCGCAATGCCCTTGATGCCGTGATTCAGACCTTTAATGGTATTAATGCCCTGCGGCAGCATCTCAAAGAAGATGTCCGAGTTCACGGAATTATTACTGAAGGAGGGCTGGCCACCAACGTTATCCCCGACCGGTCTGTCGCTGAATTCCTGGTCAGGGCTCGTGACAGTGTTGGCCTGGAAGAAGCGGTAGAAAAGGTAACCGCCTGTGCCCGGGGAGCGGCAACGGCCACCGGTACCACCCTTGAAATTGAGCAATCCGATTATCCCTATGAAGCGATGTGCAGCAATAATGTATTGGCCGATGTTTTTGCCGAAAGCCTGCCCCAGGCCGGTTATACCGTTCAGTCGGCCCAGACGGGGGAAGTTGGCTCCATCGATATGGGCAATGTCAGCCGGGTTACCCCCTCCATATATCCGCTCCTTGCCCTGACTGATCAATGGGTGCCGCGGCATACCCCTGAATTTGCAGCCCTTTGCAATACAGAAAAGGCCTATGATGTGATGCTTGCTGCCGGCAGGGCTATGGCTATTACCGGGTTAAAAGTGTTTGACAGTCCGGTACTGCAGGAGAAAATTAAAGAGGAGTTTTCAAACTTGAAGCAGAATTAAAAAGCATAGCATAATTGCATATATGAATGAATAAAGATCAAGATAAAGGGAAGTGGAAAAGTGGCAGCAACAATCATTGAAGAAATAAAACCGGCCCTTTATCGCGCAGAAATACCTCTACCCGGCAATCCGCTTAAGGCGACCAATTCTTATATCATCAAAGATGAAAAACGCAACCTGGTCATTGATACAGGGATGAAGCGCAGTGCCTGTCGGGAAGCGATGAGAGATGTTTTTGAGCAGCTGGCGCTTGATCCTGAAAAAACGGACTTTTTTGTTACGCACATGCATATAGATCACATTGGTCTGGTGGACGAATTTGTAGCAAGTAGTTCTGTCGTTTATTTCAACCGGCCCGATGCCGAAATCTTGAACCACAAGAATATCTGGGGGATGATCCTGGCGATGACCGAACGGCATGGATTCCCGGCGGAAATGGTGAAAATGGCCGTCGGTTCACACCCCGGAAAGCATTATGAGCCGAAGAAGCCGGAGGATTTCACCCTGGTTGAAGATGGTGATATTATTCGGTATGGTTGCTATGAACTTCACTGTATAATGACCCCCGGTCATTCACCCGGGCATACCTGTCTCTATGAACCGGAACAAAAGTTGCTTTTTTCCGGCGATCATATTCTTTGTGATATTACCCCTAATATTACAACCTGGCTTGATGAAAGTGATCCCCTTGGTGACTACTTCAGGAGCCTGGATCGTGTTTGGACGATGTCGGTTAAGCTCGTGTTACCCGGGCATCGCCGCATTTTTACTGATTGCCGTAAAAGAATTGAAGAGCTTAAAGAACATCATCACCAGAGGCTGGAGGAGGTAATGGCCATTCTGCGGGAAGCAGGCCCGGTCAGCGCTTTTGATGTTGCATCCCGGATGACCTGGGATCTGGTGGCCGAGGGCTGGGATGATTTTCCCCTGATGCAGAAATGGTTTGCTACGGGTGAAGCCCTTGCCCACATCCGCCATCTTGAGTATGAAGGGAAAATCAGGCGAGAAGAACAGGGGAAAAAACTTGTTTTTAAGCTTGCTGATTGAGGACCAGCGGATTTGATCCGGCTCGGAGGGTTTTACATCAGAGGGTTGGAACGGGATCAGTGTTGTTTTCGGTAAAACTTACGGGGAGGCGATTAAGATCGGCGGCTGTATCTTATCAATCGACCAGGGGACGACGGGGACGACTGCCATTGTTTGGAACAGTGAGGGGCTCTCGAAAGCCCGGGTTAACCTGGAACACAAGCAGTATTACCCGCAGCCTGGATGGGTGGAGCAAGACCCTGATGAAATCTGGGGGAACGTTCTAAAGACGACTGAGCAGGCCTTGCAAGAAGCGGGATTATCAGCCCACGAACTGACAGCACTGGGTATTACCAATCAGCGGGAGACAGTAGTGTTCTGGGATCGAGAGAGCGGCAGAGCTTTGACAAGAGCGATCGTCTGGCAGTGCCGCCGCACAGCCGAAATGTGCCGGCAGCTCAAGAACGAAGGCCTGGAAGACAGGATCAGGCGCCGGACCGGCCTGCTGCTGGATCCCTACTTTTCCGGCACTAAAGTGCGCTGGGCCATGGAAAATTTGCCGCAAGTTAAAGAAGCTGCTGAAAAGGGAACCCTGGCCTGCGGAACGGTGGACAGCTATTTGCTTTACCGCCTGACCGGAGGCCGCGTTTTTGCCACCGATTATTCAAATGCTTCGCGAACCCTCCTTTTTAATATTCATCATCTCGAATGGGATGAAACACTGCTGAAGATTTTCAAAGTGCCTGTTGGCGTCCTGCCGGAAGTACTGCCGAGCAGCTATTTTTACGGTGAAACTGATCCTAACGTGTTTTTTGGTTCTGCCGTGCCCATCGGTGGAATAGCCGGTGACCAGCAGGCTGCCCTGTTCGGCCAGGCCTGCTTTCAGCCGGGAATGACCAAGAACACTTACGGGACCGGTTCATTCCTGCTGATGAATACCGGTGAAAAGGCCGTTGCTTCTGATAACGGATTATTGACCACCGTCGCCTGGGGAGTGAAGGGGGAAGTTTCATATGCTCTCGAAGGAAGTATTTTTATCACCGGTGCCGCCGTGCAATGGCTGCGTGACGGCCTTCAGTTAATAAAAGAAGCCTCAGACCTGGAGGATCTGGCCGGCCTAGTGGAAAGCAATGATGGGGTATATCTCGTTCCTGCCTTTGCCGGATTGGGTGCGCCGCACTGGGATCCCTATGCCCGCGGCTTGCTTATTGGCATTACCGGCGGCACATCAAGAGCTCACCTTGCACGGGCTGTTATCGAAGCAATGGCTTACCAGACCAGGGATGTTCTGGAAATAATGCGCCGCGATGCCGATCTACCCCTCCATGAACTGCGTGTGGACGGAGGAGCCAGCGTGATGGATCTGCTGCTGCAGTTCCAGGCCGATATAACGGGAACTGTTGTCCGGCGTGCATGCACGGCCGACACAACGGCGCTGGGCGCCGCTTACCTGGCCGGCCTGGCCTGTGGAAACTGGAAGGACACCGACGCTATCGCCGAACTCTGGCAGGAAAGCGCCTCTTTTAAACCGCAGATGGATGAAGACAGCCGCCGCTTCCTATACCGCGGCTGGCGCAAGGCGGTAAAGAGATCCCTCGACTGGGCGGAAAGAGAAAAACCTTTCTTCGTTTAAAAGAAGTCAAGGGGACGTTTTGTTTGACACAAGAAGTCAAGGGGACGTTTTGTTTGGCACATGTAACACGACATACATTTCTTACAGGGGGAATGTATGTTCCAGGGGTAATCCTGTTACAGCTCACGCGGTATCATCCTTCGGAGCATCGACCGGTGGGGAAAATAGACCCCCGGAGATGATCACTTTCATTCCCTCTTCAACGGTCATATCGAGGTCAATGACCTCACTGCGGGGAGCGAGGATAAGCATCCCCGAGGTGGGGTTTGGGGTTGTAGGAATAAATATGTTCAGGGTTTCTTTATGGGTTTTATCCTGGACTTCACCTTTGGAGCTGCCGGTAACAAAGCCGAGGGCATAGAGACCACGGCGGGGATATTCAAGGAGAACCACTTTTTGAAAAGCGGCTTTTCCCTGTAACGTAAAGGCGTCTATTATCTGCCTGGCGCTGGTGTAAATGCTTTTGGCCAGAGGAATGCGCTGCAGAAGGCTGTCACTGAAACCGATCAAACGCCTGCCTATTATATTAGAAGCAATGAACCCGATAATCAGGATCAAGATGATCCCGGCGGCGAAACCGATTCCCGGTAGCCGGAAGTTGAAGATTGCTTCAATAAGGTTGCCGAGAAGATTGTCCAGAAAACTGAAGATCAGGTAGAACACATATACGGTGACTGCAAGCGGCAGGATGGTTAAAAAACCGGTGGCAAAGATTGTTTTCAGTTTCATTAAAAAACCTCCTTGTTGATGGGAGAACAATGCTCTCGGCAGATTTATGATAGTCTGCCAGCATTAACTCATAGTATGACCTGTCGCTGCCAATAAGGCAAGATATAAGATGTGGTTGAAAGGTTGCGATTTGGGGAAGATGAGCATAAAAAGACAACGGAAATTTTATACTCGGGTTTGCCTGGCTGTAATTTTTATCTTATTAGTTCTTGTCTCAGGCTGCATAGAAGAAGAGGTAGATAATATGCCGGCAGATAACAATGGGGAGAGCCGGCCGTTCATAGAAAATGTGGAAATCCGGGGGCATCCTTTTGAGATGGAGCTGGCTTTAACTCCTGAAGAGAGGTCCAGAGGACTGATGTGGAGAGAAAACCTGGCCGAGAACCGGGGAATGCTCTTTGTTTTTCCTGCCCACAGCCCTTACCCCATAGAACTCAACTTCTGGATGAAAAACTGCCTCATGCCCATTGATGTAATATTCCTCGACAGTGAAGGCAGGGTTACCACTGTTCACGAAATGGAACCGCCGGCTTCGAATATGTCAGACGAAGAACTGCCGGTTTACCCCAGCAACGGCCCGGCCCAGTATGCCATTGAGCTGCGGGGCGGCCTGGCGGCGGAGCTGGGGCTGCAGGTAGGTGATCTTATCGATTTGCGAAAAGATTACCTGCTTTGTTGGGCG
>JAGYMW010000089.1 GCA_018400435.1 Bacillota bacterium | reverse complement strand
AAAAATGGTAAACAAACTGCCGCGGATCTCACCTTCTCGTTTTAACGAGCTTATACACCTTCATTGGCCGGGCATGCCTGATTGCTTCATAAAAAATATAAAACAGACCAATGTAATACTATAAACCACAATTATATGCAAACAGGTGAAGACAGGATCATTTTCCGGCGAGGGATATTTTTTCATAATCAGTGTGCCAGATTGTCCGTCTCCCTGGCACATTTTATAAACCCAGAATGAGCCTTGCCTCATCAGGTGCAGCAAGAGGGCGGCTGTGAATGGCAGCAACCCGGGCAATTCGTTCTACCAGCTGGGCATTGCTCTCGGCTAAAACTCCCTTTTCGTAAAAAATATTGTCTTCAAAACCGACCCGCACATGGCCACCAAGGATTATGGCCGCGGTACCCAGCGGCAGTTCATGCCGCCCTATTCCGGCTACAGTCCAGGTACTGTCAGTCGGAATACTTTCCACCAGGTGAAGCAAATTCTTAAGCGAGGCAGGAATGCCACCCGGAACACCCATCACGAAATCAAAATGGAGAGGTTCGGACAGCAGCCCTTTTTTAACCATCTGCAGAGCGTTGTTGATCATCCCCACCTCAAACACTTCAATCTCCGGTTTGACATTGTGCTCCTGCATCATCCGGGCAAACTTTTCCAGGTAAGCAGGAGAATTGATAAAAACATCACTGCCGAAGTTGACCGACCCGGTGGAAAGGGTGGCCATTTCCGGTTCAAGATAGACCGGCTGCAAACGCTCTTCGGCGCTCATTCCCACCGCCCCGCCGGTAGAAACCTGGACAATTACCTCGCACTTTTCTTTTATTAAAGAAATTGTTTCCCGATATACCGCTTTCGACTGGGTCGGCGTTTCGTCGTCATTGCGCACGTGCAAATGAATAAGCGAGGCACCCGTCTGAAAACAGCGATATGCCTCTGCCGCAATTTCTTCCGGGGAGATGGGCAAATTCGGGTTGTGCTCGCGCGTAACCTCCGCACCGGTCAGGGCGGCCGTAATAATTAGCTTCTCCATGTTCTATTACCCCCTGTTTTCCGCAAAATCGGGATCCTGCGATCCTCTCTGCAGATGCATGGGAACCACGCAGGTCCCGCTGGCCCGGGCAACCATAAGAGGTTCTGACAACATATTGCAGGCAGACGGACATTTATCCATTTCGGCATTGGTAATAACTTTATAAGCTTCAAACTGCATGTGCCGCGAAGTTCTCCCTACCCGATCGATCCAGCCCCAGATCTCCAGAAAATCACCGGCGCAGAGCTGAGCTTTGAATTCAATCATGTCGTAGGCAGCAAACAGTCCTTCATCGCCGTCATGACGAATCAGCAGCTCCGTCGCCACATCGCCGAACAGCTTTGTAACCAGAGCTCCATCAACAAGGCCACCGCCGTAGTGCACATCATGGGTGCTGATGCGGACACGCAGCATCAGCTTTTTGGGTTCGGTCATTTTCACCTCTCCTTACCGACAGGTTTTCCTGACAGCTATCTTATAATGATTGATTACCCATCAGACCGGATATTCTCCGGCTACTATGGTTAAAACTTCTTCAATTGTATCCAGGGCGTACTGCAGGTCTTCCGCAGTATGGCGGTAGGCAATGTACCAGTGATGGTAAGGCTGAATAAAGAGACCCCGCCTGATGGTTTCAGTGTAAAAACGGATTCTTCTTTCCTGGTAGATGTCATCGACTTTGTCAAAAGTGAGAAAAGGCATTGGCGGTATACCGGATACCGTGGCCGGGACCCCGCTTTTTTCAACAATCTTCTCCAGGTTAGCAAGAAATGCTTCCCCGCGTTCCCAGATGGCATCGATCACCTTTTCCCGTTCCAGTATATCCAGACACTTCATCGCTGCGACCATCTCCAGGCTGTTGGGGAAAAAGGTTGAACTGATAAAAACTTTCTTCTCGGCTGTTTTCATCACTTCCGCTTTGCCTACACAGGCACTGATTGAGTAACCGTTGGCCATTGCTTTACCGATAGCTGTCAGATCGGGAATTACCCCATAGCGTTCCTGGGCACCGCCCATGGCCACCCGGAAACCGGTACGAATTTCATCGAAGATCAGGACACAATCATATTGATCGGCCAGCTGTCTGACACCGGCCAGATAGCCCTCCGGAGGCGCAACAATCGGCCTGGCCAGGGGGTGCCCCACGGGAGTGATGATAATTCCGGCCACCTCACCCTTGTTTTCCTGCAACATATTTTCAAGGGCATCGAGATCGCCATAGGGAAATTCAAGGGTCAAATCCTGGATTGCTTTCGGCACTCCGCCGGCCACCTCGACACACCAGTCATGCCAGCCATGATAACCGCAGCGTAAAATTTTATCTTTCCCTGTATAACCGCGGGCAACGCGAACTGCCAATCCTGTGGCATCCGAGCCGGTTTTCACCAGCAAGGCCATTTCCGCTGAAGGAACAATTCTGATAAGTCTTTTGATCAATTCATTTTGCACAGGTTGAACCAGCGAAAAACAGAACCCTTTATCCATCTGTTCCCTGACCGCCCGGTTTATTTCCGGTTCGTTATAGCCGAGAATAATCGGACCATATGCACAAAGCATATCGATGTAATCATTACCGTCCACATCGACAATATGACCGCCATAGCCGTGAGTCAGAAAGATGGGATATTCTCCTTCTATAAAATTATAGGGACGCCTGATACCCATTACCCCGCCGGGTGAAACACGCTTTGCTTCTTCAAACAAAGCCAGTGATTTTTCCAGATTTAATTTCGGTTTACCATTCAATTCAAGATCATCCTTTCCCTGTTGCTCAGGTATAAAGTTCTTCAAATATCTTCCGCAGGACGGGGCTTTCTCTCATGATATTAAGAGATATCGCCGCATGATCGCGGGTATAACCGTTGCCGATAATCATAGTTACATCTTTGCCCACCCCTTCTGCTCCCAGGGCGGCAGCGGTGAAACTGGTAGCCATACTGAAGAAATAAACCGTTCCACAGTCGCGTGTGGCCAGGATAGAAGAAAGTTCCGTATTCGGTATATTTACACAGTTTATAGTTACATCGGCCATGTCCCCACCGGTCACTTCTTTGACCTGGTTCATCACATCCAGTGCATTAGAAGCATCAGCCATGAGCACCACATCACAGTAGCCGGTCGATTCAGCCCGTTTTTTGCTCGTTTCTCTCGGGGCAACCCCGATTACCTGCCCTGTAATACCCGCTCTTTTCCTGGCCTCATGCAAGCAGAGCAATCCAGATTTTCCGCCGGCTCCGATCACCACTACCCTGTCACCTGGCCGGACTAGTTTAGCTGTCTGGGCAGCTGCTCCAGCCACGTCCAGTACCGCCAGGGAAAGGGTTTCCGGTAGATCCTCAGGCAAAACGGCAAAAATACCGCTTTCAAATAAAATTGCTTTACCGTCAATCTCCACCTGGTCAATATCCTTGTGGATCTTTTTAATCCGATCAATACGCAGGGGGGTAAGTGAAAGGGAAACCAGGGTCGCCAGCCTGTCTCCCTCCTGCAGTGGAATTTTCCCTTTCCAGGCGGGGCCAATCTTTTCGACGCACCCGATGAGCATCCCTCCCGAACCGGTTACCGGGTTGTGATGTTTTCCACGTTCCTTGACGATGCCAGTTATTATCTCTTTAATCTTCTCTTCCTCACCACCTGCCTCCTTTTCAATCTGGGTAAAGCTGGCCGAGTCGATATTTAACACTTCAACATCAATTAATACTTCGTTGTCATAAATCTCCGTGTCGTTATCTATCTTCCAGGCTGGCTGGGGCAGCAGGTCTCCTGGTTCAATAACCCGATGAGTGCCGTAGGGACATCCTTTTCGCATAACCACTACCTCCTCTGTTTTTAAAAAAACTCCCTAATAAAACCTGTCTTTCTATTCCGGAATAGTTGCCTGCAAACTTCCGCTTTTTCCTCTTTTTCGGAAGCTGTCAAAGCCTCACCAGACAGTTTCCATATTCGCCACAAAGCCGATTATTTCCTTTACCGGAAAAGGTTTTTCAAAATTAAGGTAACCAACCTTTTTCCCAGAAACAGGCATAGAATTAACAACAGGAAATCCCGGCTAAACGGCGAATAATCGGATTAAGACAAACTTATGTTTAAGTTGGGAGAACCCTGATGACTGATTTAAATAAGATACTGCAAAAATGGAGAGAAGATCCTGTATTTATAAGTAATGTCACTCGCTGGGAAACAGTCCCTGCATCCGAAGGGACTTTCCGTGATTTTCCGCACCACCTTGAACCACAGCTTACCGACGCGCTTAGAGAACAGGGAATCGAAAAACTTTACAGCCACCAGGCATCAGCCATTGAAGCAATTGACAGAGGCAAACATACGGTAGTAGTTACTCCCACCGCCTCTGGTAAAACACTGTGCTACAACCTGCCTGTAGTCAGTGCCATGATTAAAGATCCTTCCAGCAGAGCTCTTTACCTTTTTCCAACCAAAGCACTCTCCCAGGACCAGGTCGCTGAACTGCGGGAACTTACCGGCGGATTGGAACCAGTTCTCAACTGCCATACTTATGACGGCGACACTGAGCCGGGACTGCGGCCGGGTATCCGCCGCAGCGGGCATATTGTCGTTACCAATCCTGATATGCTTCACTCGGCCATCCTGCCTCATCATACCAAGTGGATCCAGCTCTTCCAGAACCTCAAATATATTGTCATTGACGAAATGCACCAGTACAGGGGCGTTTTTGGCAGTCATGTGGCCAATGTGATTCGCCGTCTCAAGAGAATCTGCTCTTTTTATGGATCCAGTCCCATTTTCATCCTCTGCTCAGCAACGATCGCCAATCCCGGCGAACTGGCAGAACTACTTACCGAGGAACAACCGACAGTAATTGTTGAAAACGGCGCCCCGCAGGCAGAAAAACATTTTATTTTTTACAACAAAATGTAGTTATAAAAATTTTTAT
>JAGYMW010000088.1 GCA_018400435.1 Bacillota bacterium | reverse complement strand
AGAGGATCTTTTCTTTTTATTTGATTCTCTTAATTGATTCTCTTTGGGTGACAGATCCGTCACTGGGGGGGTGACAGATTTGACACTGGGGGGTGTCATTTCTTTCCGCTCCATTGATGTGTCAAATATCTCATGCCATAAAAACTTGTAGATGTTTGTAGTCTGGTGATCACCATCTATTCTGTGGACTGCATAAAGGAACCCTTTATTAACTAACTCTTCCACGTATCTCATAACTGTTCGCTTAGATACACCCAGCTCTTCGCTTAGAGTTTTATAGGCAGGATATGCTTCGCCGTTTTCACCGGCATATTGTGCAAGGCGGCCGTAACATAGCTTGGCGCCTGGTGATAAGTCTTTATAACTAACTAATACGTTGGGAATAAATATCCCGGTAAACATGCGATAAGGATTAAAAGGTTCACCTATCTTCATAAATTCACCCCTATCTATTGACAATTAAAAACATTTATAGTAAACTATCTTTAGTATCATTACTGAACGCTCTTTCGAGAGTGAGCCCCCCGGTGAAAGCCGGGGGGTTCTCTCTATATCAATTAACCCTGTTTAATTATATCCGATAACTCGGATATTGTAAAGACAATAAAACACTTTTTTGTTAATTAACCTCCTTGATTTTATTTAAATTTAAAAGGGAACGTCTTCGTCTGTAATTGGGGGAGTTTCTTCTTCCATGGCCCGCTTGGCCTTGACAAGAATATCATCAAATGCTTCACGCGTAATATCTTTTAGATCATCGAAACCTTTTTCCTTGGCAAGGGAACTCATTAATGCTTTATCCCCTTTGGTGATAGCATAGAATAACTTAATTTGTTTTTCGTTTATCGGCCGGACATCACCCTTTACATCATATTTTTTCTTAGGTTTACTTTTATCCTTAGAAGTTGAACTGATATCTCTTACATTGTCAGGTTTCTCTTTTTCTTCACTGTCAGGAAATACCTCCTTGCCTTCATTGATATCAACACTTTCTTCTGGAGCTGTTTCTTCTGGAGCTGTTTCTTCTTCTGGTTCATTTTCAGCAGGCTGTTGCCCACCAGGAAGCGCCCATTTTGGCAGGGCCGGCGTCTTGGCCAGGACATACGATTTACCCTGTTTTTTAATGGGCATCCACTGGGCCGGCAGCTTATATAAATAGCGGCCAATACCCCACTGATAGGCAGCCCGTTTCATGGCATCAGATAAGCCTCCTTTTACTGATTCCATATCACTATCTTCGGCACCATCCCATTTGGTAACCCATACATCTTCCTCAAGGATCGAAATACCGCACAGCTGAGCATCAGCCTTCCATGGTTGGTATTCATTCTTCCAGCCGAATGGTCCAAACAGTTCATCAAGCCGATTCTGGATAGCCCTGTTAGTAACATAAGCCAGGGCAATACCCTGAGTCTTTTCGGCATTGGTTGGTCCCACCCGCCATTCTATCTCACTGGCATGGAAAGGTTCCTGCAACTTTCTGGCAATATCATTCATAGGTAAGCCTCCTTAAAATTATTTTATGCTGAATCTGCGATAAACCGTTTCCTCCAGAAACTCTTTATAAAGTTCTGGATTAGCTTTCTCAAAAGCCTTGGCATTAAAAGATGTTTTGTTCACATCACTCCAGTATAATTTATAGTCACCCAGGATTGCTTTAGAGGCATCTCCCATGGCCCCCTTGAGTTGATTGGCATACTTATTTTTTTCAGTCTTGGCTTCTTTTTCAGCTTTAGAAAACTGTTTATACTTCTCAACCTTCTCAAGTAAGTCGCCGGGCAGTTCAATCTCGTTGCCGTTGCTCTGTGGATAAAGCTCGTTGAGCATTCGCACACAGGCATCACTTCCGTCATAGTCCGGGAAGGTTTCAGTTTTTACCAGCTCCCAGAATTTCTTTTCAGCAGGGATTAAAACCTCATCAATATACTTCTGATCCCTTTCTACACAGTATTCATATTCAATCTGCCCGCCGGCCAGGACCGAAATATACCACCGGTCTGCATTAAATACAGCGATATAATGTTGGCACTGAACCTCATATAATTCTTTGGGTTCGCCCTGGTCCACATAATAAGCGTTAGTTGTTTTACCTTCCCATCCGGCGTTCTCACCGACTACCAGGCGGTCTACTGTTGCCAGCATCCAGGGGTACTCAGGATGTTGAAGGATAGCATTTCTCCTTCTTAGTTTCTTACCGGTTTTCTCCATCCAGTTTTCAGCCAGAAGCGGTTCAATCAAATGGCCCCACTTTTTCTTATCCTGGCTGATCTGATCATCGTCTTCATCCTGGTAGCCATAAAGTTTTTTAAACCACAGATCAAATACAGATTGATAAGGATTAACACCCATGATTATGGGAGCATCGGATCCTCCCACCCCCTTACGTCTCCACTGTAGCCAATCATCTTCGCTTAAATTGGCCGTTTCAATTAATATCTTGGGCATCGATTCTTCCCTCCCTTAAAAAGTATTCGTTAAGCATAAAATTCCCGATCAAATCAGTTAATTTATTAATCATATCTTTGATTCCCGGTTCCACCCCCTCAATTTCTTCTACTTTCTCCAGGTAATGCACCAGGATCTGAAGGTCGTTCCACTCGTTTAAATTGTTACTGATTGCTGTAACGGTTACATCATTATCAAGCAAACACAACGCAAACTTGTCTACTATCAAAAACTGGGTATCACCTGCTTGGTCCTTATAACTCAAAGACAACTTGGCATCAGCATTATTTGACTTGTATAAGTCCTTGATTATCTGTACCCCCTTTCAGCCAGTCTTCTAAAGTTTTGCGTGATATCAAAATCTTCCCCTTACCCTTGGTGCCTCTGGCCAGGACCCTGTTATGTGGCAGGCCCTGGTAAACCATGGCATACATAGTGCTTTCAGATATTCCCAGCTCCTCTGCGGCCTCTTTTACCGTTAAGGCCATTGACATTGTACTGCCTCCTTCCGATATGTTGGATATGAAACGCATAAAAATAAACCCATCCTTTTAATATTAATGCAACTAAACTACTTGTAATATTATTTGCGGGTCAAAACTAACGATGAAGTTTTTAAATTGAAGATTGAAGCGATATCTTCGTGGTGCCCATGTTCTTCTAAAACTTCTTGAATTGTTAATGCTTCGTCTAACCACCACCTTGACTGACCATTAATTTTTTTTTGCAAAGCAGAATAACTAATCTTTAACCTTTTCGCTAAATACATCTTATCCACACTGTACCAGTCTAATAAGATTCTTAGTTTTTTGCTCATGATACCTCCGTATATGTTAGTTTTGACCGCTGATTTTTATACGGCATCTCGGAATATTTTAGCATGAATCGAGCATGGTGTCAACCCAGATACAAATATATGTTTATTCCTTATTATATCAATCTATTCTATTTATATAAAATAGTTGTTGCATAATAGAATGATATATGATATCTTGGATAGGGAAAAGGTGGTGATAAAGTTTGGGTACTAAAGATATATTAAACTTTGGTAAGAATTTGCGTAAGCTTATGGATCAAAGAGGGTATAGTTACTATTCTTTATCTAAAGCTACCGGGATCCCACATTCAAACTTACACGACTATGTTCTGGGCAAGCACAGGATTCCCCTTGAAAACGCGTTTAAGATTGCCGAATACTTTGATGTAAGCATAGACAAAATGCTGGAGGAAGATCGTGTATCAACTGAAAGAGTTGATAAAAGGTAAACACTATGAAATCCTGATAGAAGCCGGCAGGGATCCGTTAACCGGCAAGAGGACCAGGGTGCGCCGCAGATTTAGAGGGCGCAAACCCGATGCGATCAAGTATGCCGATGCGCTTTTGGAACAAGTCAGAAAGGGTGTTAATCTTCAGGACAAAACAAGCGTATCAGAATACCTTGATGACTGGTTTAAGATGCATCAGGCCAATCTTGCGCCCTCTACCGGCGCCAATTATGAAGCAATCTTAAGGCTTTACTTAAAGCCTACTCTCGGATATATTAAGATAAAAGAACTCCAGCCCGAACATATAGAAAGATACATAGAAATTATGTTTAAGGAATACAAACTACAGCCACGCTCAGTTCAACAACATTGTTCTGTATTAAGCAAAGCTTTAAAGCGAGCTGTAAGGTTAAAAATAATACCCTATAATCCTGCTACCCTAATTGATCCACCGGTGCCGAAGCAAAAAAATACCAGGGCACTATCCGTAGAGGAAATGATTAACCTTCTGGATTGCTTTAAAGAACACCGCTATGAAATTTTATATATAACAGCTGCCTATACTGGTATGAGACTGGGTGAACTGCTTGCTCTACGATGGGAAAATATCAAATGGCCGACTATCTATATTAGGCAAAGTCTATCGAGAATCCATGGCCAGAATTATTTCAAAACACCCAAATCAAATAAGACCAGGGGAATTGTCTGCCCCGATATAGTAATCAATGCTATCGAATCCATAAGGAGCGGCAAAGAAGAAGGATTAATTTTCTGTCACGAAGATGGCACACCACTTAACCCTTCAGTGGTTAGTAGAAACTTTATTAACAAAGCAAAGGAGCAAGGTTTAGATATGAGGTTTCACGATTTAAGGCACAGTCATGCTACCCAGCTGTTTGCTATGGGTATTCATCCTAACATTGTTAAAGAAAGACTGGGCCACCATGACGTTTCTTTTTCCTTAAATCGCTACACTCATGCTGTCGAAGGGATGCAGGATAGTGTTGTCGAAAAATATAATCTTCTTACTCCCGGCACAAAAAAGGCACAAAACAGCAACAGTGACAAAAACAAAATGGCTGAAAAGCCCATGGAATAAGGCATGCGCCTGTAGCTCAGGGGATAGAGCAACGGATTCCTAATCCGTAACAGGGATCTGTTTTTTTATGTACGATATCCCGTATAGACTGGTTTTTCTATATATCATAGGCATCTTCAGACTTTTTATTCTTATGCAGGACTATGCAGAAACATAAAATGTAGGGCACAAGTAGGGCACAAAAATGGCACAAGGGCACAAAAATGGCACAAAAATTATTACTTAAATGCGTCTTTTTCCAATTCGTAGTGGTCAACTCGTTGTTTGTCATAACGGTCAACTGCTACATAACGTTTGCCGTCATATTT
>JAGYMW010000087.1 GCA_018400435.1 Bacillota bacterium | reverse complement strand
CATAGATGAGGATAAGATTTCCAGTGAAGAATACACATCTTATTTCCGCAGTGTAATCGCCTTTGGAAAAGCAAGAATCGCGGAAGGTGATGAATGGTTCGAAGCTTTTAAGGCTTTAGTGGAAAAGTATTCCGGGGATCAACCGGAAGAATCCAAAAATAAAGAAATAACCGGCTGTAAAAAGTCTTATATCATTGCCATTGACATTGATCATATGACCGGTAAGGAAGCCATTGAACTGGTTGAGGCAAAAGAATAAATGCTGTCAAATTAGAACAGGGCTCTGGAATATAACTGCTCATGTTATGTGCCCGGACCCGGACCTCTTATTTTTTGGCTAAACTAATTTACTCTTCATCGAGAAAGGCATACCGGTAATCGACCGGCGGATTCAGGTTTTGTTTGACACTTCTCGGAGTAGTCCAGCGAAGCATGTTCAAGATGGAGCCTGCTTTGTCATTGGTGCCCGAAGCCCTTGATCCACCGAAAGGCTGCTGCCCGACAACTGCCGCGGTGGGTTTATCGTTAATATAGAAGTTACCGGCAGCGTATGTAAGAATTTCTTCGGCAAGCATTAATGCATCCCGGTCCCTGCCAAATATTGCCCCCGTTAATCCGTATGGTGAGGTTCTGTTGCACAGCTCGAGGGTTTCCATGTACTGTTCTTCAGGATATATATAAACAGTCAGTACAGGGCCGAATATTTCTTCTTCCATCGTTTTAAAGTGCGGATTGGTTGTCTTAATGACAGTAGGATGGATGTAGAATCCTTTACTGTCGTCATAGTGTCCTCCGGCAATAATCTCGGCTTCACTGGATTCTGAAGCATAATCGATGTAGCCTTTAATCTTGTCAAAGGCTTTTTTGTCGATCACCGGGTTGATAAAGTTCCTGAAATCCTCCACCGGGCCGACTTTTAGGTCTTCAACCTTCCGCAGAAAATCTTTTTCCATCCTGTCCCACAAACCTGCAGGGATATAAGCCCTGCTGGCTGCCGAACATTTCTGGCCCTGGTATTCGAAAGCACCCCTGATCAGGGCTGTTGTCAGTTCATCCGGATTGGCTGATTGGTGGGCAAAAACAAAGTCTTTACCTCCCGCTTCTCCTATGATCCTGGGATAAGAGCGGTATTTATCGATATTTTGCCCGACTTTTTTCCAGATATATTTCAGGGTAGGTGCTGATCCCGTAAAATGGATTGCGGCAAGATCGGGATGTTCAAAAAGCAGGTCACCGATCTCTGAACCCGATCCGGGAAGGAAGTTGATGACCCCCGGTGGCAGTCCGCTTTCCATCAATAGTTTCATCACAAAATAATTTGAATATACGGCAGTAGAGGCCGGTTTCCAGAGCACTACGTTACCCATCATGGCTGGTGCAGTGGCCAGGTTGGCTCCAATACAGGTGAAGTTGAAAGGGGTTATGGCGGCAATAAAACCTTCCAGCGGACGGTATTCCATGCTGTTTACATAGTCAAGGATCGAGAGAGGCTGATCGCTGTATATCCGGCCCATGAAATAGGTGTTAAACTGTAGCATATCGATCAGTTCACAGATTGCCTCAATCTCTGCCTGATAAGCATTTTTCCCCTGCCCCAGCATGGTTGCCGCATTAAGTGTTTGACGGAATGGGCCGGCCAGGCGGGCCGCTGCTTCCCTGAAGATTAATGCTCTTTTTTCCCAGGGCATTTTCTGCCATTTCTGTTTTGCTTCCTGGGCAGAAGCAATGGCTATTTTAATTTCATCGGGGCCTGCCCTGTGATAGCGAGCCAGCAGGAGGTTGTGATCGTGCGGAGCCCTAATTTCTTCAATCCGGTCTGTTTGGATCTCCTTGCCCCCGATTATCAGGGGTATTTCCATGACGCCTTTCTTTAATTCCTCCAGCTTGCCCTTCAGCTTTTGTTTCTCGGGCGAACCGGGGGCATAATTTAAAGGGGCCTCATTTGTAGGTTCTTCAAATGTAAAAACCTTGTTCATAGCGCACCTCCGTTAATCAGATTGCCACTGTACAACGCATGACAGATCAAAAACAGGATCAAAAAGCATAAAGTAAATTATTGATTAATCACATTATATATAAAAGCAATCTTTAATTGAACCCCTGCTGGTTTGATGAACCCTGTTCAGACAAACGGTGATACCCTTAATTGCAGGATTCTGTTCTTTCCTGCTACAAATCAAGTTTACTAAAAGTTGTTATACATTGCCTTTGCCTGCCGTATTTTTGCCACCATCATACCGATAGAAGGGGCAGTTCGTTTTCAATTGAATACAGGCAATTGCAATAGAGAACATCATTTCCTGTGAACATTTAACCGTGATATTATAATAAGAGGTTTTGAAAGAGCAGTTCAGCTAAAGGTATTAATTTACAGGGAGTGGTTAGAGATGATTAATGAAGAAATAAAAAAGGAGCGGCCTTCCATCAATCAATGGCTCAGAGAAGCCAAAGTCGATCCCGCTGCAGCAAAAGTTGGAATGTTTTTAATTCATAATGGAATTGTTCGTCAAACACCTAAAGCAAAAGTCAGGGCAGGTATTGACGACGGCACTATGGTCCGGGGAATGGATTTCTCATATGATGTCTCGAAAGTTGAGGAGACAATTGCGGAAACCCGTAAAATGGAGGGAATTTTCTATGTCAGGGTGTGGCTTAATGAAGGGTATTTGGAAACAGGGGATGATATAATGTACATAATGGTCGGCGGCGATATCAGGCCTCATGTGATTGATGCCCTTCAGTCCCTGGTGGAGATAATCAAAACCGAATGTGTTACAGAAATAGAACATAAGGGTTAAACCCTGGGACAGGTCTTGAAAATTTATGTCATGACTGATCAATCAGCAAGTTGCAGCCCCGGGGTCCCTCTTGCTTTTATAAAGGTTGATGTAGCCGATTTTGAAAGTGTCCGGAAAGAGGTAGAGACTAATGGAAACTTCCCTTGAAATAACCGCCCGATCAACGGAAATTGATTTTCTCGGCCATGTTAATAATGCCAGGTACATTGAATACCTTGAATGGGGCCGGGAAGACTGGTATAACAAGGCAGACTGCACTTTTGATCAGATGCGGGAGCAGGGTATAGGAACGGTTGTTGTCAACATCAATATGGATTATTATGCTCCCTGCTACAGGGGGGATTTGCTGGTTATAAAAACCCGCCCGGTTAAGGTTGGCAACAGCAGCTATATTATGCAGCAAGAAATATTGAAAATAAAAGCGGCAGTCAAGGCAGGCGAAGCCCGGGTGACAATAGCATTTATAGATATGGAAACGGGCAAAAGCAGGCCAGTCCCCCTCGATTTGCTAAAACCCCTGGTGGCGATGAAAGGCGAATAATTGCCGATTAGGTGTTCTTTTCCCTTCCCTTGCTTAATGAATGCCTATTTGCTATAATACCCCTGCGAGGGCGTGTAGCTCAGCTGGGAGAGCACTTGGCTCGCATTCAAGAGGTCAGGGGTTCGAATCCCCTCACGTCCACCAGGATAAGGGTTTTCGGGCACATTAATGAGCCTGAAAACCCTTATCCTAAATGGAGATTGGAGGCTTACTGATGACGAATAGCAAGCGCAAGCATCTTTTATATTGCCTGGTATTTTCTGTTTTGCTCTTAGCCGGGGCAGGATTACTCTCTTCCTGCAGTGAAGGGACGGCTGTTGTCGAAGGAGCACTGAAAGTCCCGGAAGATTATGCAACTATTCAGGAAGCAATTGACGCGGCAGAAGATGGTGATGTGGTCCTGGTTCAACCGGGTACCTACGTAGGGAATATAAATTTTAACGGCAAAAATATAACCCTTCGCAGCGTTGATCCGGAAGATCCGGAAGTAGTGGAACAAACTGTTATTGACGGGGGCGGAGTCGACTCTGTTGTAGTTTTTAATAATGGTGAAAATGAAGGAGCTATCTTAACCGGCTTCACAATTACCGGTGGAAGCGGGAACATGGAAGTCCTGGAATTCGAAATTGACGGGGAAATGCAGGAAGTTCCTTCCTATTACGGCGGGGGGATTTTTATCGCCAATAAAAGCAACCCCACCATTACGAAAAATGTGATTACCAACAATGTGGCTGAACGTGGAGGCGGTATTCTCATTTACGAAGCGGCTCCGGTAATAACCGGTAACCACATAGTGGACAACATTTCTACAGGCGGTGGTGGTGGATTTTTTATTGCTTACTCTTCTCCTACAATCACTGAGAATGAAATTAGCAAGAACTCAGCGGGGCGCAGCGGTGGAGCGGTGGCCATCAGCGGAGGTGGAGATAATACTTTGCTCTTCGAAGGCAACACCATTTCCAATAACACTGCCGAGAATGGCGGAGGATTCTCGATCTTTGAAGCCGCCGCCGATATTAAGGATAATACGATTATCGACAATGTTGCTTCGCAAGGCGGCGGGGGGCTTTTCCTGGTCCAGTCGGATTCTCGGATTACCGGTAATAGCCTGACTGACAACAAGGCCGGCCCGTTCGGGGGTGCAATTTTTGTCAATGCCCAGTCTTCGCCTGTCATGACGGAGAACATTATTATTGGGAATGAAGCTGATGCGGGTGGTGGCATCTCGGTTTACACTGGTTCAGCTCCAATTATTGAGGGCAATACCATTTCAGACAACCAGGCCCTGCTCGGTGGTGGAATCCTGGTCAATGAGGGATCAAACCCTGAAATAAGCGGTAATGAAATTACCGAAAATTATGTAGAGAGAAATGGTGCCGGTATTTTTATTCAGGATTCGACAGCAGTGGTTACCGGTAACACTTTTAGAAGTAATGAGGCGAGAAGAGACGGGGGCGGGATATATGCAGTTTCGGAAGCCCTGGTTAATCTTGCCGGCAATATCTTTGAAGATAACCGGGCCAGTGAAGGAGGGGCAATCCATCTATCGGAAGGTGCCGTTCTGGAACTGAGCAGCCCGGACGACAACTCTTACGAGGGGAATGTCCCCAATGATCTCCACGAAGAGTAAGAGGGATTCTCTGAAATAAAAAAAGTAAACAGTTTTCACTTAGGCTGCCCTTGACGGGCAGCCTAAGATTGCTTATCAGGTTTTTCAGAGTCATTTGAATAATAAACGGGCTTGCCTTTCTGATAAATAAAGGGAAGGATTAATGATTTTAGTGTAGAAGATCAG
>JAGYMW010000086.1 GCA_018400435.1 Bacillota bacterium | reverse complement strand
ATGATGACAAGAGCAATGAAACAGGTAAGAAAATGAGCGCTGATGCGCTCTTCCCTGGAGACAAAAACTGGCCGTGCTTCAATGGTTCCTTTGGTGACTTTAAAAGTTTCTTCGATCTCCCACAGCCCGCGGTAAGTATCAATAATTTGCTGATCGGACATATCGAGCTCACTGGTGACAATGGCGTAGTAGCCATCGAATAGCTCTTCCTGGGCCAGCTTTTCTTGATCAAAACAGGGTCTTTTTTTACTTTGCACCACCTCACCGGTCTTTTTATCAAACTCTAAATTTTTAACATACTTGGCGGCACCGTAAGAAGTAGCCCTGCTGTATTTCCTGGGGTCGGCGACCAGGGCAAAAGCCTTTTTGACCAGCTCTTCGCGCTCAGCTTTTGCTTTGTCGGCGTACTTTTTGGCCCAAAAGACAACCTGCTTTTCATAGACAATCTTTTTGGCCGTCTTGCCGCTTCGCATGGTCACATTAATCTCCCGGGCAATCCGCCTGCTTTTGATTTTGAATTCATCATCTTCAGTGGCCGGTTTACCGTGAGAACCGACATAACCAGCTTGATCAAGGACATATTCTTTAAAAGCCTCAGTGCCGCCGCGCACAGAAAAACTAAAAACATAACCATTCCTGTTCTTTCCCCCGGTCAGGTAATAAATATTATCTCCCGTGATCACCCCCATATCAGCAACCACCACGATCCGGCCCGTACCATAGTTTTTCCTGACCTCGCCGATAACCGAGCGAAACGTTTCCTTATCTAACTTGTTTCCGGGAAAAAGTTCATAATGAAGGGGAACCCCATCAGCATCCATGGCCAGGCCCATCTGGACCAGCGGATTGTGACGATGCTCCTTTGATTTGCCGAACTTGCGCATCTCATCAGCTTTATCAATCTCAAAGTAGAAGTTTGTAACATCATAGTAGATCGTCGCTGTGTTGCTGCCGTATTTATCAACTACCTGTTCGTGCAGATGGCGCTGGCAATCTTTAGCGATCTTTGAAAAATGTGAAAGGGCTCGGTACATATCAACAAGTGAAAAATTAAAACGTTCAAAGTAGCGGCTCTTTTCTTCAAAAGCTTTCTTCTTGGAGCCTGGTGACAGTAGCCTTGAGATGACCAGCAAAAGCATGATCGAATTGCTGTTAAACTTAAACTGTTCACTTCTGGCCTTGTTATTGAAAAAGCGGTGCAAATCAAGTTCGTGGTAAATTTTCAAGATGGCCGCATAACCGAAGTTTTTCCTGTCATCCGAGCCCGGCTCAAGTTCTTCATCCATGTTGATGGAAAGAGTCAGCTTCTTCTTTGCTTTTTCCTCCTCCGTCATCTTGCGGGCGACTTCTTTGAAATGAGCGATTGGATCGTCATATTGTTTCTCCAACTCATCTAAGTAGCCCAAAGATTTTACGGTGGAAGTTTTCGATTTGCCAGTTTTGTTATCCCTGTAATTTTTAACGATCGATAAATATGTCCTGCCGGTCTTTCTTTTTGATATTTTTAAATTCATATTAGTGTTCTCCTGTTCTATTTAATTTGATGATGCCACTTTTATTATATCACATTCACTCATGATTCGCTACATAATTATGTCTTGTTATCGCAAAAAAAATACCCTTAAAGCACTATGCTTCAAGGGATTGTTTGGTTGCCGACTATTTTATGCTGTCAAACTAACGGTCATATTGATTTCCCTGACAACTCCGATTTCAACGACCACCTGCACTCTGCAGACCTCATATTTACCATGAAACTTCTCCAATCTTGACTTTGTCCTCTCCCTTTATTATAATGCAGACGGAAAGTTGAGATTTTATAAAGGGAAACCGCTCACGGGAAAGTCGCTTTCCCGTGAGCGGTTTGTTTGGAGAGAAAAAATTTGCGAATTGCACTGGCTCAAATCAACCCGACTATTGGCGCTCTTTCAGAAAACCTGGAAAAGGTAAAAACTTGCTACCGGCGAGGCATTAGTGAAGGTGTAGATCTGGTTGTCTTCACCGAACTGGCATTAAGCGGTTATCCACCCAAGGACCTTTTGCTTTATGAGGGCTTTATCGACAGAGAACGCGAACTGATCACCACTGAACTTCTTCCCCTGACAGCAAACAGCAGGCCGCCTATCCTGATCGGAGCTTCACACAGGGAAAATGGTCGTCTCTACAATGCAGCGCTCGTCCTGGAGAATGGGATGATAAAATCAGTCCATAAGAAAACTCTTCTCCCCAATTATGATGTTTTCGACGAGGAAAGATATTTTACCCGCGCGGACAAACTGGACATCGCCTCCCTGGCCGGACAGCCTGCAGCTGTTGCAATTTGTGAAGATATCTGGAATGATCGGGATTTCTTCTCCGAGCCATTATACGATACAGATCCCCTGGAAAACCTATTTGCCCAGGGAGCCCGGATGCTCATCAACCTGTCCGCATCTCCCTATCATCTGGGAAAACATGCCCTGCGTGAAAAATTGCTTTCCTTCCTGGCTCGAAAATACCAGGCAGGCATAATCTATCTAAACCAGGTAGGGGGAAATGATGAACTTGTTTTCGATGGCTCCAGCCTGGTTTACAACAGCAGGGGCGAACTAATTTACAGGGCTGCATCTTACAAAGAAGAACTTTTTTACGTGGAAACCGACGATCTTTTCCGACTTGCCGATATAAAGCAGTCTCCAGGGCAGGACGATATTGCGGAGGTTTTTAATACTTTATGCCTTGGCGTTAAGGATTATGTCACAAAAACCGGCTTTTCCAGGGTTGTTCTCGGCCTGAGTGGCGGCATCGATTCAGCAGTGGTTGCTGCTCTGGCCAGGGAAGCACTGGGCCCGGAAAATGTTCTTGGTATCCTGATGCCCTCACCATACTCGTCCGGCCACAGTATCAGAGATGCAGTTGATCTGGCCGAGAATCTGGGAATACTGTACCGGAAAGTACCCATTGAAGGACCTTTTAAAGCATATCTGAGCCTTTTGAATCAGGAAGAAGAAACTCACATGGATCTGGCTGAAGAAAACCTTCAGGCCCGTATTAGAGGCAATATTTTGATGCATATCTCCAACCGGGAGCATTACATGGTCCTGGCCACCGGTAACAAGTCGGAACTGGCTGTCGGCTACTGTACTCTCTACGGTGATATGTCCGGTGGGTTGGCGGTCATTGCCGACCTGCCCAAGATGATGGTTTATGAACTGGCCGATTATCTTAATCAAATGAAAGGACGAGAGGTCATTCCCCGGAATACTATCAACAAACCCCCTTCGGCCGAGCTGCGTCTCGATCAAAAAGACGAGGATTCACTTCCTCCTTACAATATTCTTGATCCAATCCTCCACTTTTACATAGAGGACAATCTCTCCCCCACTACAATTATCAGTAAAGGATTCGAGCCGTCAACGGTAAAAGGGGTCATTCGCATGGTTGATCGGGCTGAATTCAAACGGCGTCAGGCAGCGCCGGGGCTGCGGATCACTACCCGCGCTTTTGGCATCGGCAGGCGCATGCCCATTGCCCGCAGCTATGAATATTAGGCAGGAGATGGGAAAATGAACGTTCTCCGCGGAAATAATATTTCTGAAGATATTTATGATGTAGTGGTAATCGGCGCCGGCCATGCGGGCTGTGAAGCGGCCCTGGCTGCTGCCCGATTGGGTTGTCGAACTTTACTTTTAAATCTAAACCTGGACATGATTTCCTTCATGGCCTGCAACCCCTCTCTGGGCGGGCCGGGCAAAGGCCACCTGATAAGGGAAATTGATGCCCTGGGCGGGGAAATGGCCCGAGTTGCCGATCAGAACCTGCTCCAGATCCGCCTGCTCAATACCGGTAAGGGGCCGGCAGTGCAAGCCCTGAGGGCTCAAATTGATAAATGGGATTACCAGCGTACCATGCGCCTGGCCCTGGAAAAAGAACCGCTGCTGACTATACGTGAGGACATGGCCGAAGAAATCAGAGTTAAAAACAGCCGTGTCGAAGAAATTGTCGGCCGCAGCGGTGCCCATTATCCCTGCAGGACAGCTATCGTTTGCTCCGGGGTTTACATGGCCGCAGAAATTTTTCTGGGTGACCTGCATTACACAGCTGCTCCCGGCAGCATTACACCATCTTTCAACCTGGGCAAAAGCTTGCAAAATCTCGGTATCACCCTGAACCGTTTTAAAACAGGTACTCCTCCACGGGTTTACCGTCGCAGCATTGACTTTTCAGAGCTGATCCTGGTACCTGGAGAACCGGAAGCTCCCGGTTTTTCAATGCTCGGCAGCAAAGTCCCGACCGAACAGATTCCATGCTGGATGACCTATACCAACAGTAAGACTCACGAAGTAATCCGCAGCAACTTTTCAGTAGCACCCATTTACAGCGGACTGATCAAGGGGCGTGGCCCCCGATACTGCCCATCAATCGAAGATAAAATCGTCCGCTTTGCCGACCATGACCGACACCCTGTCTTTATCGAACCGGAAGGAGCCGATACAGACGAGCTCTATTTGCAGGGAATATCCACCGGGCTTCCCCCGCATGTTCAGCTGGCCTTTCTGCAGACAATCAAAGGCCTCGAAAATGTTGAAATAATGCGCCCGGCATATGCTATCGAATACGATTATGCTCCTCCGATTCAGCTTAAAATTTCTCTCGAGACCAAGACCGTAAGCGGACTTTTCCTTGCCGGTCAAATAAATGGGACAACCGGCTATGAAGAAGCAGCCGCTCAGGGCCTGGTAGCCGGCATCAACGCCGTCCACCTGCTAAGGAATGAGGAACCGTTCGTTCTAAAAAGAAGTGAAGCCTATATTGGAGTATTGATTGACGACCTCGTCACCAAAGGAGTAAATGAACCTTACCGCCTGTTCACCTCAAGGGCTGAACATCGTCTCCTGCTGCGTCAGGATAATGCCGATCTGCGCTTAACTGAAAAAGGCCGGCAGATCGGTCTGGTTGACGATAAATATTACCGGCTCTATCAGGCTAAAAAGGATTTCATCGAAGCTGAACTGGCTGCCCTGGAGAAAACCAGGTATAACCCGGGTAGCCAAGTGGAAGAATTTCTGGCTGCCCAGGACTCGGCGGCGCCAAAACATCCGCTCAGTGCCCTGGAACTGATCAGAAGACCGGAAATCAGTTACATGGACTATCACCGGTGGGTGGGGAAACCATTGCCTGACAATCTGCCGCCGGGGACAATCAACGAACTGGAGAACCAGATCAAATACGCCGGTTATATCGCCAAGCAGGAACAGATGATTGCCAAAACGGAACGTCTGCA
>JAGYMW010000085.1 GCA_018400435.1 Bacillota bacterium | reverse complement strand
ATTATCGGCGATCCCGACCGGGATAAAACTGAGAACCTGTTCAGGGCCTATGGCAGGTTCGTAGAAAGGTTAAGCGGCAGGTTTATTACAGCCGCTGATATGGGCACGAATGAAAAGGATCTCGATTATGTGAGAATGGAAACGAACCACGTGGTCGGCGGAACAAAAGTGGGCAGCCCGTCACCATTTACAGCTTACGGTGTCTGGCAGGGAATCAAGGCCTGTGCGGAAGAAGTGTTTCATGCTTCCGACCTGGAGGGAATAACGGTTGCTGTGCAGGGAACAGGCAGCGTCGGTGCAGTACTGTGCGACTACCTTGCTGAGGAAGGGGTTAACCTGGTTGTAACAGATATAAACGAAAAAAAGGTAAAACCCATTGTTGACCGGTGGGGAGCCAGGGCGGTTAAGCCGGCGGAAATATTTAATGTTAAATGCGATATTTTTGCTCCATGCGGGGCAGGGGGAGTAATTAATGAAGAAACCCTGCCCCTGCTGAAATGCCGGATCGTAGCCGGAGCGGCCAACAATGTTATTAAAGAAAACAAATATTTCCGGGAACTGGAAAAAAGAGGTATCCGTTATGCCCCCGACTATATTATCAATGCCGGTGGTCTCATATTTGTCGAATTTAACCACCGCAGCATTACCGATCCCGGCCATATAAAATCGTTTATCGATCGCATTGGACCCCGCCTGAAAGAGATTTTCCGCCGCAGCCGGGAAGAAAATCGTTTACCTCATGAAACGGCTGATTTAATGGCGGAAGAAAATTTGACGATAAGGGTGAAAAGGGCAATATAAAGTTCAATAATGCAATATACTGCAGGCAAACAATTGCGACATGCAGTAAATTGCAGGGAGGAGGACAGGCTTTGGAAAGGATGAACGAATTAAGACTGCACGGCCGTGGCGGACAGGGTATCGTTGTGGCTGCTTCAATTTTTGCTGAATCGGTGTTTTTAACTGGTAAATATGCAAGGGCTTTCTCACTTTTTGGTGCCGAACGCCGCGGTGCGCCGGTAACTGCTTTTATCCGGGTCAGTGAAAGAAGACTGATGCCACGAAGCCGGATCTACAGTCCCGATTATATCGTCATACTTGATGCTACTTTGAACAAAAATAATCTTACGGCCGGGATTACGGAAAAAAGCATAGTGATCATCAATGCTGCCACCGAAGAAGAAAATCTTCGGCGGGAGATAGAGCTAAAAGGAGCAACCGCTGTTTATACAGTGAATGCCACTGCTATTGCCTGGAAATACAATTTAACCATCGGCAGTTTTCCTCTCGTTAATACAGTTATGCTCGGATCAATGGTCAGGGTCAGCGGATTTTCTACCCTGAAAAACCTTTATACGGCAATCAGGAAGAGAGTAAGCGTTAGTATTGAGGCCAATTTAAAAGCGTCTGAAGAAGGATTTACTTCGGTTAAGGAGGTGGAACGGGTTGGCACCTGAATCGATTACCTTTGATGCGCCATACATTGTTGGTTATGATCCAAGCACAGCCAACAAAACAGGAGAGTGGAGTATTCTTACCCCGCGCCGGGGAAACAGGGTCTCTCCCTGCAGTCTCGACTGCCTGCTTGACGGGGAAGTGCCCTCCTGGCTTGAAGCAATGAAACTGGAAAAATGGGAAGAGGCCTGGCAGATAATGAAAAGAGCCAATCCTTTTCCGGCAATAACCGGTTATGTGTGCTTTCATCCCTGCACTGAAAACTGCAACCGGGGCCAGCTGGATGAGCCGATCGCCATTCCTGAAGTGGAAAAAGCAATCGGCCTGTGGCGCCTGGAAAATTACCAGCAGCGGCCAAGATACGTTTCCGGTAAGGGGAAAATTGCGGTAGTAGGCTCCGGGCCGGCCGGACTCAGCTGCGCTTTCTACCTGACCGAAGCAGGCTATGATGTAACAGTTTTTGAGTGTGATAAACAGCCGGGAGGGATGCTTAACCTATGTATTCCTGAATACAGGCTGCCGCGCAAAATCCTGCAGAAAGAAATCGACGTCCTTCAGGAAGAAGGCATCACTTTTGTATGCGACTGCCGGGTCGGCTCTGATATAAAATTGCAGGAGCTGTACAAAGATTATGAGCGGGTTTTCCTGGCTACGGGATCCTGGTTGTCCCGCCGGTTGTCCATAAAAGGTGAAGATCAGCCGGGAGTATGGACTGCCCTGGATTTTCTTTCTACAGTTAACAGAGGAGACAAACCGGATCTGGAAGAGCCGGTTTTTATAATCGGTGGTGGTAATGCCGCAGTAGACAGCGCAAGAATGGCCCTGAGGCTCGACGGAGTCAAACAGGTCAGCCTGTTCTATCGACGAAGCAGGCTGGAAATGCCAGCCGAACAGGTAGAAGTTGAAGCAGCGGTAAAAGAAGGAGTCGAGCTCAACTTTAATGAAGTGCCTTGTGAAATAAAAAGTGAACAGGGGAAAATCAAAACGGTTGTTTTTGCTTACAGCAGAACAAACCGCCAGGGGCTGCACATCGATCAAACCCGTATTTTCCACAGGCAATGCGGCACAGTAATTATGGCCCTGGGACAGAAAGCCGATTATTCCATGTTCGAAAACATGAAAGACTATCAGCGCTTTTTTGCAGGGGGAGATCTGGTTAGCGGGCCCTCTACTGTAGCTGAAGCGATCAAGGCGGGGCGGATAGCGGCTTTAAGCATTACAGCAGACCTGGAAGGACTGACCGGACCGACGATGCATAAAGTAGAAACTGCAGCGGTTGCTTTTGAAGAACTAAACCTGGCTGTTGGGACATATTTTCAACCCCTTGGAAAGCAGCTGTCGCCGATAGATGAAGCGGATCGCTGTTTGGGATGTGGTACCTGCACTTCATGCGGAATATGCTATCTATTTTGTCCAGACCTGGCGGTCAGGATAGTCGATGGGCGCTGTGAATTTGATCTTGACTACTGCAAGGGCTGCGGCATCTGTGAAAAAGAATGTCCCTCCAGGGCGCTGGTAATGGAAGGAGGAAGATAAAGATGACTTTTGAACTGATGAGCGGCAACCAGGCTGCAGCGACAGCAGTTCTAAAGGCAGGGGTGGATCTCATTGCCGCCTACCCTATTACTCCTCAGACCGCTATTGTCGAAGCCCTGGCCAATTTTGCTGCAAAAAGTCAATTGAAAGGTGAATTTGTCAGTGTCGAATCGGAATATTCGGCGCTCTCCTGCTGTAACGGGGCGGCAGCGGCAGGAGCCAGGGTTTTCACGGCTACCGCTTCGCACGGCCTTGCTTACATGCATGAAATGATCCACTGGTGCAGCGGAGCGCGGTTGCCTGTTGTCATGGCCAATGTCAACCGTGCCATTGGAGCTCCCTGGTGTCTCGATCCCGACCAGGGAGACAGTCTCAGCCAGAGAGACACAGGCTGGGTCCAGATTTACTGTGCCGGAGCCCAGGAAGTATTCGATACCATTCTGCAGGCGTTCGTCCTTGCGGAAGAAATACTTTTACCCTGTATGGTGGTTTTCGATGGTTTTTACATATCCCATACTTATGAAGTGATCGATGTCCCGGATAACGAAACGGTTGCTTCTTTCATTGGCAAACCTTCTTTCAGGGGCCAGGTTGTTCCTGGCAGCCCGGCTAACATTCACGGCCTGATTCCTTCAGAAAGCCTTCACCGGCATGCCGAAAGAATCCATAAAGACATGATTTCTGCAGGGGAACGTTTTAAGAAAATTAATGATCGTTTTGCTGCTGTTTTCGGCCGCCGCTATAACTGTATGGAAACCTTTATTCCACGGGGAGCAAAAAATATTATCATTACTGCCGGAGCGATGGCTGAAACCATAAGATGGAATTTGCCCGGACTTCCCGATACAGGCCTGATTCAGATGCGCATGTTCAGGCCCTTCCCAGCTGAAGAAATCAGGGTTGTCATTGAAGAACTGACTATTGAAAAGGTGATTGTTATTGACCGTAACTGTTCAGCAGGAGCAGGCGGTATTATCGGACAGGAGCTGAAAGCGGCCCTGTATGGCATGGAGAGAAAGCCGGCCCTGGTAAACCTGATTTTGGCTGGCGGGATCGATTTAACTGCCGAAATGCTGGAAAAAGTTAGCCGGTTGAATGTGGAAAAAGGAACAACTTCAGAAAAGTGGGGGTGTGATTTATCATGAGAGCCACAGAATTATCACGGGATCAAGAGATGATCTATTCAGGTCACAATGCCTGCCCGGGTTGTGCCGCCGCTCTGTCGGTGCGTTATCTTACCAGGGCGCTCGGGCCTGACCTGGCTATTGTTCTGACCGCTTCATGCTGGAGTATTATAGCAGGAGTTCCACCGCTAACGGCCCTTAAATGCCCCATTTTACACTGTCCATTTCCCAGTGCCGGCGCAGTAGGCAGCGGGTTGAAACGCGGCCTTAAAATTAAAGGTTTTGCCGATACAACAGTGGTAGTCCTGGCCGGCGACGGAGGCACTTTTGATATCGGTTTACAGGCCCTCTCAGGGGCGGCACAGCGCAATGAAGATTTAATATTTGTTTGCTATGACAATGAGGCATACATGAATACCGGTATGCAGTCCAGTTCGGCCACTCCTTTCGGGGCACGGACCGCTACCGCTCCTTATCCACTGTTCAAGGAAGGACAGAAGAAAAACATCATGCAGATCATGGCTGCGCACAGTATCCCTTATGCGGCCACGGCAACAGTGGCTTTTCCGGATGATATGATTAGAAAATTTAAGAAAGCAGATTCTATAAAGGGATTCAGGTTTATCCATGTTTTATCGCCATGCCCTCCGGGATGGGGCACCGAATCTTCGGAAACGATCTATCTTTCCAGGCTGGCTGTTGCTACAGGTGCTTTCCCCTTGTATGAAATCAGCAACGGATCCCGGTGGGAAATGACCGTTCAGGAGGAAAAACGGATCCCTCTTAGTGAATATCTTAATTGTCAGAAGCGTTTCAAGGGTATGGATCCGGAACGTATGCAAGCCCTTCAGAAAGAAGTTGATCATGACTGGGAAGTACTGATGAAACGAATAACCTAAAGAGAAGAATAATTTTTAGAATTATAATAATTATTATAATCGTCAGCAGGAATTTTTAGCTCTAAGAAGAAAAATAATAAAGAGTGATGTTCAAAAAAAATATCAGCATTCCTGTAATGAATGAAAATGGTCTTTGAAAAACTAATAACCCCCAGTTATGATTAATGTGTGCTTGCAAACGCACAAAAATCATAAAACCGGAGGTTATTAACAATGGTTAAAGCTAACTCTTTTAAGCTGTCGGCGATAAAC
>JAGYMW010000084.1 GCA_018400435.1 Bacillota bacterium | reverse complement strand
TGGCGGGGAAGGATAGTAAAAAAGCCGTTTTCCGCCTCGGCGGTTACTTTCTCCACTTCCGCATCGAGCTCTACTCTCGCCGGAAGAAGTATCTTCAGGCGCATATTGTCTTCCCCACCTTCCTACCTTTCTTCTATAGATCTGTTTATTATTAAATTCTTCTCTTTATGTTCTCCTGCTCCTGTCAGGTGGGGCAGGCTTTTTTAACTGTTTTTCGCCTTAATTTCATCGATTTTACCAAGCATGTAGAGGTCGCCCTCGGAGCGATCGGCAAACTCATCGTTGAGAATTCGCTCACAACCGCCGATGGCATCACTTAAATCGACAATCCTTCCTTTATAACCGGTAAACTGTTCCGTGGTCACAAATGGCTGGGTCAAAAACCGTTCCAGGCGACGGGCCCGGTTAACAACCAGCCGGTCATCCTGAGAAAGTTCC
This sequence comes from Bacillota bacterium, assembly GCA_018400435.1. GTDB lineage: Bacteria > Bacillota > Dethiobacteria > DTU022 > DTU022 > M55B129. Next base: position 5,001 of record JAGYMW010000084.1, on the reverse strand, counting down.
TCCAGGCCAAGCATGGCAATGATATCTTTCAACTCTTCGTATTCGGCCAGGGTGCGGCGAACTTCCTGGGCCACCCGGTAGTGGCGTTCGCCGACAACCAGTGGAGTCAAAAGCTTCGACCATGATCGCAGGGGATCAACCGCCGGATAAAGACCTTCACTGGCCCGCTTGCGAGAAAGGATAATCGATGCCGAGAGATGGGCAAAAGTATGGGTAGCCGAGGGATCGGTAAAATCGTCTGCCGGCACGTAAACAGCTTGGATGGAAGTGATTGCCCCGGTAGCCGTATTGGAAATACGCTCCTCCAGTCCGGCAATTTCCGTAGCAAGGGTCGGCTGGTAACCAACCCGGGAGGGCATTTTGCCCAGCAGGCCGGAGACTTCCGAGCCGGCCTGGACAAAGCGGAAAATATTGTCAATGAGCAGCAGCACATCCTGATTTGCTTCATCACGGAAATACTCGGCCATGGTCAGGGCGGAGTGGCCTACCAGGTAACGGGCGCCGGGAGGCTCGTTCATTTGGCCAAAAATCATCACCGTGTTGTCAAGCACCCCGGCTTCCTTGATGTCACGGTAAAGCTCTTCCGCCTCACGTGAACGTTCGCCAATGCCACAGAAAATACTGACCCCTTCATGCTTACCAACCGTGTTATTGATCAACTCGGTAATCAAGACAGTCTTGCCTACTCCGGCACCGCCGAAAAGACCGGCCTTACCGCCTCTTTCCAGGGGTGTAAGCAGATCAATAGCCTTGATCCCGGTTTCGAAAACCTCCGACGTGGTGATCCGCCTGGAAATGGAAGCGGGTGGGTTGTGAATGCCCCGTTTTTCCACCTCACCCAACTCTTCTTTCTCGTCAATTGTTTCACCGAAAACATTGAACATTCTTCCCAAAGTCGATTTGCCCACCGGAACCTGAATCATATCACCGCTGTCGACAACGGGATCGCCCCGCCGCAGGCCGCCGGTTGGCGAAAGGGCAATCCCCCTGGCCACATTACCTTGATGATGGGAAACCACTTCAACGATAATGTCCTCATCGGGACCCACTTTCAGCATTGTGTGCAGCGGCGGCAAGTGGGAAAAGAAATGAGAATCGACCACACTGCCGCGGATGGCTATCAACGAACCGCGGTTTAATTTTACTGTTTGCTTTTCATTTATTCTTTGGTCCGACAATAAAGTTTGTCCTCCCGAAATTTAATTTATTTCAACCTTTCATAATAAGAATCAACTGTGTATAAAGCGGCAAGCGGATTGTGGCCAAGAACGCGATCTTTGACAGCAAAAACAGTCGTCAGTGCTTTTGCATATTTAAAAAAGAGAGAATCGTGTCCGACACAGAGACCGAGCAATATGTTGAAATCGGTACCGGATTCGTTTAATATTTCAGCCTGAGCAATGGGGCTGCACATGGCTTCAAATTGCCCCCGATAAATTTTTTCTGAATCTTTAATTCCTATTTTCTCTTTAGGGGTACAACCCACGCTGCAGATAACCGAGGCGACTTCAAAACCCCTGCTTTCAAGAATTTTTACTAAAGTATAAGCTTCCCTTTTTAGACCACCACAAAAAGCCAATCCCAGCTTATTATATCCCATCTTTTTCGCAAACTCACAAATCTCTTCAAGCCTTGTTTTAGACGGATGTAATTTATAGGGTTTTTGATCCCGGTTGATATAACATTCCGCCTCCTGAATTGATGCCTGCCTGGCAAATTCGAGAGTAACAGGATCGCTATAAACCTGATTGGCCTTTTCGATGACCACTCCCATATTTCTTGTGGGACAAAAAGCTGGTCCTTTACCTCCTTTGATCTGGCAAGCTCTCTCTCCATTTTTTATTGAACATTTAGCACAGGCTGGTATAAGTTTCATCATTATGAAAACCTTTCCTTTACTTTTTCAATAGCTTTGCAGTATTTTCATAAACAGCTTCCTGTTTAATTTTTTCCCTTAAGCCGCCAAGATTATCTCGGCCATATTCCTTAGCAAGAAATAAATAACGACCTTCTTTATAAAATTGGCCATAAAACTTTTAATCCCTTTTCCGAGAATGTTTATTATGCAGATATAACGACCAGCAGATTCCAACAGAGGCAAGTTAATCCAATAATTTTTTTATAAAAAATATTAAAATAACTATTGACAAATCAGGTGGTCCGTGCTATTATTATTTCACCAGGTTCCGAGAGGCTAGAAAGTGAACCAGGTTCGGTTCGAAGGGAAGAACCGGTGGAAGATAAGGCGCAAGCCTTGAACGGAAACCGGAATTATCCAGGAGAACCGGACAGCTGTAAAGGGCGGCAGTGGAAAGGTGACGGGAAGGGTGAAGCCTGACCGAAACCGGGAAGCGCCGAAAAACCGCAGCTCAGAATCTTAAAAAACTGGCCGTAGGCCGAAGGAAGCTGTCTGTAGGGGCGGCAGATAACGGTTGCAGATGGTCGGTGGAAGAGATTCTGAAGGTAAACCAGAGGTCTGTTGGAACCTGGTTTTATTATGTACTTTTCCCCTTTTACAAACTGTAGCTAATGGGGGCGATCAAATTCAGCAATGAACTGAAGATTGCGGTATTTTTCGTTGTAGTCCAGTCCGTAACCGACAACGAAGATATTGGGCAGATCAAAGCCCTTGTATTCAACAGGGACCTGCACGATACGGCGGGCTTCCACATCGAGCAAGGTGCAGACCTTCAGATCGGCTGGGTTGCGGGTCTTCAGGTTGCGGATCAAATAGCCAAGGCTCAAACCGGTATCGACAATGTCTTCAACGATCAGGACATGCCTGTCTTTGATGCTTAAATCAAGATCCTTGGTAATGCGAACAACATCTTCGGAGTCGGCGTGTTCGCCGTACTGGGAAATGCTAATGAAATCGACGGCAAAGGGGATGTTCATACTACGAGTCAGATCAACCAGAAAGTAGATACTACCCCGCAGGACACTGATTAAAATCAGTTCTTTACCGGCATAATCGCTGGATATTCTTCTGCCCAGTTCGGCGATTTTCTCGTCAATCTGTTGCTGGGTGATGATTACTTTCAGTTGTTCATCCGCATAAGTTCTCTTTTCGGTCAACTTTCTTCTCCTTCATCCGTGTCTTTACTGTGTTTTCTGAGCAGGCTTTCAAAACCTTTTTTATCAATTAACCTGACGTTAATTTCAGGGTATAGTTCTTTCATCCGCCTGATCTTGCGGTTCTTCTTCCAGGCCTGACGCGGTTTCTGGGTAGTCAACTCAATGAACAATTCCTGATCGGGCAAATAAAAATCGGGAGAAAAGGCTTCAATGACATTACCCTCGCTGTCCCATTCCAGCAAAAAAGTCCTCGGTTCATATTCCCAGCGGATGCGATAAAAATCGAGCATGTGGGCAAACTCCTCTTCGCTGGGATGCATGAAATGATCAGCTTCTTCATCAGAATGGGGAACGGCAATCCGATCTTCAACTTCAAAACCAATAGGCACATCCTTGACTTCCCGGGGTTCGGCATGGATACGGTAAGCAGAAACAATTATATCGGCTGCGTCCTCCAGATTGACCATCTCGGTATCGAAAACCAGATCATACTGGCGAAGATTATTCCAGTTGGCATCAAAGATACGGCGGTAATACTGTCGCTTCCCTCGATCCTGCTCTTTGACCAGCTTGACGGCAGTGGCGGAATTCAGATCATAGAGCTTCATGGCTCGCTGGACCCGATAGGTAAAGCGGGCAATAATCCTGATATGCAAAGCCGGAGGAAAATCGTGAAAGAGGATGGAACCGCCCCGTCCCAGGATAACCAGGCTGTTGCGAATAGCCAGATCATAGATAAAATCATGCATCGCTTCTATGTAATTCTCAGCTGCTTCGTTTTTTTCTTCTTTACTGACGATTGAATCCAGATGCAACCCCGGGTTTTCTATCCCAAATTCGTTTAAACCCCGGGCAACAGTTTCCTTGTTTACAAGTAAAAAACCGGTCTTTTCAGCAACTAAGCGGGCGACCGTTTCGCCACCGCTACCAAATTCACGCGAAATGGTTATAATCCCCAAATATAACCCCCCAGAAATATCTCTTTAGCAGGCAGGCTGTACCGCCCTTATTTCAGAAAACCGCTGATGATTGCTTCTTCGGCTTCTTCTTCGGTCAGGCCAAGGGCCATCAGTTTGATCATCTGTTCACCGGCAATCTTGCCGATTGCCGCTTCATGAACCAGTTCGGCATCGGAATTCTTGGCCCATATTTCGGGGACCGAACGAACCACGGCCTGATCCATGATGATAGAATCACATTCCACGTGGCCCCGTCCGGGACCAGTAGCCATTAAGCGCGGATAGAATGTCTGTTTCGATGATCCCTGAGCAACCGAGCGGGATACAATGCGGGCAGTGCTTTCTGCACCCATCAGTTTGACCTGAATATCCGAGTTGGCCGTCTGCTCCCCATCTGTTAAAAGACGTTCAAACATCACCAGGCGACCTCCGGCGGCCACTTCCGCCTCGGTTTCCCTGTGCGTATCATCAACACCGCGGATCTGAATCAGTTCCAGTTCGGCGTAGGCACCCTCCTCTATCCTAAGCACCGTTTTGGGATTCAGGATTCGCTTGCCTCCTTCTTCCCCTTCACCAAAGTGCTTTTCGGTATATAAAAGCCGGGCTCCTTTGCGGACGATTATTTCATGAACCCCGTCATGCCTGGCCTGTCCGGAACCGGGATTATGAATACCGCAGCCGGCCACCATGGTTATATCGGCTCCAGCTCCTATGTCAATGGTATTGTAAACAACATCGGTCAGATCGGTGAGAGTGAGGATGACAGGAATATGAACCTGACCCTTCTTCCCTTCGGCTACAATTACATCGATACCGGGTTGATCTTTTTTGGGGATAATTTCAATCCCCTCCAGCGATCTCCGCTGGATGCCTTCGCCGTCTTTGCGGATATTGAAAGCGCCCCGGGGCTCGCCGTGGATGTCGGCAATCTCTTCCAGCAGTTTCTTATCGAGGGCAGTCAGCATAG
>JAGYMW010000083.1 GCA_018400435.1 Bacillota bacterium | reverse complement strand
AGCGGTGACGTGGTGGCAAAGCCCGGGTTGCCCCTTTGCGGTGAACAAGCATTATTCTACCGCATATTTCTTCAAAACGAGCAGTATTGTGAGCAACATCATAAACCACTCCCAGGTCATAGTCCCGATTATCCCCGCCGAACTGAAGGACAAAAGCTTTTCGAATATCATCGGTAATCCACTGCCGGTTGCAAAAAGCAAAATTTACAGCACAGGCCATTGCCGTCAGGTAATTTATTCCTTCTTTTGACTTAATAGGCACTGCAGCCAAACCGGCCGAGGGGATATCCAGCCCATATTCGGCAGCTTTCTTTTTCATCACTGCCGAATATTCAGTGCAGATCTGGTGGCCGAACCCCCTGCTCCCGGTGTGGATCAAAACAGTAATTTTTTCCCTTTCCAGGCCATATACCGCCGCGGCTTCTTGATCAAATACCTTTTCCACATAACCTATTTCAATAAAGTGATTTCCCCCGCCGATAGTAGAAAGCTGAAGGCCGCGATCAATCGCTTTTTTACTGACGCTTTTTATGTCGGCATCCTGCATAAAGCCTCTTTCTTCTATGAAATTGACATCTTCCGGCCGGCCTATTCCCAGTTCCAGCATATAAGGGACTCCCCCATGGATAAAACCTTCAAAATGCTTTCTAATCATCTCACTGTGCCTGCTTTTACGCCCCACTCCACTGGGAACCTGCTCTTCAATTTTAGTCATCAGTTCCCTGAGAGATTTCCGATCAAACCTATCCTTTTCAATATTAGTTCGCAGGAGTCGAACACCGCAGTTAATATCCATCCCCACGGCACCTGCTGATATGAGACCATCCTCGTTATCCATGGCCATCACTCCGCCAATTGGCAGACCGAAACCGGTATGAATATCGGGCATACCGACAACCGGGCTGATCACGCCGGCCAGGGAAGCAGCGTCGATTAGCTGCTGCAGTGACTGATCTTCAGAAAATGATTCATAGAGACTTTTGTTCAGGTAAACCAAAACATTAGCCTTCATTTTGCCCTGCCGCTCTATTTTGTAACAGTTTTTTCCGGCAGGCATGAGCCTTTGCACTGCAGTTTCCTCCTTCTGAATTACTGGAGTTGGATATTATTCATTCGAGTAACGTTTTCAGCAACTTTATTGCCTCACGGTTCGTCAGGTTATAATGGATTGGCGTAATTGAAATATAATTATCCCTGATTGCTTTAGTATCGCTGTCTTCATCTTCCGGATCGTCTTCAACCAGCTCACCGGCCAGCCAGTAATAGGACATCCCCCTCGGATCGACCCGCCGTTCGAATGTGTTACGGTAGCGTCTCACTCCCAGGCCGGTCACCCTGGTTCCCCTTATTTTCTCTGTATTAACCGGTATATTAATATTAAGAAGCGTTTTTTCCGGAAAATCACCTTTCATTAACAGGGGAATAATGCTGCAGATGTAGCGAGCTGCATCGATGTAGTTTTTACTTTCCCCTTGCCCTGTCAGGGAAACCGCTATAGAGGGTATACCCATGATCAAGCCTTCTACAGCAGCCGATACAGTTCCTGAATAAAGAACGTCCGTGCCCAGGTTGCTGCCGCGGTTGATCCCCGATATTACCAGATCTGGCCTCTCCTCAAGAATCGCTTCCACTGCCAGTTTAACAGAATCGGAAGGGGTCCCGTTTACTGAATAGCCGCAGAGTTCCTGATTATGCATGAAGTTTACTTTGTCCACACGCAGCGGCCGGTGCATGGTAATGGCATGCCCTACCGCACTTCGCTCCCGATCGGGGGCACATATGGAAAGCCTGTAATTCTTTTTTTCTTCAAACAAAGCCTGGCTTAATTGCTGCAGCCCTTCAGCATAAATACCGTCATCGTTGGTAATTAAGATATGCAAATTACTCATCTTTTTTTCTTGATCCCTTCCCTCAGTCGGAAAGCACATTTTTCTGCTTCGGCTTTAATTTTTTCTTCATCCAGCGTTTTCAATTCACCCTTTTCCAGAAGGATTTGCCCGTCGACTATGACCAGTTCAACATCCGCCGCCTGCGCGGCATAAACGAGATGGGCCACCGGATCATGCATTGGAATAAGATGAGGACGATCACACCGCAGGCCGACCAGATCTGCTTTGTATCCTTCCCGCAGACTGCCTGTTTCCGAAAGCCCCAGGATTTCAGCGCCATTTACGGTAGCCATTTTCATAGCTGCCGCGGCATCGATAAGCGTGGGATCTTCGCTGGCCCCTTTGCTTATGAGCGCAGCCAGGCGCATCTCTTCAATCATGTCCAAATTGTTATTGCTGGCGGCGCCGTCGGTTCCCAGGCCTACCCTGATCCCTTCCTTCAGCATACCGGCAGCAGAAGCTATACCGCTGCCCAGTTTTAAATTGCTCCCGGGATTGTGAATTACCCCCACATTTTTTTCCTGCAGCAAATAAAAATCTCTCTCCATCAGATGGACACAGTGAGCGGCAATAACAGGATAATCAAAAAAACCCATGTTATATAACTGCTCCGGGGGAGAAAAGCCCCATTGACGCAGGCTGTCTTCCACTTCCTTTCTCGTTTCCGAGAGATGAATTTGCAGCGGCCTTCCTGTTTTTTCAGCCAGGGCCATTACTTTCTTCAGATATTCCGGAGGGCAAGTGTATGGGGCATGAGGGCCGATAGTAACATTGATCCTTCCCCTTTCCTCTCCATGCCACCGGTTGATAAATTCTTCCGTTTCCTGCAGTCCTTTTTCATCTTCATCGGTAAGTCCCACCAGGCCGCGGGACAGGACAGCCTTCATCCCACTCTCCACTGCCGCCTTAGCTACCTGATCCATGAAGAAATACATGTCCGTAAAAGTTGTGGTGCCGCCTTTTATCATTTCGGCAATGCCGAGAAGAGTTCCCCAGTAAATATCATCGGCCGAAAGAAGCTCTTCGATTGGCCATATTTTTTCTTCCAGCCATTCCTGAAGAGGCATATCATCTGCATAACTCCGGAAAAGGGTCATTGCTGTATGACCGTGCCCGTTAACCAGGCCGGGCATGACAATGAGATTTTCCCCGACTATAATCTCTGTATCACTGTCCGGCTCAATTACCCCGGGACGCTCAACAATTTTTTCAATTCTCTCCCCTTCAACAAGTAGATCACCTTTAAAATATGGCGATCTTTCGTCATCAACAGGCACGATCATGGCATTATTTATCAGATATTTTTTCATCGTATCTAAACCTCCTGTTTGCCGGTTACCCATGGACCCAACGAGTACCAGCGTGCATACTGATATGTTTATGCGCCTTTAATCCCCGGAGCGACGACACGATCTTTCTTTGATCAATACAGCAGTCTGCTTATTTTCTGCCGATCAGGTTTGTTGATTACTCCTCGCTCAGTTATTAAAGCTGTTATTAGCGACGCCGGTGTAACGTCAAAAGCAGGGTTAAATGCTGCAAATCCCTTCGGGGCGGTTTGCAAACCTAAAAATGTGGTAACCTCAGACGGTTCACGCTGTTCGATCACTATATCTTTGCCACTTTCAATAGTATTATCTATGGTAGAAAGCGGAGCAGCAATGTAAAATGGAATGCTGTGAAAATCAGCCAGAACGGCCAGTGAATAGGTGCCAATTTTGTTGGCAGTATCCCCGTTCGCTGCAATGCGGTCCGCCCCAACGATAATTAAATCAATATTTTGCTGCAACATCATGTATCCGGCACAGTTATCTGTTATCAAAGTGGCTGCGATACCCTCCTCTTTCATTTCAAAGGCAGTAAGCCGAGCTCCCTGCAGGAGCGGTCTGGTTTCATCAATATAGACATGGATTTTCTTGCCCTGTTCCACAGCCGTCCTGATTACGCCAAGGGCTGTTCCGTAACCGCCTGTAGCCAGGGCCCCAGCATTGCAGTGGGTCAAGATCGCAGCCCTTTCAGGAACCAGTTCCGAGCCCCTTTTCCCCATCCGGCGGTTGATCTCTATATCTTCGACCAATATTTTGGAAGCTTCTTTTCTCAAACCATCCATTATTTCCTTTCTGGATGCATTCTCATTCCCTCTCAGCCATTCTTCGATACGATCAAGAGCCCAGGTAAGGTTAACAGCCGTAGGCCGTGTACGGGCCAGGTTGTCAGCTGCATCCCTGATATAGGCCCTGTATTGATCCGGGCTGAAATCCATTTTCATTGCTTCCTGCGCCGCCAGGGCCATCCCGAAAGCAGCAGCTATACCGATCGCCGGTGCCCCCCTGACGCTCATGTTGCAAATTGCTTCTGCCACTGCCGACGCATCATGACAGGCTATGTATTCCTTTTTTTGCGGTAGCAGGCGCTGATCCAGGATATAGAGACTTGCATCACGCCAGAACATTGTTTCCATATTTTCTTTTTTATTAATCATGGTTTCTTCCGTCAATCCTTCCAGTAACGTCCCATTACGCCGCAACGGCAGTTTCGTTCCAAAGGGATTTCTTCAATACAGCCTGCGATCAGTAGATCCAGGTCCTCTTTGTTCTTATCAACAGCTTTAAGAACATCTTCATGGGTGATCGGTATTCCTGATATGCCGGCGGCATAATTTGTGGGCAGGGCAATTGTAGCATAGCATATCCCCGCTTCACGGGCCAGCACAACCTCAGGGACACTGGTCATCCCGACCAGATCTCCCCCCCACTTTTTGAACATTTCTATTTCGGCCGGTGTCTCTAGACGCGGGCCTTCCGTGCACACATAACAACCTCCATCAATTAACTCCCGGGAAATTTTTTTACCCGCTCTCAAAAAAGCCTTTCGTAATAATGGGCAATAGGGCTCGCTCATATCTACATGAACCACTGTTCCATCTTTTCCATCGTAAAATGTGGAAGGGCGATTTTTTGTAAAATCGATAAATTGATCTATTACAACCATGCTGTCGGTTGATATATCTTTTCGCATAGTCCCAACCGCAGCAGTGGAAATTACGGCGCTGACCGACATCTTTTTCAAAGCAGCTATATTGGCCCTGTAGTTAACCATGTGGGGAGGAACGCTGTGCTTTCCACCGTGGCGGGCTAAAAAGAAAACCCTTCGTCCCCGGTACTCACCTCCGTGCATTAATACCTTTCCATATGCCGTGTCAACTTCAAGCTCACTTATTTTTTCGACAAAAGATTGATCATAAACTCCCGACCCACCGATTACGGCAATATTACCTGGTTCCATTATAAAACCTCCCCGCCAAACTAAAAAGTGGAATCAGCCGATTCCACAGCTAAACTTCGCTGGATTGATTAAAAATTCCTGCTGCTGTCTTGTTGACGCCATTTCTAAAATAAGCTATACTATTATTGCTTTTCACAAGCCGTATCCTTCCGGCCGACGTAGCTCAACGGAAGAGCAGCTGATTTGTAATCAGCAGGTTGGGGGTTCGATTCCCTTCGTCGGCTCCACTAGATAACGTGGAGAGGTACCCAAGTTGGCCAAAGGGGGCAGACTGTAAATCTGCTGGCGTTCGCCTTCACTGGTTCAAATCCAGTCCTCTCCACCAAATAAGGGCCATTAGCTCAGTTGGTAGAGCACCTGACTTTTAATCAGGGTGTCGCAGGTTCGATCCCTGCATGGCTCACCACCCATAAACAAAGGATTTTCCGGAACTTGAAAGATTCGGAAAATCCTTAAAT
>JAGYMW010000082.1 GCA_018400435.1 Bacillota bacterium | reverse complement strand
TGCCCTTCAGTTGAAGGAGCCTTCCGCTCCCCGGGGCCATCGAATGCCAATCGATATTTTCTTCCGATCCCTCGGCCGGGACCAGTCTGAGCGGGCAATCTGTGTTATTCTTTCGGGTACTGGCAGTGATGGGACTCTCGGTCTACGGGCTATCAAAGGACAGGGAGGTATGGCCATGGTTCAGAAACCAGAATCTGCCAGGTATAAAGGTATGCCCCGCAGTGCTATTGCCACTGGCTTAGTTGACTATGAACTACCTCCTGCTGAAATGCCGGAACAGCTTATGGCATACGTATCCCATGCTTTTGGCAGTCTTGGGCGGTCTGTGCTCAAACAACCAGGGGAAGAGAAAATGTTGAAAAAGATTTTTATCACATTGCGTAATCAGACTGGCCACGATTTTTCGCAGTATAAAATTAGTACCATCAAGCGACGTATTCAGCATCGTATGTCTGTCCAACAGATTGAAACAATGGATAGATATGTTAAGTATATACAGCAGACATCGGAAGAGGTAGAAAAACTCTTTCGTGATCTGCTTATTGGTGTGACCAGTTTCTTCCGGGATACGGAGGCTTTCAGGGTTATCGAGAAAAAAATTATACCCAGGCTCTTCGCTGAAAAACGTGAAGCAGGTATACTCCGTTTCTGGGTGCCAGGATGCTCCACCGGTGAGGAGGCCTATTCTCTTGCTATTCTGATTGCTGAGTTTCAGGAGAAGCTTAATCAGAGTTATAGGGTACAGATCTTTGCTACCGATATTGACAACAATGCTATTGTTGCAGCTCGTCGTGGTTTGTTTTCAGCTAATATTGTTGAAGATATTACAAAGGAGCGGCTATCGCGTTTTTTTAAAACCAAAGATAACGGCAAAACCTATCGTATTCAAAAAAGAATCCGCGAGATGGTAATTTTTTCTGAACAGAACATAATTGAAGATCCGCCCTTTTCCCGGCTTGACCTTATTAGTTGCCGCAACCTCCTGATCTATATGACAGGGGATTTACAGAAAAAAATTATTTCACTTTTTAGCTATGGCCTGAATCCGGGGGGGTATCTCTTTTTGGGTACTTCTGAAACATTAGGGGAGGCGAATATTTATTTTTCCACTGTAGACAACAAATGGAAACTTTATCAACTTGAAGAAGATATTCAAAGCAGTAAGTTGGGAGGAAAATGTGACTTTCTACCTCCCATGATGACAATAGATGCAGATCGACCACCTCTTGCTGCAACTGCTGAGGATAGTGTGAAACCAACATTACGCAAGCTAATCGAACAGAAAATCCTGGAACAGTTTACCCCGGCTTCAGTACTTGTTAACAGCTATGGACAGGTGCTCTACATTCATGGTCATACCGGTTTGTACCTTGAACCGTCTCCTGGCTTAAATGTTGTTAACAATATTCTCAAGATGGCCCGTGAAGGATTACAGTCTGAGTTGACTATAGGCCTGCATAAATCAGTAACAGATCAGAAAAAAGTGTTCTGTCCCGATCTGCGAATCAAAAGCAATAAGGATATAACAAGGGCTAATTTGACTGTATGTCCGGTAAAAAATGATTCCAGCTCTAATTTTAATGAAGACCTATACCTGATTGTTCTGGAACAAGTTTCTTCCTCTGAGAAAGAATCTTCCAGACAGATCTCTGATCAGTCAGTCAGTGAAGGGGAAGAGGAATACGGGTCAGAGAGTAAAAAAGTTATTGTTGATCTTCGCCGGAAATTACGGGCCAAGGAAGAGTCCCTCCAGAATACCGTTGAGGAACTACAGACAGCGAATGAAGAACTAAAATCCTCCAATGAAGAGCTGCAGTCGGTGAACGAAGAATTGCAATCTACCAATGAAGAGCTGGAGACTTCCAAGGAGGAATTGCAGTCATTAAATGAAGAATTAAAAACTGTCAATGTTGAACTGGAAAACAAAGTGGCAGAGCTTACCCAGGCTAACAACGACATGAATAATTTGTTGTCAGGGACCGGTATCGGTACCGTCTTTGTCGACCTTGATCTTTGTATTATCCGCTTTACCCCTTCGGCCAAGGAATTTATCAATTTGATCGAAAGTGATATTGCAAGACCTGTAGGCCATATCGCTTCCAACTTGAAGACCTACGACAATTTACCGGAGGATACACAGGAGGTTCTGGACACCCTGGTTCCGAAAGAAATAGAGGTGCAGACGCATAACGGGAAATGGTATATGATGCGCATTCAACCTTATAGAACAGAAGAGAATGTGATCAATGGGGCAGTTATCACCTTTAAAGATATCAGTAAAAGAAAACAAATAAAGGATGAGTTCTATGAAATGTCTAACTTACTCGCTGAACAAATGCTAACAGTGGTTCGCGAACCACTGTTAGTGCTAGATATCAACTTGCGAGTAGTAGCGGCCAATAGCGCTTTTTATGATACATTTCAGTTGAAAACTGATGATCACCGGGGGCAACTGTTGTTTGAAATAGATAACAGCCGGTGGAATATCCCTCAATTGCGCGAGTTGTTAACTAAGATTCTGAATCAGACTGACGTGCCACATGATTATCAACTCACACACAAATTTGAAACTATAGGGTTGTGCACCATATGGATTAAAGCCCATCGTATTTCAACTAAAATGGATTCATCCGGGTTGATTTTACTGGCCGTGGAAGAGATCAACACGACCACCAATAACCGGGCTGATACAAGTAAGAAAGAAACATTGAAAAAGAAGCCAGGAGAGGTGGATGCAGAATGAAAAGTGATGACAAGCAGCGAAGTGATGCTGTTGAACTGCGTAAAGAGGCTGAAGAGATTCTGCAAAAAAAAGAGGTCGGTCAATCAAAGAAACTGGAGGCTATGTCGTCCAAAAAAATATGCCAGATCTTACATGAGCTACAGGTGCATCAGATAGAGCTCGAGATACAGAATGAGGAACTGCGCCGGACTCAGTCGGAATTAGAGGTTGCACGGTCTCGCTATTATGATCTATATGACCTGGCACCTGTAGGTTATTGTACCCTTTCCCGGAAGAATTTGATTCTAAAGACTAATTTAGCTGCTGCTAATTTGTTGGGCATGACCCGGGGTGAGCTTATCAAACAACCTTTTTCCCGGTTCATAATTCCTGAAGATCAAGATATTTACTATTTTTTTCGAAAGCAACTTTTTGAAACTGAACAGCCGCAGGAGAGTGAACTACGGATGCTGGGGTCGAATGAAATCCCTTTCTGGGTGTGGCTTTATGCCACCATTACCCGGGATGAAGATGGTGCTTATATATGCCGCATTGTGCTGATCAATATCACTGATCGTAAACAGGTGGAAAAAGATTTACAACATCGGGAACAGAGGCAAAGATTGGCTGTAGAAATAGCTTCAGATTTCCTGAACGAACCTTTAAATCAGATGGATAATATCATCGATGATACCCTGGCTAAAATAGGTAAAGATATGCAGGCAGACAGAACTTATATATTTGAATCGGGCGAGGACCAGATCATGGCCCGTACATATACCTGGTGCAGCAATGTAACTGCCCAGAGCGATAATACCCCGAACAAAGTTATCGAAGTTATGACCTGGATGTATGGACAAATTCTCAACCAGAAATCCATTTCAATTAAAAACATTAATGATCTTCCTGTAAAAGCTTTTAATGACAGGAAAGAATTTAAAAAACAGTCTATTAAGTCTGTGCTCTGGGTCCCCATGATTGTTGAGAGCGATGTTATAGGATTTTTGGGTGTTGATTGTATTCACTCTGAAAAAGAATGGAATGATAATGATATCCTGACTATGCAGTTGGTTGCAAGCATTGTTGCCAGTGTTATTAAGAGAGTTAGAACAGAAAAGGAACTGATATATCACACTTTTCATGATCAATTAACAGGTCTCTTTAATCGCACATATTTTGAAGAAGAGAGCAGAAGATTGAATGTAGAAAGACAACTTCCAATCAGTCTTATTATAGCGGATGTGAACGGTTTGAAGCTGATTAACGATACTTTTGGTCATAAAAAAGGTGATGAGCTTCTTAAGAAGGTTGCTGAGATTTTTCAAAAAGCCTGCCGGAAAGAAGATATCATTACCCGCTGGGGTGGTGATGAATTTTTAATCCTTCTACCGCAAACTGAAGTGGAGGAAGCCCGTAAAATATGTGACAGGATACGAAAAAATTGTTCTGAAACTAAAGAATTTGCAATCCCCATTTCTATTGCTTTAGGATATTCAGTAAAAGAAAATCTGGATGACAATCTCTACACCTATATTGATGAAGCAGATGAGATGATGTATAGAAACAAGCTGGTGGAAAACCGGAGTGTCAAAGGTAATGTGTTAAAAGCTTTACTCAATACCTTGAGGACCAAATGCCATGAAACGGAAGAACATGCCTGGCGGCTGCAAAAGATGTCTCAAAAAATAGGTAAAGAAATTGGTCTTCCGTCTGCTGAATTGGACAGGCTATTTCTTTTGGTTACTATGCATGACATAGGAAAGACCAGTATTTCAGAAGAAATACTGGTAAAGACCGGCGAGTTAACCGAAGAGGAATTAAAAATTATGAAGAAGCACACCGAATGGGGATATCGTATTGCCTTAGCTACAGAAGAGTTTTCTCATGTGGCGACCTGTATTCTTTATCATCATGAGCGCTGGGATGGCAGCGGTTATCCTGATGGGCTTCAAGGAGAAGAAATTCCTCTTTTGTCCAGGATAACAGCGATTGTGGATGCCTATGATGCTATGACAAATAATCGATCGTATAATTACCCCAGATCCCATCAAGAAGCTATTGCCGAATTAAAACGATGTGCCGGTAGCCAGTTTGACCCGGAATTGGTAGAAGTGTTTTTGCAGTTGTATGGAGAAGATAATAATACCTTTTAGACATATATGATATGGGGGAGTTTAGAGCAGTCTTGAATATTAAAAAAGGATGTGGTTAAAATTGATAATGCAGTTTTGAAGGCTTTTACCCTTGGTAAATTTTTGGTTCGCAAAGGAGATAAGGTCATTTCTAAACAAAAGAGCGACTCCCTTAATTTATGGTTGCTTTTTCAATATTTACTAAGCCACCCAAATACTTTAATTCCCCGGGAGCAAGTAATTGATGAGCTTAATTTTGATATGAAACTTATAGATGCCAAAAATGCCCTGGAAAACCGAATATATCGTCTGCGCAAGTTGCTGGCAGTCGGTGAACAATATCAGACAGATAAGTATGTAATTTATGAACAGGGTAATTATGGTTTGAACTGGGATAGGATCTGCTGGAGTGATGCGATAGAATTTGAAAACAATTGTAAAAAGGGTGAAAAGTTTTTGCAGGAAAAAGAAAAACAGGCTGCTCTGGATAGATTGATAAAAGCTCTGGCGGTTTATAAAGGAGATTATCTCGAAAATCTGGGCAATTATCAATGGGCAACTACTCGTCGGGTCAAATACCGGCAAATGTATCTCGATATTTTTAATAAAACTTGCGAAATATTGACTGAACTTGAAGAATACCAGACCATTGAAAAATTTTGCCGGCAGGCAATAGAGATTGATCCTTTTGAGGAAAGGGCGCATTATATATTGATAAAAACCTTGTTAAAACGGGGGCATAAAAGGGAAGCCAGGTCCCATTACGATATTATTAAAACTCTTTTTGATAAGCAGGAGGAAGAGGAGCTTTTTCCGGAACTAAATAAGATTATAAAGCAAAAACAGAAAAATCAACATATTATGCAAGAGCAGGTTAGTCAGGAGGAGATTAACCTGGACCAGATCAAAGTGGAATTAAATTTGAATACGTCCACCAGTGAAATTACTACTGTTTCGGCTCAGGATTTTCGTAGACATGCTCAATTTATAC
>JAGYMW010000081.1 GCA_018400435.1 Bacillota bacterium | reverse complement strand
ACCGGCAAGACCACCATCGGCAGAATCATCAAAAACATGGTGAAATGCGACGACTTCGACTATATGGAGATCGACTCCGTGGATTTGCCGTCTACCGCGGTTTTACCGTGTCCGGCTGTCCTCCGGAAATCATGGGGATCGGCCCTTCAGTTGCAGTACCAAAGCTGATGAAAATGACCGGTAAAAAAATACCCGATATCGACCTTTTCGAGCTGAACGAAGCCTTTGCTTCACAGGCCATCTACTGCCTGAGAGAACTAGACTTGAACCCGGAAATCGTCAATGTCAACGGCGGAGCAATAGCCCTGGGCCATCCACTGGGCTGCACCGGGGCTAAACTTACCGCCACCCTCCTGCACGAAATGGCCCGCCGAGGTTCCCATTACGGCGTAGTTACCATGTGCATCGGAGGCGGTATGGGTGCCGCCGCTCTTTTCGAGAGGGCTTGATGACTTAATGAAGAAAAGAAAATAAACGGAAAAACTTATTATCTGCCGGGAGCGTGAACTTAGTCAAAACCTTTTTATATGGTATGATTAAGTTGCACGCTCTTTTTTTAATACTTTTCAAGGAGGGATTTCATGACTTCTTCATCAGAACTGCAGCAGAGGATCGAGAGACTCAAACAGTCCATGATGGAAAAAAATATTGCCGGAGCACTGCTCGTCCAGAGAGCAGATCTTTTTTATTTCAGCGGGACGGGGCAAAATGCCCACATGTTTATCCCGGCCGAAGGAGAACCGGCCTTAATCGTAAAAAAATCTCTTATCCGCGCAGGCCAGGAGAGTGCGCTCGATAAAATTATTCCATTCCAAGGTTGGGACGACCTGGCCCGGCTTATTGCAGATACCCTGCCACCGGGTTCAAAAATAGGGCTTGAACTGGATGTCCTCCCGACCAAACTCTACTTCCGTTACCAGGAACTGCTTAACGGTTACAGCCTTATCGATATTTCAGCTATTGTACGCCTGATAAGGTCTGTCAAATCAGCCTATGAAATTGACTTGATAGGCGAAGCGGCGAAAATGAGCCGCTCCTTGTTCGAACATGCCGGCGAAATTATCAGGGAGGGTGTGACAGAAATAGAACTGGCGGGGCGGTTGGAAATGCAGGCCCGGCTGCTGGGACACCAGGGCGCAGTGCGCATGCGCAGCTTTAACCAGGAAATCCACTACGGACATGTAATGGCCGGGGAAAACGCCTCAGTGGCAAGCTTTTTCGACGGGCCAACCGGAGGCCCCGGCGTGAACCCTTCTTATCCCCAGGGTGCCGGAACGAGAAAAATCAAGCGTGGTGAACCGATTCTGGTCGACCTGGTTAGCATATTCGGCGGCTACATGATCGATCAAACCAGGATCTTCTCCATCGGCGAGCCGGCCTTACACCTGCAGGAAGCGTACAGACAGGCGTTACAGATAAAATATGATTTGATAAAAGCGGGCCGACCCGGCACCACCGGAGGCTACCTTTTTAAAAAGGCAGAAAACACAGCCGCCCGGGCCGGTCTGGCCAACCATTTCATGGGTTATACGGAAAAGGTCCACTTTGTCGGGCACGGGGTAGGAATCGAACTTGATGAAATGCCGATCATCGGCCGCGGTGTTGAGCAAAAACTGGAAGAAGGAATGGTCTTCGCCCTTGAACCAAAATTCATCTTCCCCGGTGAAGGAACTGTGGGCATAGAAGACACTTTCGTCGTCGAGAAAGAAGGATTGAGGCAGCTAACTCTGTCCGACGACCGGCTGCACATTATCTGATCTACACGGCGGGAGCGCCGGAACCATCTGCCAGCGCTCCACCCTGAAAATAAGTTATTCCTGCAGGAATAACTGTTCCGGAGCCGGACCGGCCCCCTTTCTGCTTATCAGCCACCCGAATTGCCGCATCCGGACAGCATAACGACCATCGCTACAGTAATGACAATCATCAACCAGCTATACCGGCTCATCGCCATCCCCCTTTCTCAGGTTTATTAATATCACAAGCAGCATCAAGAGGCAATTGCAAGCAGCAGATTATGGCACTTATATTATGTTAACAATATATTTTTTTTCTGATTCGCAATCCTGCCACAGCAGCATTTTCCGGAGGCAAATGTGTGTTCTACTCACAAATTCCACAGAGTTATCCACAGGGGAAAACCTTTCAGGCGAACTTTGTCTCTCTTTTTCCACAGCATCTACAAAAAGTAACCATAAAATTTGACGATAATTGCAGCTGCCAGGATGGCATAGTAATTGATTGGCTCAATTCCATTAAAATATAACTTTAAAAAAAGGGAAAATGAATTCCTTATCGAATAATGAATTATTGAAAACAACAATCCACCTAAGGAGGCATAAGCATGGAAGTTAAAGTAAGCGATGATTGCAGCGCATGTGGCATCTGTGAGGATATTTGTCCTGAAGTATTTGAACTGGGAGATGAAAAAGCAGAAGTAAAAGTAAATCCCGTTCCGGCAGAGTACGAAGAAAAAGTCCGGGAAGCAGCCGAAGAATGCCCGACTGAGGCCATTCAAATCTCGGAATAAGAGCGGTCACAGCAACTAAACAAACCGGGAGCCCGCTGAAAAGCGGGCTCGTTCATTATGCAATTCCCAGCAAACAGCTTTTTATATCGGTGCATCGGGAAGGAATTTCACCTGTCGCCGACGAAGAAACCTGCTGCCTGGAATACTCTTTAACAAGGCGGGATTAGCGTGGATCAGGGTAAATTGCTCTCAGTCTTAAAAATCCTCGACAGGCGCCCCGGTTTAATCAAGCCGGTGACCGATCTGGCCTATCATTCCAAGAGGGTCAAAGAAGGTGATCTCTTCGTCTGTATAAGGGGTTATAAAACCGATGGTCATCTTTACCTCAGCGCTGCCACAGAAAGAGGAGCGGTAGCTGCGGTAGTGGAAGAATTTAATGATGACATACAGATACCACAGTACAAAGTGGCCGACAGCCGTTACGCCCTGGCCGTTCTGGCCGATCATTTCTTCGACCATCCATCCCGAAAAATCAACCTGACCGGGGTAACGGCAACCAACGGCAAAACTACCACCACCTACATGACCAATGCAATCTTTGAAAAATGGGGCTTGAAAACCGGCCTGATCGGCACCGTCGTTATCAGGACTGGTCGCCGTATGAAACCAGCCGAACTGACTACCCCGGAATCAATGGATCTGCACCGCTATTTTCTTGAAATGGTCGAAACCGGAGTAACCCATGCCGTAATGGAAGTTTCTTCATCCGGCCTGGAACTAAACCGGGTCGGCTGTGTTGACTTTAATACAGTCGTTGTTAACAATATCAACCGTGAACATATCGACCTGCACGGTTCTTTCGAAGATTACTTCAAGGCCAAAGCCAGCCTGGTCCGCAACGCAACTAAAAAACAGTGGGCCGTTCTTAACCTGGACTGCCCGTATACCCGTTCGCTGGCCGGAGAAACAAAAGCCAAAACTTTCACCTACGGCCTTAAACACAGGGAAGCAGACTGCCTGGTCCACGATCTCGATCTGAGTACCGGCCGAGCTCGTTTCACGGTCGAACTGAGAAGGAAGGAACCTGCAGCCCTCTTCGTCTCCCAACCACCCAGCTTTAAAATTGAGCTCTCCGTCCTCGGTTTACACAGTGTTTATAATGCCATGGCCGCCACCCTGATCTCCCTGCTCCAGGGTATCCCGGCCGAAACAATCCAAAAAGCCCTGGCGGAATTCAGAGGTGTGGAAAGGCGCTTTGAACTGATCTTCGAGGACGATTTCAAGGTGATCGATGATCACTTTGCCAACAGCGGCAATATCGATGTGACCATGGAAACCCTGCAGATGATGGATTACAACCGGCTGCACCTTGTTTATGCTATCAGGGGCAGCCGCGGCGTTACTGTCAATAGCGAAAATGCCGAAGCCATCGTCCGCTGGGCTTCCAGACTGAAACTGGAAAAAATCATCGCCACTACCAGCATCGGCCATGTCGGTGAAAAGGATCTGGTCACAGCGGAAGAACAACAAATATACTCAGCGGTCATGAAAGATGCTGGTATCAAGACTGATATATACGACAGCCTGCCTGAAGCGATCGCCACCGGCCTGGCTGAAACCAGTTCCGGAGACGTCCTCCTGCTGGCAGGCTGCCAGGGCATGGACTATGGTGCAAAAATCTGCCTCGAGCAGATCCATCGCCTGAGGCCTTCTCTGCCCGAAGAAAAAGTATTCGCCGCCCTGAAAAACCGGGTGGCCGGAGTATAATTACTTTTTTATACTCCTTATTAGCATACAGCAGCTGCCGCAGTTTTTCTCAAATGTGGTTAAATCGGCAGCTCTTAATTCACAGAACTCTTCAGGCAGGCGGAATAAACCGAAATCATCACAGTTTTTTTTACCTTATTGCTTCCTTGATCTCCACCCCACCCAGGATAGCCCGGGCCTGGATGCGAACTATCCGCTTGTCACCTTCAACAGTATTCTGCTCCACCTTCCGGGTGGCAATAATACCACCGTCTTCCTGATCTTTAAAAGTAACTCCGCCAAGGACTGCGGAACCTTCATAGATCACCGCCAGATCAGGGGGAACCCTGACATCTATACCGCCCATCACCGCAGTTAGATCGAGCACTGTTTCCCCCTCGGGAATTTCAGCCGTGGTCAGATCCATTTCAATGCCGCCCATGAAGGCAAAATAGCTGCCGCTTTCCAGTCTCCAGGGTTGCGAACCACCAAGCTTGGTCCCCCCCATAAAGGTGAACCGACCGCCTCCGCCGTGAACCTTTCCCCGCAGCAGGTTAAATCCGATCAGGATCAGGATTACCGGCCAGATGAGGTTCCACAAAATAGCCGTATTGAAATCAAAAAGGTCCAGGTTCCGCCCGAGATAAATCACCCCGATGGCAATCAAAATAACGGCGGTAACAAACTGACCCCAGGAAAAATATGTTTTCTTACCCTCTTCAGTGGTGGTTGAGCCAAAGGATGAGGCAAACCAGCTCAAACCGAGGACCAGGGGGATTACCGGCCACAATCGCAGGATCTGCCGGATGTTAATATCCACCCCAATATTCAGATTATTCAAGAGCAGCAGGATGCCGATCACCAGGATAAAAAGCCCGATAATCAATCTTCCGCTTATTGATCGCATTCCTTTCACTCCATTTCGGTAAGATTATACTTTATTCAGGTGTTTATTCTTGCCCGAAAGGAAATTTCCTGCCACTATAACAGGTTAAAACATTTATAAATAGGACAGAGTTAATCCAGCGACTGCAAAAAAATCGTATTTTTAAATTTGTAGTTTCTTTTCGAAGATATGACATCGTACCTTTTTCTTGCTGTCATATCTTCACTGAACAATTATCACTTACCCGGGAATGACATTTTCCCTGAGCAATTTTTCAATTCAGGAGGCGACCTTTTCCTGAGCATTCTTAGTGTGACAATATCACTGAACAACCACAAGCAAAGCCCGACGGCGTTGACTTTTAGGAATGGTCATGCTAAAATGACAGCGCAATAAAAATGGTGGGTGTAGCTCAGCAGGTTAGAGCGCCAGGTTGTGGCCCTGGAGGTCGTGGGTTCGAATCCCATCACTCACCCCATTTTTATTTCCAAAAAGCAACAGTCAATTGACGCTGGGGCGTAGCCAAGCGGTAAGGCACGGGACTTTGGCTCCCGCATGCGTAGGTTCGAATCCTACCGCCCCAGCCATCTCTATATAAGGACATTACCACCAACAGTTAATTTTAAAATTCAATCGCCAGTTTAACAACCTAAAAAATAGCTAACCAGGAAAAAACAGCTATGCAAAAACAAGAACATTTCGTCATCTGGTCGATGGGTCTGTATTTTGGCTGGATTTTGGCTTTCCCATACTTTGGCTATGTTTTGAGAGCCCTGTCAATTTCCACCGGCGTTGATCCTAACTCACTTGCCCTTGTTTTTTTGATTTTTCATGCCCTCGGTTTTTTCT
>JAGYMW010000080.1 GCA_018400435.1 Bacillota bacterium | reverse complement strand
AGAAGGGGGAAAACAATGAACCAGTAATTCCTGGCCAGATTGGAAAGGGCAATGATCATCATGGTCGGCACCGGAAGCTCCGCTCCCTCCGGGAAAAAGCCCATGAAGATGGGCACAAGGAAAAAGAGCATGCCAAAGAGAATGATAACGGCAAAACCTAAAACCACCACCGGGTAAAACATGGCCGATTTAATATTGTCCTGCAGTTCCTTGGATTTCTGCAGCTGATTTGAAAGACGATTCAAAGATAGCTCCAACGAACCGCCTGATTCCCCCGCGTTAACCATGTTGACATAGAGCTCAGAAAAAATATGGGGATAGGCCTTCAGCGACTCACTCAGGCTGGATCCGCCCTCCACGTTGCGGGAAATTTCGGTCAGGGCACCGGAGAGGGTCTTATTTTCCACCTGCCTGCTGAGCGTATGAAGAGCCCTGGTCAGCGGAATACCGGCATTGAGCATGGCAGCCAGCTGGCGGCTGAATAGGCTTAAATCGCCGATTTTGACCTTTTTTCTCCTCTTAAAACTGCTGAATGAGGAGGAAGCCGGCTTTCCCTCCTTGATCTCCGTAGCCATCAGGCCCATCCCGCGGAGCCGTTCGACAACTGCTCCCTGCCCGTCGGCTTCAAGCGTGCCGGTAACCACTTCTCCTGATTTTTTAATTGCTTCATACTGGAACGATGCCATATACCTTCATCTCCGGATAACCTAACATAATTCAGGCTTTCTTTACTTGGTAGTTCGTCTATCCATCAGCCTTTCCACTTCCGTCCGATCGATGCATTTTTCGAGAGCTTCTTTGCGGCTTATCTTTCCGGCCAGGAAAAGTTCGACCAGTGAATGATCCATGGTCCTCATTCCGGTGGCATAGCTCGCCTGCATGACTGAATAGAGCTGGTGCTCTTTACCTTCCCGGATCAGGTTGCGAACCGCCGCGCTGGTTTTTAAAAATTCCATGGCCAGGATCCGCCCGTCTCCCTGGATATTGGGAATCAGCTGCTGCGAGAGAACCGCCTGCAGCGAACTGCTCAGCTGCTGCCTGATCTGATCGCGCTGATGCTCGGCAAAAACGTCCACGATTCGGTTTATAGTCAGCGGAGCGGTCTGAGTGTGGAGAGTGGAAAAAACAAGGTGCCCGGTCTCCGCCGCCGTCAGGGCAATAGCAATACTTTCCAGGTCACGCATTTCACCGATTAAAATAACATCCGGGTCATGGCGCAGCATGTGGCGCAGGGCATTGGGAAAAGAACGGGTATCGAAGCCAACTTCACGCTGCTTGACCGAGGACTGCTTATGGGAATGCAAAAATTCGATCGGGTCTTCCACTGTCAAAATATTGAGCTTTCGCTCTTTGTTAATTATATCAATCATCGCCGCCAGGGTCGTCGATTTACCGCTGCCCGTAGGGCCGGTTACCAGGACCAGGCCGCGGGGCAGAAAACAGAGATCACGTACACCCGGCAAAACACCGAGATCATCCAGCTGGGGAATTTCATAAGGGACCACCCGCAGGGCCATGGCCAGCGTTCCCCGCTGGAACATTACATTACCGCGGAAACGGGCTACGTGGGGAATAGAATAGGAAAAATCGAGCTCCAGGTCCTTCTTCAGTGCTTCAATCTGATGCGGTTTTATTACCTGGGCCAGCAGCTCTTTCAGATTATACGGCTTTAACACAGGCATATCCTGCTTGACCATTTCCCGGTTTAAACGAAAAATAGGCGGATCTCCCGGGACCAGGTGGACATCGGAAGCATTCTTCTCTACGGCCTTCCTGAGCATCTGGATCATCCCTACCGGATAGGGACTGTTATTGTTCATCGGCTTCGTTACCATCCTCTGCTCCATCTTCCCCTGCTTCTCCATCTCCAGAATTGTTCATTGGTTCATCGGCAACAAATACTGCTTCCAGACTGCAGTTGCCGTAAATAGTAAAGGTATATGAAGGGTTTGTTGAAACTTCACTGCCCCGGTCAATCCAGCGAACAAAGCTGTATCCCTCGGAAGCAGTTGCAGTAACGGTTATCCGGCTTTCCTCCGGGAATGATCCTGATCCATTTATATTGCCACCTTCAGATGGAACTGCGCTTAATGAAACTGTATAGTACTGCGCCGGCGGCGGAGGCGAACTGGTCCCGCTATCGGCACTGTTTTGCAGATTCTGCGAGAGGGTCAGTGGGGATTCTTCTTCCTCCTCTTCTCCCTCTTCCTCTTCATACAAAGGTGACTTCTCTGTCTCACGAATCTTTTTAATCATTTTTTCAACAAGTTCAATATTATCAGGCGTACCTTCAGCTATAAGATAACAAATTTGATTTCCATCAGTTGGATCAGGTGAAAAGTCAGGTGATATTTTCATTTTAATCGTGTTATAGTATTGTTCGTCGTACACCTCATGGTCAATTACCGGGTCATCCCATTCCATCAACTCGAGGGTTGGGTAACCAGCATTGTGATCCCATTCTTCCCAGCCAAGTGTACCATCACGCAAACCATCCAGTAAAATACTTAAGAGCTCAATCAGCCTGTTCAGTTCATAGGCGGCATAAGGTCCTCTAGCCCGGGCAACAGGCATGCGGATCATTCGCGTGCCGCCTTCCCCAAATGAAGCATTTGACTTTATATCAAGTGATGAAATAAGCTGACCTGCTTTATTCAGAGCAGCAGGTGAACCCTGTATCCAGAGCGCCAGCTGATTTTCTCCGATATCGATAAAAGTTAAAGGCATACTCATCAATGATTGCAGATAAGTTTTCATTTCGCCGGCAGATACATATTCCAGGTAGAATCGATTCAATACCGGTTCGCCCTCAGGCAGATCGGCATTTTCAGGTATATCAAAAGCATTAATTGTATCTTCTGCTTTATCCAGTGCCGCCAGGGTGCCCTGCAGCCAGATAACATAGGGATTAGCCTCAATAGTAATGATCTGAACAGGAATTCCTATTTTAAGCAGGTAACTTTCCATTGCTTCCGCCGATACATGATCCAGCTCGATCATTCTTAGCAGCGGTGCGCCTTCTTCCAGGTCGGCATTTTCAGCGATATCCAGCTTCTCTATTATTTCTTCCGCTTCTATGAGATCCGTGGGTGTCCCCTGCAGCCAGACAACTGATTGATTGGAATCAATGGTCAATGTCTGGATCTGTAAACCGAGTTCGGAGAAATAACGAACCATGGCATTTGCAGAAACATAAACCAGGTCTTTACGGATGAGCGGAGCTTCCCCTTCCAGGAGGTCGGCATTTTCTGCAACATCGAGAAGGTCTATCAGTTCCCTTACCCGGGCAATATCACCGGGAGGACCCTGAATCCAAAATGTTTGTTGATCTTCGTCGGTTCGCAAAACCTGTACCGGAATACCCATTTCAGAAAGGTAACCGGTCATGGCGCCGATCGTAATATGCTCCAGTTCAATTAGGGTAAGGAGGGGATCATCAGCTTCAAGATCGGCATTGTCCTCTATGTCAAGAATGGCAATCAACTCTCGAGCCTGGGCCAGGGCTTCGGTTGTGCCCTGTAGCCAGATCGCTTTCCGGTTTGTATCCACTGTCAGAGCTTTTACGGCTATATCCATTTCTGCAATATATCCTGCCATGGCCTCTGCCGAAATATAATTTAAGGAAACCTGGTCTAAAAGTGGCGCCCCCACCGGCAGTTCGGCGTTTTCCACAACATCGAGGGCATCAATGAGTTCCTGGGCTTTGGCCTGCGCTCCCGGTGTTCCCTGCAGCCAGATAACCTGGTTGTTCTGTTCAGCTTCCAGAACTTTAACCGGAATGCCCAGCTCAGAAAAATAGGATTCCATCACCCGGGCCGTAACATACTTAAGGGTGTACCTGGTTAAAAGGGGTTCTCCTTCCGTCAGGTCGGCATTATCGGCAATATCAAGCATCTTGATCAGATCTCTGGCACTGCTCAAGGCAACCGGTTCTCCCTGGATCCAGATCGCCTTTTTATTAACGTCAACTGTGAGGGTGGTGACAGGAATACCAAATTTTGAAATATAGCTTTCCATAGATGCCGGCGAAACGTAGCGCAGTGTAATCCTTGTTACCGCTTCCTCTCCTTCCGCCAGGCTTCCGTTTTCGGCGAGATCGATCATCTTAATAAAATCACCGGCCATTTCCAGCGCCGATGGATCCCCCTGCAGCCAGATGGCCTGCTGGTTGGCATCAATGGTTAACCCGGTTACAGGAATGCTCATCTGTGAAAGATAGCTCTCCATTTTCTCCGCTGGAATGTAATCAAGATCAAACCGGGCAATAAGCGGCCCCCAGTCATCTGGGTCGCTGTTTTCAAAGATATCAAGTTTACTGATCATATCACCGGTTCTTTCCAAAGCAGCCGGAGTCCCCTGCAGCCAGATTTCTTCCCGGTTGGCATCAATGGACAGGACCTGAACCGGAACACCCATCTGGGAAATAAATTCTTCCATCGTCTCGGCCGAAACATAATAAAGTTTGAACCGTGCCAGTAGTGCTTCGCCTTCATCTTCGGCTTCTTCAGGATCAACATTTTCTGCTATGTCAAGCATGGTGATAATTTTTCCGGCTTTGGCCAGAGCCATAGGCGTTCCCTGAATCCAGATCGTTTTCTTATTGGCATCAACTGTTAAAATGTCTACCGGAATATCAAGCTCCGTTAGGTAAGCTTCCATAGCCTGTGCTGTAACATGAGAAAGGTTCCTCTTTGATAAATAAATCCTGCTCTTAAAATCTTCATAGAGGCGGCTTCTTTCTGCCACGATGTAGTTGCGGCCAGTACGGATATAGTCGAGGCCTTCTTTTTCCAATATAAGCTGGAAGGTATCCATGACCGAAAGGTTTTCTGTTGTTATGGTTACCGTCCTGGGGTCTTCTAGATAAATTATATTGGCGTCCATTTTATAAGCCAGCATAGAAAGAACATCCAGCAAATCGGCCTCTTTGAGATTAAGTGAAATAGTGTTTGTGTATCCGGGCCTGGAAAGTGCAGATCTGCTTACATCTCCCGAAGCATCGGCAATAAGGCTTTCTGAAAGAACAGCCTGAACCGGATCCGGCTGATCAGGCTGCACCATTGAGCTCTCCAGGGAATATTCAGCCATGGAGGAAGTTTCATTAGTTTCGGGGACCTCAGCAGGGTTCAAAGCACCGGGGTCAGCAGTGCAATTTACCGTAATAAATAGAAGAACTATTAATCCAGTCACTATAAAGAGATAACGCCGATCCAGCTCGTATTTAGCCGCTTTGAGGCGTTTTCTTCTCATCTATAAGTCCCCCTCCCGGTTTTCATCATCCATATCCCCGTTCAATTCCCTGGTTACCGGAAGTTGATCCAGGTAAAGGCTGATTTCCTGATCACGGGCGCGCAGGACAACCTCTTCAGACCTGATTTCATAAACGGACCAGATGCCGCTGACATAATCTCCTTCATTGACAATATAAGAAGTGCTGCCCGCCTCAATTATGGCCATTCCACCACCTCGACCACCGCTTACAATACCAGTAAGTTTCATCGGTTTTTCAAAGGGATCGGCAAAGGAGGTAACTGAATGCCACAGGCTTTCATCGTCTTCTTCAACGTGCTCTCTTTCCGGCTGGGGAAGCACCTCGGCAGTTTCTTCCACCAGATCGCCGGCAGGAAGCTCTCCTCCGTCTGCATCCCCGTTTCCATTTAAAAATAAAAGGACATATATCCCTCCCGCTACCGCAAGAAGAAGGACAATGCCAATAACAATATATAGAGGCTTTTCCCTGATCTTATCCAGAAATGAAGAATTACTCTTTGATTCAAGTTCTTTTTTCTTTTCTCCCCGATCCATTTGCCGGCACCTCTCCATCTCTGTATATTTTTAGATGGGGCCATTCTTTTTTTTAACCCTTGACAAAAAGGCTATAATTTACCACATTATATAACTTATGCTAACCCTTTGTCAAATATATCTAAATATTACTACTTAATATTTTTCCTCTAATAAACAGCTGAAATAATTACCGTAAAATACCGCAATTACCTGTTGTTTGAATATTATTCTCTCACCTGTAGTTAATTCCCTGCAAAATGGTATTTATTCCATAAACTTTTGAGTGCGGAACAT
>JAGYMW010000008.1 GCA_018400435.1 Bacillota bacterium | reverse complement strand
CAGGGGCTGTTTTACCGACTGCCGTCCGGGCAGGGTTGGTCGTGGGCATACTTTCGGCCAGCTGCTTTTTTAATTCAGGATCTCTTACAATAATAAACCGCCAGCACTGCAAATTTTTCCATGATGGAGCAATCCGGGCCGCATCCAGGACACGCTTTAATTTCTCAACCGGTACCGGGTCGGGTTGGTATTTCCTGACACTATGCCGCTCTTCCAATACCTTGAAAATATCCATCATTTTGCCTCCCTGCAATTGTTTTTGAAAAGAATACAACGCTAATACAGCTGAGTTAATATTTCAACTCCGTCGCGAAGATGGAAAAAATGGAAATAACAAAATCAAATCCCCCGCAGGGCAAAGCTATATGTGCCAATCCCCCATCTCACTGTCACAGACATAAAGCTGGGAATATGTCCACCCCCGTCCCCCTGACTCATTTTTATTCTGCCGGGGCAAAGGTGACCTGCCCTTCTTCCCGGCTGGCCCTGATTACCCGCACTTTAACGGCATCTCCCAGGCGGTAGGTTTTTCGTTTTCTCTCGCCGACCAGAGAAGCGGCCTTTTCATTATAAACATAATAGTCGTCATCCAGCTCGACGACCGGGATCATGCCTTCTATGGTATTGTCAAGCTCGACAAAAAGGCCGAAGTTGGTCACTCCATTGATGATACCGGAATAAACTTCACCGATTTTTTGTTCCATGTACTGCGCCTTTTTAATCTCTTCATCTGCTCTTTCAGCTTCCACTGCGGCCCGTTCTCTCTCTGATGAATGCAAAGCTACTTCGGGCAACCTGGCCTGCAGACGTTTGATTCTTTCACCGGACAATCCCTGTGGAGACAGCTGCTGCTTGAGAATACGGTGCACCACCAGGTCGGGATAGCGCCGGATGGGCGATGTAAAATGACAGTAGTACTGGGAAGCAAGGCCAAAATGCCCTTCGTTCTCAGCACTGTACATGGCCTGCGGCAGTGAGCGCAGTACCAGGTAGCGGACTAATTTTTCCGTCCGTTCTCCCCTCGTATGCTCCAGGAGACCGTTTAAATGCTTAGGCTTCAGAATCTTTATGTTGGACAGTGCCCCGATGCCCATCAGGGTCAGGGTTTCACGGAGCTGGGCCAGTTTTTCCTCGGCCGGAACAGCATGCACCCGGAATATGCAGGGCCGTTTTTCCCTGGTCAGATAGCCCGCTACTGCTTCATTACAGTAAATCATAAATTCTTCGATCAGTGATTCGGAACGCCCCATCACCCGTTTTTCAATAGTCACAGGGACTCCTTCTTTATCAACCTCAATTCTCGCTTCGGGAAGATCAAGATCCAGTGCTCCCCGTTTCATGCGCCGCCTGCGCAGCACTTCCGCCAGGGTTGACATATTGTCCAGCATCTCTTTCAGCGACTTATCTTTAAAAGCAGGCTTTTCTTGCTGCCCTTTTAAATATGCTTCAACCTGCTGGTATGTTAATCGCTCGGTTACCTTGATCAGGCTGGGTGTAAAACGGGCCCCGGTCATCTCCCCCCGATCATCAATATCCATAATCACACTGACGGCAAGACGATTTTTGTTCGACTGCAAACTGCAAAGATTTTCTGAAAGTGCAGGCGGCAGCATGTGAATAACCCGTTCCGCCAGGTAAATACTGGTCCCCCTTTTAAAAGCTTCCCGGTCTATGGGTTTACCTTCCCTCACATAGTGAGAAACATCGGCAATGTGAACTCCCAATCGCCAGCTCCTGCCGGGGAGCTCCTGTAAAGATACGGCATCGTCAAAATCACGGGCCAGCTCGTCATCTATTGTTACCATTCTCAGGTCGCGCAGATCTTCTCGTCCTTCTGCTGACAACGCTTCGGCGACTTCGTCTTCACCCGGAAGCAGGTCCAGGGCCTTTAAAACAGCGGGCGGAAAATCACCGGGCAGCTCATACTTGTGGGAAAAAGCAAGTTTCTCAGTCAGCTGGCTACCGGCGGGGCCGAAATGTTCGACAATTTTTCCCCTGGACGGTTTAGTCCCCTGACCCCACTTTTCAATCTCCACTACAACCTTGTCGCCCATTTCAGGGCCCTTTACTTTTTTAAAGGGAACTACGACCGGACCGGGAAAGCGCCGATCATCAGGAATAACATAGTAATTTTTCTTGTCGCGGTGAAGAGTACCCACGAGACGGTTGCTGCCTCGTTTAAGAATGCCAATGACCGTCCCTTCACGGCGCTTTTTGCTTCTTTTTCTGTTTTCAAGGCGAACCATAACCCGATCACCGTGTGCAGCACCCTTCAGGTTATCGGCACTGATGAACACATCTTCGCTCTTCAGATCCGGACGGAGAAAGGCAAAACCCCGTTTGTTACCCTGCAGGATTCCCGCCAGGTAGTTGAGACGCTCGGGCAATCCATAACGGCCGCGGGCGGTTTTTATCAGCCTTCCATCATTCTCCATCTTTCTTAATTCGTCAACTAAAACTTTTTTATCCTGGCTTTGCAGTCCAAGGGCTGATAGGAGATCCCTTTCAGTAAGAGCATTTTTTTTATGATCTTTTAAGATTATTTCAATTTTATTCTGAATCTCTTTCATGGTATTACTTCTCTTTTCCAATTATTAAACCACGCCTTTCGTGCGGCATTTATTTTATTGCCTGTCTAAATTAGTGCTTGTTATCATTATAAATCCTTCCCCGATAAAATAAAAGGCAGGGGACACAACCGGCTCCCCTGCCGTCAATAATATTTTTCAAAACACTGCTGTTAGTTAATAACTACCAGCAAAATAGTAAAGAGCATGAAAGCAATGGCCACATACGTGGTTACTTTACTCAGCTTCTCGTCCAGCCCTTTCTTTTTACCAACCAAAGACTGGGCACCGCCCGCAATTGCACCGAGGCCGGCGCTGCGTCCGGACTGCAAAAGCACAATGCCAATCAACGCGATGCATATAATCAAGTAAATTACGGTAATCACTATCCCAATCATTTTACATTAACCTCCAAAAACTATCACTGAATAGCGAACAGACCTTATTTTAACATAGATCCGGTGCTTTGACAAACAGTTATTTTTATCGGCTAATACTATTCCTTATTTTACCAGATCTGCTTTGATGGCTGGTAGGAATTACGATTTGAAGCTTTCAAACTCCAGGCCGGCATAACTTGCTGCCTCTCCCAGATCTTCTTCAATCCGGAGCAGGCGATTATATTTGGCCACCCGATCCACCCGCGACGGGGCACCGGTTTTGATCATTCCCGCTCCGGTTCCAACGGCCAGATCGGCAATAAAAGTATCCGCCGTTTCCCCCGATCGGTGAGAAATCATCCGGCTGTAACCGAAGCGTCCCGCCAGGGCTATAGTATCCAGTGTTTCACTAAGTGTGCCGATCTGATTCAGCTTAATCAGAATGGCATTGGCAGCCCCCGATTCAATTCCGCGTCGGAAACGCACGGGATTGGTAACAAATAAATCGTCCCCGACGAGCATAATCCGGTCACCCATTTTTTCGGTCATCTTCCTCCAGCCTGGCCAGTCTTCTTCGCTCAACCCATCTTCGATGCTGATCAGAGGGTATTTTTCGACAAGGATATTGTAATAATCAATGAGCTCGTCGGCTTTAGAGGTTCTACCTTCGATGCGATAAAAACCGTCTTTGAAAAATTCGCTCGCTGCAGCATCCAGGGCCAGTGAAATATCTTTGCCCGCTTTGTAACCGGCAGACTCTATTGCTTCCAGGATCAACCCGAGTGCAGCTTCGCTCGAATCGAGGTTCGGAGCAAAACCTCCCTCGTCACCAACATTGGTGTTCAAACCGCTTTTCTGTAAAATCTTTTTCAGCTGTTGAAATACCTCTACTCCCATCCGCAGGGCACGGCTGAAACTATCTGCACCGTGGGGAACTATCATAAATTCCTGAATATCCATATTATTATCGGCATGGCTGCCTCCGTTCAAAATATTCATGAACGGTACCGGAAGGATTGAAGCCGTCAGGCCGCCCAGATAGCGGTAGAGGGGAAAATCAAGCATCGCCGCTCCAGCTCGCGCCGCTGCCAGCGAAACACCAAGGATGGCGTTAGCTCCCAGCCGTGATTTGTTCTCAGTCCCGTCCAGTTCAATCATCAGCCGATCCAGATCTTCCTGGTAGAGAATACTAAGACCACACAGTTCCGGGGCCAGAATTTCGTTCACGTGATGGACAGCATTGAGAACTCCTTTACCTCCATAACGTTGATCATCATCGTCACGCAGCTCAATTGCCTCAAATGCACCCGTCGATGCGCCCGAGGGCACTGCGGCAACTCCTTTCCAACCCCCCGCCAGAGTAAGTTCAACCTCCAGGGTAGGGTTACCTCTGGAATCGAGGATTTCCCTTGCCCTGATTGTCCTGATCTCTTCATCCATTTAAGATCACTCCCCATCTATACTCTTCAATTCTGTAGTTATTGTAACCGCCCTTTATTTATAAAATCAGATCATTTCCCCTCGGCTAAAGAATCACCGGCAGCACTGATGAGCGCCCTGAATGATTCTGCCTGCAGGCTGGCCCCGCCAACCAGAGCCCCGTCAATAGAAGGCATTCTGACAAAGAGACCGATGTTGCTGTCCTTAACACTACCTCCATACTGGATCCGCAGTCCCGCTGCAGATCTTTCCCCCAGCAACTTTTTGACCATTTCCCGGATCAGAAGGGCGGCCTCTTCAGCATCATCAGCAGAAGCTGCCTGGCCGGAACCGATAGCCCAAACCGGCTCGTAGGCTATGACCAGGCTTTCAGTTTCAGCAGGATCCAGGCCTTCCAGAGCTCCTCTAAGCTGACGTTCCAGCACTGAGGCAGTAGCCTGCTGCTTCCTTTCTTCCTCCGTTTCGCCAACGCAGAGAATCGGCCTGAGACCGCTGTTTAACGCAGATCGCATTTTTTTATGAACCTGGCTGTCGGTTTCACCCATTAGATGCCGCCTTTCAGAGTGCCCGATGATCACAAACTCAACCCTGTGTTCAAGGAGCATGGGGGCAGATATTTCTCCTGTAAATGCTCCCTCATTTTCCCAGTATATATTCTGCGCTCCCAGCTTCACCGTTGTCCCGGATAAGGCATCTGCCGCGGCATCCAGGGCAGTAAAGGGCGGACAAAGCAAAATATCAATTCCTTTGTACCTCTCAAGGTTACGACAAAAATCGTGACAAAAAGCAACCGTTTCGGCTGCTGTCTTATGCATTTTCCAGTTCGCAGCAATAATCAGCTTCATGGTTATTCCTCCCGGTTTTGTTCAGCCGGCACCATTACGGTTTTTATTTATCCTGCAGCACCGCAATTCCCGGCAGTTCTTTCCCTTCCCAAAATTCCAGAGTAGCCCCGCCGCCGGTGGATATAAAATTAATTTTTTCAGTCAATCCAAGCCCTTCCAGGGCAGCAACCAGATCTCCCCCTCCGACTACTGAATAAGCTTCACTGCCGGCTATCGCGGCAGCCACACCAGCCGTACCACTGTCAAAAGGCGGCACCTCAAATACTCCCATTGGACCATTCCAAACGATCATAGCAGCGTCGGCAATAATATCGCCAAATAATGCAACAGTTTCCGGTCCGATATCAACCGCCTTGCCACCTTCTTCCACCTCTTCGGGGCTTAAATTTTTGAAGGAGGAACCCGTCTTAAGCTCTTTCGTCACTGCCAGATCAACAGGCAGGAGCAAACAGCACCCACTTTCTTCGCTCTCATCAAGAAGATCAGCTGCCTCTTCAACCATTTCTTCCTCATAAAAAGAATCACCCAGGGTAAAACCGTCAGCCACAAGGAAAGTGTTAGCCATGCCACCTCCAAGCAGAAGATTGTCGGCCAGATCCAGGAAGCGGCGGATTACATTAATCTTACCTGAGACCTTGGCTCCACCAATGATTGCCGTCAGCGGGCGAGCCGGATCGTTCAAACAACGGCTCAGTTCTTCAATCTCTTTTTTCATCAGCAGTCCGGCTACAGCCGGCAGAAAGGACGCCACTCCTGCTGTCGAAGCATGGGCGCGGTGGGCAGTGCCAAAAGCATCATTGACAAAGAGATCAAAAGGTTCAGCCAGAAGGCGGGCAAATTGGGGATCATTTTTCTCTTCCCCTTTTTCAAAACGCAGGTTTTCCAGGATCAAAACTTCCCCTTCTTGCATTTCTACAACCTTTTTATTAACTTCAGGGCCGGCAACGGAGTCGATTTTATGAACCGGCCGGCCGAGAATCAAGGCCAGCCTATCAGCAACCGGATTCATTTTCAGTTCCGGTTTCGGTTCTCCTCCCGGGCGCCCCAGGTGGGAAGCCAGCACTACCCTTGCCCCCCTGTTAATCAGGGATTGTATGGTTGGCACGGCTGCTTTGATTCTGGTGTCATCACGGACTCGTCCGCTCTCCAGCGGAACGTTGAAATCGCTCCGCATTAATATTTTTTTTCCCTCAACCTCAACGTCTTCTATGCTTTTTTTGCTAATCATTTTCTTTTACTTCCTCCCGACAGTCGTATTACGACGCCTCTTGTATGAAGCGGGAATGGAGATTTCCTCCCGGTATTTGGCAACAGTTCTCCTGGAAATGCTGATACCCTTTTCTCGAAGTATCTCCGCGAGGAGCTGATCGCTGAGTGGTTTACCCGGATCTTCAGCATCTACCAGCTCATGAATATATTTTTTAATACTGCGCGAGGAATAATCTGCCCCCTCACTTCCACTTATACTGCTGGAAAAGAAAAATTTGAGGGGGAAAAGACCGCGTGGAGTTTGGATGTATTTATTGGCTGTAGCTCTGCTTACTGTCGACTCGTGTACTCCCACATCAAAGGCCACTTCCTTGAGGGTTAAGGGTTTCAATTTTTTTATACCTTCATCCAAAAAAGGCCTCTGGATGTCAACAATTTGCTGAGAAACTCTGAACAGGGTAAGACGTCTCTGTTCGATACTGCGAATCAGCCAGTAAGCTCTCTCAATTTTATTTTTGATGAACGAAGTCAATTTTTCATCAGCAGCACCGCCGGAAAGCATGCGCCGATAAAAAGGGCTGATTGTCAGCTGAGGGACACTGTTATCGTTACCCATGACCACATAACGATCGTCGACTTTTTCAACAATTACATCTGGCACAATATAACGTGTTTCATCCCCTCCGCCGAAGATACTGCCCGGTTTGGGGTTCAAAGTGCGGATGAGAGAAACTGCTTCTTCAATCTCTTCCTCGGTACAACCAAGGCGAGAAGAAATGTAAGCAAAGCGGCCGTCCGCAGCTGCCGGTAAATATCTCTTAACAATTTCCAGGGCTTGTTCGGGAACCTTCTCTATTCTTTTAAGCTGAAGCAAAAGGCATTCCTGCAGGTTTCGGCACCCGATGCCTGTTGGTTCTAATTTCTGTAATATAGCCAGTGCCTCTTCCAGTTCTTTCGCTGGTGCACCAAGGGCAGCGGCGAGATCCTCAACTTCATCCTGTAGATAACCTTTGTGATCAAGGTTGCCGGCAAGAAAAGCGGTAATTCTGTACTGACATTCACTCAGGGAAAGCATGCGCAGCTGGCTCAACAGATCTTCGAGCATAGTACCCCCGGCTGCGGAACAGTTTTCAACAGAAGGCCTTTCCTCGTTCGTTATTTTCAAACCGCCCCGCGAAAAAGACGTATCCAGATCCATATCGCGGAAATATTCTTCCCAGGGGAATTCATCATCGTTTGTCTTTTCCTGTTCAGGTTCTTCGCTCATATCAGCCGGTTCATTTATTTCCTCTTCCCTGTTATCCTGAATCTCCAGCACCGGGTTATTGATAAGTTCTTCCTGGATGTGATCTTGCAGTTCAAGGGTGGAATACTGAAGCAGGGTAATAGCCAGTTTGAGCTCCGGAGTAATAATCAGCTTCTGGGTCTGTTCAAGTTTCAGATTATGATCAAGTTTCACCGCTGATTCTCCTGTTCACAGATATTTTCCCACGGATGAAATGTCATAGCTGATTGTGGGGCTTTCGGGCAGACAGGACCTGAAAGACCGTCCTGATGATATCCTATTTCGACATGCGCGATTAGAAATCCTGCCCTTTTACTTCCGGCTGGCATGCTTTTTGCTTGTGCCAGAGGCAGCTGTTTTTTCTGCAATTTTTTCAAGACGGCGGTAACGGTGATTTACAGCCGATTTGCTGATTGGAGGATCACATAACTCACCAAGTTCTTTCAATGATGCTTCCGGGTGGCTTTTGCGAGCCATAGCTGCTTCCTGCAGGGGAAGGGGAATATTCTTAAGCCCAATCAAATGATCAATTTGTTCGATTATCTCAAGCTGATGCTGGGCGGATGCAACCACCTTTTCCAAGTTTGCCGTTTCGCAATTCACAAGTCGGTTGACTCGGTTACGCATACTTTTTACAACACGCATGCTTTCGAGCTGCAAAAGTGTCCCTCCCGCTTCGATGATCCGCAAAAAATCGGCAACAGCTTCTGCATTTTTAAAATAGATAAAAGAATCATTTTTCCTTTTTCTAGATAGGGGAAAAAGGTTGAAGCTTTTTAGAGCCCGACAATAGATTTCGGCATCTTCGCTGCTGCCGCAGTTTAACTCCAGATGGTAACCGGACCGCTTCGAAACACTCACACTCCCGCCGGCAAGGAAAAGTCCTCTTAAAAAAGCCTTTTGACAGCAAAACCGCCTCGGCAGCGCAGTTTTTCTCCTGTAGAAACCGATCTGGCGCCCAGCTTCTTTTAAGTCCAGATAGATCAGCAGGGCATCGATCTGTTCCTTCCCGAGTACCTGAACCAGAAAACGGATTAAACCAAGCCTGCGTTCCTGCTGTCTGATTATCAGCGGAGCTTCTACACCGGCCTCACGGAGCAGGTTAAAAAGCCGCCGTGCAACAGCATTATCTTCGACCGCTATGCTCAAAATGTGAGTCCCGCTGCCTATAGTATAATAACCGCGCCTCAGCAGAAGGGCTTTCAGCTCCCATGAGCTGCAGCAGAGCAAAGTATTTTTCTGGCGAACCAGTTCATGTTTGATTTGTGTAGTTAAAGACACCTGCGCCCATTCCTCCGCCGGGATTAATTTTTATCTATATCCCTGTGCTCAACAAAAAGGTTGTAACGAGCCCCAAGCTCGTGGCCCAATTCATCGGCCAGGACAACTGATCTGTGATGCCCGCCTGTACAACCAATGGCAATAACCAGGTTTGTTTTACCCTCTTTGACATAGTAGGGAATGGAAAAATCAAGAAGTTCTTTGACCATCTGAAAATACTTAACTGTTTCAGGCCATCGCCAGAGATATGACCTGACCTGTTCATCTTCCCCGGTGAGCGGCTTAAGATGATCGACATAATGGGGATTAGGTAAAAAGCGTACGTCAAAAACAAGATCAACATCGATAGGAAGGCCGTACTTGAAACCGAAAGATATGATCCGGATCTGCATGTTTTTATCACGCTGACCCGGTTCATAGGTCTCGACTATGCGGTTTTTCAATTCCCACGGCTTGAGATAAGATGTGTCTATAACCTGGTTGGCTCTGCCCCGCAGTTCACTTAAAACTTCCCGTTCTTTTTGAATTGCTTCCGGCAGGTTCAGGTCGGCAAGGGGATGACGGCGGCGCGTCTCCTTGAAACGCCTGATCAGGACATCATCTTCGGCAGTAAGAAAAAGGATTTCATAATCGATCCCACCGGTTTCCAGTTCCCTGAGAGCAATAAAAAGATCTTCAAAAAAGGCTGCACCACGCATATCACAGACCAGGGCTACTTTTTTATTTTCAGATTGGATAAATAGTTCGGCAAACTTGGGGATTAACGTAGGCGGCATATTATCAACACAGTAATAACCCAGATCTTCAAAACAGTTCAGAGCAAAACTTTTACCTGCTCCGGACAAACCGGTAATCAGCACAATCCTCATGACATCTTCTTCAGCAATGGCAATCAGCCTCCCTTGTGATCAATGGAACCATTCTGTTTAAAAGTGCTGCGATGGAGGACATACTGTTCGATAACATCCGCAACACCATCCCTGCTGTTGGCTGCGGTAACCAGGTCGGCCACTTCAAGTAATTCCGGTTTGGCATTGGCAACGGCCACGCCAAGACCGGCGTAGCCGAGCATATCCAGATCATTGTGTCCATCACCAAAGGCCAGTATTTCTTCCTTTTTAATACCCTTTATTCCGGCCAGCCAGCGCAGAGCCTGACCCTTGGTAGCTTTTCGATCAGTTATGTCAAGAAAGAATGGGCGGGCCTGCAGCATGGACAGCTTGTCTCCAAAACGGACCTTTAAAACAGAGGCTATTTTATCAAGACTGCCATCCGGGCATATTACGCTTATTTTATCCGGCATTATCTCCCGGCTCTGTAAAAATCGCTGCAGATCACCGGTTATCTGCAGTTTTACATCGGCCAGCTGCCTGTAGAACCTGGAATGCTCCCCTTCCTCCTTGATATAAATAAGATCATCTGAAAAGAGGCTGGCGTAGCAACCGTTTTCTTCAACCGCCTCGACAACTGCAGCAGCCATTTCCATAACCAGGGGTTGCCTGAGAATAACTTCTTCGCTTGAAGACATTTTTACCAGGGCTCCGTGGCAATTAATCATCGGGACATCACCGTCGAAGCCCAGATCCCTTATAAAGGGGAAACTGGTTCTATACATCCGGCCGGTAGCAATAACAAATAATATTCCCCTGTCTACAGCCTGCCTGATGGCCTGCCGGTTTCGGACGGAGATCTTTGCTTCATCATTAAGCAGCGTATCATCAAGATCGGCGGCAATTAATCGAAAGCTCATTGTTTAATCCTCCGCAGTGTTTTCCCTTCCAACCACCTGAAACCTTGAAGAGCAGCAGTTGAACGAAAAGGTTTGCTGTGTAGCAATAGTATAGCATATACCGCAATTTTGTTCGTGACCGCATTGTGATCCCTTTTCATGAATACTACTTATCGTAAAGTCAGGCCCTTTTCTCCCCCCTGTGCAGCTCGTTGTAGACAACAGCAGCCAGAGCAGCGCTGATCCCGGGCACCGCCAGCAGCTGTTCCGGTGTTGCCCTTTGAATATCCTCGACACGCCCAAAGTGAGAAAGGATCGCAGCCCTGCGGGTAGGTCCGACACCGGGGATATTCTCAAGCTTTGAACGAATTTCGCTGCGTTCTCGCCGCTGCCTGTGGCTGGTGACAGCAAATCGGTGCGCCTCATCACGGATGCGCTGCAGAAGCTGCAACAGTGAGTCATCGGGGGCCAGTCGCGCTGGCAGTGTTGACTGTTCCATGAACAGACGGTCTGGATTTTTAGCCAGGGCAACCAGGGAAACACCTGTCAATCTGGTATCACGTAGTGTTTCTCTGACAACGCGCAGCTGGCCTCTGCCTCCGTCGACCAGGATTAAATCAGGTCGTGGCCACTTCTTCTTTTTGCTTCGCCTGGTCAGTACTTCACGCAGGGCTCCGTAATCGTCACCGGCGGGAGCTTCCCTGATATTAAAGTGACGGTAAGCTGTTTTATCCGGCTCTCCGTTTTGGAAAACGACCATCGCTCCTACGGCCTGGCCGCCACGGAGATGAGAAATATCATAGGCTTCGATGCGAGAAGGAGCCTCCGGCAACCTGCAAAGGTGGGCCAATTCCTGCAAAGGTTCTTCTATTCTCATCTTCCGGCGTTCTTCCTCTTCCTGGAGACGCAGAAATCCGTTGCGCTCGGCCAGTTCAGTCAGCTTTTTCAGGTTACCCCGTCGCGGCTGCCGAAGAGTAACCCTGCGTCCCCGTTTTCCCCACAGCCATTCCTCCAGCAGGTCGGTTTCAGCAGGACTGACGGAAAGAACAATTTCAGCAGGTACTTCTTCCGCCCGGTTGTAATAGTTTTTAATAAAAGAAGCCATAACTTCATTATCAGCCACATCACCGGTCCCGGAAAGCGGGAAATGATCCCGGCTCAGCAATTTGCCACCCCTGACCCGAAACAGGTGAACTGC
Source organism: Bacillota bacterium (assembly GCA_018400435.1). Classification (GTDB taxonomy): domain Bacteria; phylum Bacillota; class Dethiobacteria; order DTU022; family DTU022; genus M55B129. Next base: position 31,622 of record JAGYMW010000008.1, on the reverse strand, counting down.
CGTTTTCTTCTCGTAACGGACCAGGGCAATTATGTCCCGGTCGGTTTTATTGGCTGCTGAAAGCATTTTTTGCTGCTGACCGGTAACTTTACGCAAAGACTGCAGCCTGTCTCTCAGGCCGGCGGCTTCTTCGAAATGCTGAGCAGCTGCCGCTTTTCCCATCTGTTTTTTTAACTTTTTCTCCAGTTCATCGTAGCGACCCCTTAAAAAAAGAATTACCTGAGAAACAACCCGATCATATTCAGCGGGGGAAACAGCCTCTCGTCCCCGGCAGGGGGCCAGGCAGCGCTTCATCTGGAAATTAAGGCAGGGCCGACTTGGAACCGGGCTGCCGTCCAGCGGCTGCCTGCAGCGGCGGAGAGGAAACACAGAATTTAATAACTGCATAGTTTCCCGAACCGCACCCACGTCCGTGTAGGGACCAAAACGAAGCTCCTCCTTACCTGGAAACGGCTGATAACGGGCCCTGCGGTTACCCTTCTGGGAAAGCCGCAGCAACTCGAGACGCGGGTAAAGTTCGGGGGTAATAATTAAATAGGGATAATCCTTGTCATCCTTCAACAGAACGTTAAACCGGGGGCTGTATTCCTTGATCAGGTTACACTCTAGGATCAGTGCTTCTACCTCGGAATCAGTCACTATATAATCAATTTCTTCCCATTTTTCCTGCAGCGATTTCAGACGGGGTGCAGCAGCCCGGCTTTCGACGAGATAAGAACGAACCCTGCGGTGGAGAGAAATGGCTTTCCCGACATAAATAACCCGGCCCTGCCCATTTTTAAGAAGGTAAACACCGGGCAGATCGGGAAGACGCGATACTTTTTTCCTGAGTTGATTGTTCATATTCATTCCGCACAATTTAATTGCGCCAATCCTGCCTTTTCATGTGATCCGGAAAACCATTTTATATTTTTTATGAAGCGGCGGTCTTTTTCCTCCCTTTACGGGTTTTGACCCGCTTGCTTGAAAGATGTGAAAGTATACCGACCAGCCACTGCCCTGTATAAGAACTGCTGCAGGCGGCAACTTCTTCCGGCGAACCGGCAGCCACTACTTCCCCGCCACCGTCACCGCCTTCGGGACCCAGATCAATAAGATAATCGGCCCGCTTGAGTACTTCAAGATTATGCTCAATTACAACTACCGTATTGCCGTTCTCAACGAGCCTTTCCAAGATTTTAAGTAGCTTTTTGATATCATCCAGGTGAAGTCCGGTCGTTGGCTCATCAAGAATATAAAGGCTGCGTCCGTTGCTGCGTCTGGAAAGCTCCGTGGCCAGCTTGACCCGCTGAGCTTCACCACCGGAAAGGGTAGTCGCCGGCTGGCCGAGGCGAATATACCCGAGGCCTACATCATATAGCACCTGCAGCTTACGCTGCAGTTTCGGGATGGGAGCGAAAAATTCAAGGGCTTCTTCAACCGTCATATTCAGAACGTCAGCAATATTTTTCCCCTTATAACGCACTTCCAGGGTTTCACGGTTATATCTTTTACCACGGCAGACTTCACAGGGAATGTATACATCCGGCAAAAAATGCATTTCAATCCGTAGGATGCCGTCCCCCCGGCATGCTTCGCAGCGGCCTCCCTTTACATTGAAGCTGAAACGACCGGGCCGGTAACCGCGGCGGCGGGCTTCCGGTGTTTTGGCATAAATTTCGCGGATGCCATCAAACAAACCGGTATAAGTAGCCGGATTGGAACGAGGGGTGCGGCCTATTGGCGACTGATCAATTTCAATCACCTTGTCCAGGTGTTCTACTCCCTCCAGGCCTGCATGTTCACCGGCCTGCTGACGGGAGCGGTGCAGGATGCGGGATAGAGAGCGAGCCAGGATTTCATTGATCAAAGTACTCTTCCCCGATCCTGACACTCCGGCCACGCAGACAAAGAGCCCCAGGGGAATGCCTACGTCAATGTTTTTCAGGTTGTGCTCGCGGGCGCCGCGGATCCAGAGCCAACGATCATTAGTCCGACGCCTTTTCCCCGGAAGAGGCACGCTGCGCCTGCCGGCCAGATAATCACCGGTTATTGAAGAAGGCTCGGCCATAATATCATCGATGGATCCCTGGGCTACAATTTTGCCACCGCTTTCCCCCGCCCCCGGACCGATGTCGACAATCTCATCGGCACTACGGATGGTTTCCTCATCATGCTCCACTACCAGTACTGTGTTACCCAGATCACGAAGTGCTTTCAGGGTTTCGATCAGCCTGGCATTGTCACGCTGGTGCAAACCAATGCTCGGCTCGTCAAGAATGTAAATAACACCGGTCAATCCGGATCCGATCTGGGTAGCCAGCCTGATCCGCTGTGCTTCGCCTCCGGAAAGAGTTGCCGCTGCTCGATTAAGGGTCAAGTATTGCAGCCCTACATTACGCAAAAATTGTAGCCGCTCGGTAATTTCTTTAAGCACCTGTCTGGCAATCTGCGCTTCCCTCGGTGTGAGTGTGAGCCGCTCAAAAAAAATTGAGACTTCTTTAACGGTCATGGCAGTTAAATCGGCAATGTTGGTATCGTTAACCAAAACAGCCAGGCTGGCTGGTTTCAACCGCTTCCCTTCACAAGCCGGGCAAATTTTTACCTCCATATAGCGCTCGAGTTCACTGCGCATATCCTCGGATGAAGTTTCCGCATAACGTCTTTCCATCAGTTTAAGAATACCAGGGAAGGCCTTGCGATAAAAGCGTACTCTTTTAAAAAAGTTAACGTAACGGAAATTGATTATCTCCGGAGATCCGTATAGTAGCTTGTCCTTTTCCTCCGGGCTGAGATCCTTAAACGGTTTTTTAAGATCAATATCCCAGGCTTTCGCCGCCGATTCGAGGAACTGCTGGTAATAATTGCGGCCTGCCCAGGGCTGTACTGCTCCTTCCGCCAGTGACAATACGGGATTAGGAATGACCAGCTCGGCAGAAAATTCCGCTTTTGTTCCAAGACCGCCGCATTCAGGACAGGCCCCATAAGGGGTGTTAAAAGAAAAAATTCGCGGGCTGATCTCTTCAAAGCTGAAGCCGCATTCGGGGCAGGCAAAGTTTTCACTAAATATCAGCTCAGTTCCGCCGACTTCTTCAACCAGAACCAGTCCCTCACTCAATTTGAGGGCTGTTTCCAGGGAATCGGCAAGACGAGACTGGATCCCTTCACGAATTACCAGGCGGTCAACTACAACTTCAATGTTATGCTTCTTCTGTTTGTTGAGGGTTATCTCTTCCTCGAGATCGCGAACCTCACCGTCAACTCTGACCCTGACATAACCTTTGCGACGCATCTCTTCAAATAAAGTTGAATATTCACCTTTACGGCTCCGCACGAGCGGTGCAAGCACCTGAATGCGTGTATCCTGCGGCATGTCAACAATTTGATCGACCATCTGCTGAACGGTCTGCTGGCTGATAGGTTTGTGGCAATTCGGGCAATAAGGATGGCCAATACGGGCGTAAAGCAGGCGGATATAATCATATATTTCGGTAACGGTCCCCACCGTGGAACGTGGATTGCGGGATGCAGTTTTCTGATCAATGGAAATGGCCGGTGACAATCCCTCAATCTGGTCGACATCCGGCTTGTCCATCTGGCCGAGAAACTGGCGGGCGTAGGCAGATAAAGATTCCACGTAACGCCTCTGTCCCTCGGCATATATAGTATCGAAGGCAAGGGATGATTTACCCGAACCACTGAGGCCGGTAAAAACAATTAATTTATTGCGGGGAAGAGTGAGGTTGATATTTTTGAGATTGTGTTCTTTCGCCCCGCGGATGACGATATTTCCGGCTGTCAAGTCTGTCAGCTCCTCCTGTTATTGGCCCTTTTCCAGCTCAAAAATCATATCACGCAACTCCGCAGCCCGCTCAAAAGCCAGCTCCCGTGAAGCACGGAGCATCTCTTTACGCAGCTTGTTTACTGTTTTGCGCCTTTCAGCCACCGGTATGTTTTTTAAATCATCTTCCATGTACCGCCCTTCCTCTTCGGCGGCGGCAGTCGCTTCGATCAGGGAATGGATCGGTTTGACAATGGTCCGGGGAACAATGTCGTGTTCCTTGTTAAAAAGGATCTGTTTCTGGCGGCGCCTATCTGTTTCATCAATCGCCCGGCGCATCGACGGAGTTATTTCTTCGGCATACATGATCACACGTCCCTCGGTGTTGCGGGCAGTACGGCCAATTGTCTGAATCAGCGATCGCTCCGAACGCAGGAAGCCTTCCTTGTCGGCGTCAAGAATAGCCACAAGGGTAACCTCGGGCAGGTCAAGCCCTTCCCGCAGCAGGTTGATACCGATCAAAACATCAAACTCGCCAAGCCGCAGCCCCCTGATAATGGACATTCTTTCCAGAGCGTTTATATCAGAATGCATGTAACGCACTTTTACACCCATATTTCGGTAATAGTCTGTTAAATCTTCGGCCATCCTTTTAGTCATCGTCGTAACCAGAACCCGCTGCCCGGCCTCGGCCCTGCGCCTGATTTCACCATAGAGTTCATCCACCTGCCCCTCCACCGGCCTGACTTCGATGAGCGGGTCAACAAGACCTGTAGGGCGAATAATCTGTTCAACCACCTCTTCAGTATGCTCCAGTTCCCACGGTCCGGGGGTAGCTGATACAAAAATTGCCTGATTGACCAGTTTTTCAAATTCAGCAAAACGCAGTGGGCGGTTATCCAGGGCCGACGGTAACCTGAATCCGTACTCCACCAAATTTGTTTTGCGCGACAAATCGCCGTGATACATCCCGTTGATCTGGGGAATGGTAATATGAGATTCATCAATGACCACAAGCATATCATCCGGAAAATAATCCAGCAGGGTAGCCGGACGACTGCCGGCTGGCCTTCCGTCAAGGTGGCGTGAATAATTTTCAATGCCGCTGCAGAACCCCATTTCCTGGAGCATTTCCAGATCAAAGAGGGTCCGCTGCTCCAGGCGCTGGGCCTCGAGCAGTTTATCCCGGCTCTTGAAATCGGCCAACCTCTCTGCCAGTTCCGATTCGATGGCAGCAATGGCCCGCTTTAACTGGTCAGGCGCTGTTACGTAATGGGTCGCCGGAAAGATCGCGACATGAGTTCTTTCTCCAGTCACCTTGCCGCTGACAAGGTCGATTTCCCGCAGCCTTTCAATTTCGTCTCCGAAGAGCTCTACCCTCAGGGCAGCTTCCGAAAATGAAGCCGGTATTATTTCAAGAACATCACCCCGGACCCGGAAAGTCCCTCGATGGAAATCAATCTCATTTCTTTCATAGTGTATTTCCACCAGGCGCTCGATAATCTGATCTCGACTGATCCGGGCTCCAGGCCTCAGCGAAAGGACCTGCTCCCTGTATTCCTGGGGAGAACCGAGACCGTAAATGCAGGACACGGAAGCGACAATGATAACATCCGATCTTTCCAGCAGGGCACTGGTTGCAGAATGCCGCAGTTTATCTATTTCATCGTTGATCGATGAATCTTTTTCGATGTAGGTGTCACTCGAGGGCAGGTACGCCTCCGGCTGGTAATAATCATAATAACTGATAAAGTATTCAACCGCGTTATCCGGGAAAAGCTCCTTAAACTCGCTGCACAGCTGGGCAGCCAAAATCTTGTTCGGAGCCACCACCAGGGTCGGGCGCTGTACCCGTTCAATAACGTTGGCAATGGTAAAAGTTTTCCCTGAGCCAGTTACTCCCAGGAGGGTCTGGTAACGGGAGCCCCGGTACAAACCTTGCACCAGGGCTTCGATAGCTTCCGGCTGGTCCCCGGAAGGCCGGTGGTCAGCTTTAATTTTTAAAATGCCGCTGTTGCTCAAGATAAAACCTCCCGCCAGCAGCGTTTTAGCAATGAATAAGACCGCATGTTCACTTTTGCGTCAAAATTCATTATAACACAATCAGGAGGAAGGAAAAATCTCTGCGATGATAATAGTAAGACCGATTACAATGAAAAGAGTGGATGAAACAATGCGAATATAACGGGGATTGATTTTCGCCAAGAAACGGCTGCCCACAAAAACAGCCAGGAGGTGATTCAGAAACATGGCCGCCATCGCCCCACCAAAAACAGCCAGGGGATAACCGAAACCGGCAACAAGAAAAAAAGCAGCTACCTGGGTTTTATCACCAAACTCGGCGGCAAAAACCATAACCATAGTTTGGAAAAATCCTTCTCTGCCGCGGCATTCCGCCGGTCGTTCATCGCCGGACCGGTAATTGTATAAACCCATTACAATAAAAACGAGGCCGGCTATTATCGCAATCAGGGTATGAGGAACAACAGAAACGATGTAACCACCAACCACCACAGCCAGGCCGAGAACTGCAGTCAGAGCTACCATTGCCCCCGCCAGCACCTGCAGGGGAGGGTAACAGGATGCCATGGTCAGGGAAATCAGCTGTGATTTATCGCCCATTTCAGCAACAAACATTGTAACAAATGCAGCAGATGCAGCAACAAGCAATCATTACACCTCCATCGATAAGGCCGGGCTGCAGATTCGGAATCGGCCAAACGACGATAATATGCTTATTTAAAAATTCTTTCTTTCCATTTGTTCAGCCATTTGGAAGATCTACCCTGTTTCATTACCAGAAATATTTTTGAATCGGCAGGAGGAGCAGGAATCAGACCCAGGGCAGCACAGCGATGCAGCAGTGGATGATTAAACGTTTGCCGGTTTCTTTCCAGTTTGCCATTTAAAAAACCATCCCTGGTCGGAGAAGAACGTTTTTTCAGAACGACCGAAAAGGGTTCCCCTTTTCTTTCCCCTTCAATAAAAATCATAAAATAGCTGTCATCAATTTTCTGCAGCAGATCAGTGTTTCCGGTAACCTGCTGCCCGTTGATTTTCGTAATAAGATCTCCTTCCCGGAGGCCTGCATCATCAGCAGGGCTGGCAGGCAGAACCATCATTACTGCCACACCATATGGCCCCTCCCTGTAAAGAGGAGGCCGGTTATTTTCCTGCCTGTTTCCGTAGAGAATTAAAAGTTCGTGACCCAGGGGAGCAAAAATCACTCCAGGTAAAACGAGAAAAGAATAATACTCTGAACCAACCGCCAGACATAGAAGAATGATGCTGTAAAGAGCAAGCCACGCTGCAGACGACACCGTCTTTTCCCTCGGTGCCGTAGATAGGGCTATATCGGAATAGCCGAGACCGGCTGCCACGGGAATAATCATATACTGCAGGCTCTCTCCAGTTCCAGGCTGCAGTGATGACTGAATGATGGGCCACCAATCCGGCATGCTGACGCCAACAATTTCAACCTCCGGAACAACGGCAACCAGCAGGGCAACCAGGGGTACGGGCCAGAACCGCTGCAGTATGTGCGCACCAACCACTTTCCCATCGCTCTGTTTGAGATAAACCGGGCTGCTTCCCAAATGTCCACTAACATAAATCAGCAAAGCCTCAACCAGGTGAAGAAGGCCGATTAAAACCAGCAAAGCAGGGATATGGATCATGAGAAGATTGTCAATGATAAAATTTTCCGCTACTACAGGAAAAAGAGGAACCAGTATATGCCGGAATAAAATCACGAAAACGGAAACTATTCCGCCTGCATAAGAAAAGCACAGGTAGCGGGGGTTAATCAGCAGTAAAAGCAGGGCTACAGGCCAGAGAAAATAGAGACCGATCTGTTCCAGGGAAAGCCCGAGCAAAACCAGAATGATACTGGCTGCAAAACCACCCAGGGCTCCAAAACCTAACGCGATAACCATCTGCCTGCCAATGGGATTGATCGTTCTGCCAAATAATTTTTCTTCCCTGCTGGCCAACCGCCTGTACTGCAGGTAAACCAGGAGCAGCACAAGCCAGAATATGGGCATAACCAGCGTCAGGACAAAAGTTGTCAGGAAAATACGGCAAAGTTCGAGCAGTGCGTCCATCATCAATCATTTTCCTCGGTTATATTCCAGAGACCCGGCTTAAGGATCAGATCAAGGGCAAAATTTAATTGATCATCCTGTTCCCGGGCCGCTATATCCAGAGCTTCTCGTAACTGAATCCAGGTCTGATCATCAAATACACCGCTCCGCTTTATACCGGCTGCTGTTTGAAAATCAGTTAGCACCCTCGTTGTCTGTTCATCAAAATAGCCGGTCACATCAATTGTATAACCGGTTTGTTCCAGCATCATTTGGAGCATCTCCACATCGGGTCCATAATGACCGCGCTCAAGTTGTCCCGGTAAAAAATAACGGTAGTAGCGCAGTATTTCCGGCATATCCACCTCAAAATCAGGCTCTATTCCATGCTGGTGAATATCCCGGCCGGAAGGTGTAAAATAACGGGCCATGGTCAGAAGAATAGCCTGGTCATCGGAAAGATAAACCAGCTGCTGTACGGAAGCTTTTCCAAAAGTTGTTTTGCCCACCAGGAATGCCGCTCCTCGATCCTGCAGCGCTCCGGCCAGCAGTTCTGCAGAGCTGGCTGATTCTTCGTTGATCAGTACTACGATTGGATACGGTTTCTTCACGGCACTTGAATAGTAAATCGTTTTAACATCCTCGTTCCGGCCGACCAGGCGGACAATTTCTCCTTCCGGTACCAAGAGCTTGGCAATTTCGACAGCCTGGTCAACCAGCCCGCCAGGATTATCACGCACATCCAGAATTAATCCCCTGCTTAAGCCACTTTGTTCAATTGTTTTAAACTGAGAAGTAAATTCTTCAGCCGTATGACTGTCAAAGCTGCTGATTTTAATATAGCCCAGACCTTCTTCGAGCATCTCGCTGGAAACTGAAGTAACCCGAATATCCTCTCTTTCCACGGTCAGAGCAATTGGCTCATCGGCTCCGGGTCTTTTAATGACAATGTCAACAGACGTATTTGCGGGGCCGCGCAGCAGTTCTACAACGAAATCAATTCCTTTCCCGGACAGATCAAGACCGTCGGCTTCGATAATTTGATCACCCGGGGTGAGCCCCTGCCGTTCAGCAGGGGTATTGGCAAATGTTTCAAATACAACAACATCGTCACCCACTTCAATGATCCGCACCCCGATACCACCGTAAGAACCCCTCGTGTCCAGGAGGAAAGCATCTAGCGCTTTAGAATCATAGTACTGGACCTGTGGATCCTCCAGGCTTTCAATCATTCCATGCACCGCTCCCTCGATCAGGACATCCTGATCGATGGGAGTGTAATAATTATTCGTAATGGCATCCATCGTCTCAAAAAGGATTTCCGTGTCCTCATCATAGTCGTTTTTTGCCGGCTCAAATTTAATTACTTTAGTTGGATCTTCATCATTTGAACCAGTTAAGTAACCTGCCGCGAAGTAAGTGAAAATGTTGGATCCCACCAGTAGAATTAGAATCACGGCAACCCAAATAAATATTGCTTTTTTGCGATTAATTTCCATCGCTTTCAACTCCCGTTCAGCGCATCTGCTGCTCTATTTTCGCTCATTCAGAACACCTGAGCATAATAATATCATAAAATGGTTAACCTGTATCCATTTCCGAAAAAGCTTCAGCCATCACCTGGATATATGCTGCCGGGGATGGCTGAACTATTTTGCGCTGCAGTCAGATACTTAATCCTGTCAAAGAAGCTATCTCTTCCCGGACACTTTACCCACTGATTAGAAATAACCGGTAGGATTGTGTCGATAATCCGGATTGCCACTGGGATAGCTGCGGACAGGTGATTTTTCATACTCTCGTACTTCAAAATGAAGATGGACACCGGTGCTGTAACCAGTAGTCCCGGCCCGGGCAATTCTCTCGCCCCTGAGGACAACGTCCCCTTTATTAACCAGCAGGCTGCTCATGTGGGCATAGAGAGTAACTGTTCCACCGCCGTGATCGACCATCAGGCAATTACCGTAACCGCCATTCCAACCGGCATAAATTACCTGACCATCAGCGGCAGCCAGAATATAATTGGCTGCTCCATGATTGGGAGCGATATCGATTCCCCCGTGCCAGGCCTTTGCTCCGCTAAAAGGATCATTGCGCCATCCATAGCCTGAGCTAACCCAGGTCGGCGGTTCAATAGGCCACAGGAGCTTGCCGTTAAGGCCGGAAAACTGGTTGCTCGCCTCGGCAATCAATTTACGAATCAGGGCATCAAGCTGCTGAGCTTCATTTTCAAGATCGGCAATCGCTTTCAGGTTTAAAGCAATTTCTTCTTCCAGCTGCTTAAGGATGGACGCCCTCTCACCGACGGCCCGCTCCAGTTCAGCCTCGTTGTCAGCAACCCGGCGGCGCATTGCCTCAAGATCGGCCTTTTTCAGCTCCAGCTCTTCTTTCCAACTTTCAATCTTTTCTTTCTCAGCCTGGTACTCTTCAACCAGGCGCAGATCATTGGTAGCAATTATACTCAAATTATGAAGACGGGTTAAAAAATCAAAAAAACTGTTTGACTCAAAAAGAACTTCGATATAAGAGACAAACCCATGCTGCTGGATAGCCCGCATTCTTAGTTTGAGCAGTTCTTCCTGGTAACTGAGCTGCTCTTCGGCTTCAGCCAGTTCGGCTTCAGCTTCCTCTATTTCCTTCTCGACAGCAGCAATCTCACAGGCCAGCTCCTCCTGTTCCAGACGCAGTTCCCGGATTCTGTTTTCAAGCTCCAGCAATTCTTCTTCTAAAGCGGTTTCACGATTGAGGCGCTGCTCAAGAGCGTTTTTTTCACTGTGTCTTTTTTTCTCGATCTCCTCAAGTTCCTGTTGTTTGGCTTCAATTTCTTCCGTGAGGGCTTGAACCGGTATGGCACTGCAGAAGACAAGCAGAAGGGGCAGGATCAATAATATTAACCAGATCTTATTTCCGGTATGCATTATTCCTTTCCTCCCTGATACCTGATAATAAAAGCTTTTTTCTCTATCTAAGTATGTATTTGATATTTACACCCGCAGAAAACGGCCTATCGAGAATGTACTGCCGATAATTCCCAGGCCGGTGCCGAGGGGAATAAGATATTTGGCCAGTTCACGAATAACTGGTTCTGCCGGGAGTAGACTCAGAAAATATAGGTTGTTGCCCGCTACCCACTCAATGGAATACTGGTAAAGATAATACAGAATAACCAGCGGGACTACCGCTCCTACCAACCCCATCAACAAACCTTCCATCAAAAAAGGCCAGCGGATGAACCAGTTGGATGCACCGACATATTTCATGATTACTATTTCTTTTCTGCGCATCATTACGGTCAGTTTAATGGTATGTGATATGAGAAAAATCGCCGTTACTGCCAGCCCCAGCATCAACGCCATTCCGACATACTGGAGAACACCGGTTACCGCAAACAAATTCTCCACATAACCCTGGCCGTAAAAAACTGTTGACACAGCAGGATAAGTTTCAAACTCTTCAGCCAGTTCAACTACTGATTCCGGAACGACCGTTTTTATTTCGTATGAAGCAAGCAAAGGATTGTCAAGGGCTGAATCGTAACCTTCCAGCATGCCGCCAAGTTGCATTTGGAGGCGACGCATATGCTCTTCGCTGGAGACGTAGGTTACCTCCTCCACCTGTCTATGCTCGCTCAATTGTTTGTAAAGATCATTAACCGCCTCCTGAGCAGCCTGGTCTTCTATGTAAACAACAATCTCAACCTGTTCCTTAACCGTTTCGGTGATATGATCAATATTAAGGTTCACCAGCATAAACAGCCCCAGCATGAGAAGGGTAACCACAACAACGCCGGTTGAGGTTATGCACATCCAGCGGTTGCGGTATAATCCTTTGAACGTCTCACCAATAATATAACCGAGGCCGCTAACGAACATGGGTATAAATTCCCTTCTGTTCGTCACCGATTAACTTGCCCTGGTCGAGATAAATAACCCTTTTCTTAAACCGATCGACAATTTCACGATTATGAGTAGCCACTAAAACTGTTGTACCGCTCAGGTTAATGCTGCGCAGCAGGTTCATAATATCCAGCGCTGTTCCCGGATCGAGATTGCCTGTCGGTTCATCAGCCATGATTATTGACGGGCGGTTGACCAGTGCTCTGGCCAACCCAACTCTTTGCTGTTCTCCTCCGGAAAGATCACAAACCCGCTCTTTCGCTTTTTCCTGCAATCCAACCAGCCCCAGAACGTGAGGCACTTTCTTACGAATATCCCTCCGGGAAGCACCTGTTACCATTAGGGCAAAAGCAACATTTTCACTGACCGTTCTATCATCGATCAGTCGAAAATCCTGAAAAACCATGCCGATACTTCGCCTCAGGCTGGGAAGACGACGCCGCGGCAGGCGGGATATATCTTTGCCGAATACTTTCATCAAACCGGCAGTCGGCTTTATTTCACGAATAATCAGTTTCAGCAGGGTCGACTTTCCGGCACCGCTTGATCCAACAATAAAAACAAATTCACCGCGGCTAATTGAAAAACTGACATCTTCCAGTGCATACTGTTTGCACCGGTTGTATTTCATAGAGACATTGTCTGCTTCGACCATCCAGTCAAACCTTCCCGAGAATCTCTTAAGTTATTCCAATATTTATGCATTCGACAATGAAAATCGCGTTCCTGCCAGTATTTTAATATATTTTTACTTATTTTGCAAATAATTATACTCTATGGAATGGCTGGGTGAAATAAGGACAATCTGCTTCATGCTTATCACTCAATGCTGCTGCATTTTCTTGAAACCTTCACCGTGGACCTCGGTTGCATTGCCTAAAATGACAAAGGCATCGGGATCCACTTCATGAATAATTGTCTTCAGCTGGGCTGTCTGCTGCCGGGTCACTACACAGAGTAACACTTCCCTTGTTTCCCGGGTGTAGCCTCCCGATCCTTCAAGCCAGGTGACCCCCCGTCCCAGTTCGAAGAGAAGCCTCTCGTTGATTTTTTCTCCCTTCCTGGTAATAATAATCGCCGATTTAGCCATGCCAAATCCTTCCAAAATGGCATCAATTACCTTGACACTGACAAAAAGGGACAGTGCTGCATACATTGCCGCTTCTCCGCCAAAGACAAAAACAGCCGTTGCTAAAACAGCCATATCTCCCCATAGCATGGCCTGGCCAGGACTGACTCCCCATACTCTGGCCAGGATCAGTGAAAGCAAACCCGTTCCCCCGGTCGAGCCTCGATAGCGAAAGACAAGTCCTACTCCGACACCCATGACCAGCCCACCATAAACTGAGGCCAGCAGGAGATCTTCAGTGACGGCAGGCAGCAGAGGAGCAGTAATTTCCACCGCCAGGGAAAAAAGAAAGGTACCGAGCAAGCTCTGCAGGACAACCCGCGTACCGAGAACACGGAAACCGATAATAAAAAGGGGAATATTGAGAATGATAATTGTCAGACCTACCGGCACTTTTAGCAGGTGGTATACGACAACGGCCAGCCCGCTCACTCCTCCTGGAGCCAGCATATTGGGGACCATGAACATATTCATACCCACAGCAAGGATCGTCGCGCCGACGAGAATGCCAAAAAAATCTATTAGCAGAAGTTTAAAAAAAATCCTGTTCACTGTTGGCTTTTTAATCATTTATTTACTCCTATTTCTTAAGCGGTATTTTGCCGCGGGCTTTCCAGCGCAAAAAAGCTTCAATAAAAGGATCAATTCCACCGTTCATCACTTCATCAACCTGCCCAATCTCAACCCCGGTGCGGTGGTCTTTAACCAGGGTAAAGGGGTGAAAAGTGTAAGTGCGAATCTGGCTTCCCCAGGCAATTTCCCTCTGCTGGCCGCGTTCGGCATTGATCTCTTCGGCCTGTTCCCTGCGGGACAGTTCAGCCAGCCTGGCCTGCAGGACTCGCATAGCCTGCTGACGGTTACTGTGCTGCGACCGGTCGTTTTGACAGGTCACCACAACACCGGTGGGGATGTGGGTAATCCGAACTGCTGAATCTGTTTTATTAACATGCTGTCCCCCGGCTCCACTTGAACGGAAGGTATCTATTTTTAAATCATCAGGATTGATCACATATTCTTCCTCCTCTACTTCCGGGATTACATCGACGGAAGCAAAGGAAGTATGGCGTCTCCTGGAGGTATCAAAGGGAGAAATCCGGATCAGGCGGTGCACTCCTTTTTCCGCCTGCAAATAACCGTACGCTGCATGCCCCCGGACAATAAAAGTAGCACTTTTGATTCCCGCCTCATCATCGGCCAGAATATCGACCAGCTCAATCTGATATTCTCTGCGTTCGCACCAGCGATTGTACATGCGCAACAGCATTTCGGCCCAGTCCTGCGATTCTAAGCCACCTGCTCCGGGATGAAGAGAAACAATGGCACCGCAAAAATCATAGCTGCCGCTGAAAAGGGTTTCCAGTTCCATCTGGTCCAATCTTTCCCTAATTTTTGCCAGGAGAAAACCGGCTTCAGCGATCGCTTCCGACTCCTCGGCCTCCTCTTCCCCGGCCAGCTCGAGAAATACTCCGGTTTCTTCAACTAAAATGAACAACTCCTGCAGCGGCCTGAGTTGCTCACGCAACGCACCCTGTTTCTTTAAATATTTTTGCGCCCTGGTGCTATCTTCCCACAGTTTTGGATCAGCCGCCTTTGACTCGGCTTCCTGTAGTTTTTTCAATTTGGCATCGTATTCAAAGAGAAGCCCTCATCTCTTCCAACCTCTTCTGCTGAAGGGCCAGTTCTTCATGGTACTCTTTTAACATAGTCTTCACCTTCCCCGCAGCGCTCTGCTGCACTGATAATCTTGATTTACCGTGAAACCTCGACCTGGCTTTGCCCATTTTCTCCGGGCAACAGTTTGATTCATCTCCCACAGCATTTTTTATACTTTTTACCACTGCCGCAGGGGCAGGGATCGTTGCGTCCCACTTTTTTTACTTTTACCGGTTCCGGTTTGCCAGGGGTGCTCTGCGGCTTGCTTCCCTGCTCCGCGCTTGAGCTGCTTCGGCTGCCTCCGACGGCATCGACACGAGGTTTATAACCCGTCGCCTGGCCAGTAACCGCCTGTCTACGGGGAGCGGCAGTAACCCGAACCTGATAGACAGCCCTGACTACATCGGCCTGAATCTGGCGGATCATATCTTCGAACATCTCGGCACTCTGCAGGCGGTACTGCACGAGGGGATCCCTCTGACCATAAGCCTGGAGATGTATTTCATGGCGCAACTGATGCATGACATCAATGAAGTACATCCAGTGACGGTCCACGGTGCGCAGGAGAACAACCCTTTCCAGTTCGCGCATTATTTCAGGCGTTAGCTCCTGCTCGCGGGCTTCGTAAAATTCTTTTGCCTCGGCCACTAGACAAACCTTGATATCGGCTGCTTCGTGATCGATTAGATCGTCCATTTTGATTTTATCACGACGAGCAAATGTTTCTTTCGCCCGTTCGATCAGGGTACGGGCACTTTCATCATCCAGGAACCCCTTTTCTGCGGTATATTCTTCAATCAGGCGATCGATTAACTCCTCGACCATATCCATGATCGGCTCTCTCATGTTTTCGCCTTCCAGGACCCGGCGGCGCTGCCCGTATATTACTTCGCGCTGCTGGTTTAGAACATCATCATATTCCAGCAGGTTGCGGCGAATTTCAAAGTTTCGTGATTCCACCTTTTTCTGGGCATTTTCAATCGCCCGGCTGACCAGGGTATGATCAATAGGAATTTCTTCATCTATTCCGAAGCGGTCCATGAGCGAAGCAATATTATCTCCGCCGAAAAGACGCATCAGATCATCTTCCAGGGAGACAAAAAACTGCGAAGATCCCGGATCTCCCTGGCGTCCGGACCGGCCGCGCAGCTGATTGTCGATACGGCGGCTCTCATGACGTTCCGTCCCCAGGACATGCAGCCCGCCCAAAGCTACTACTTCTTCGCGCTGGCGACTGGTGTCTTCCAGGGCCCCGTCTATCAATTCACGGTAACGCCTGGCCCAGCCCTCAGCCGCTTCTTCATCGAGCTCACTTTCCTCCATCCCGAACTCATTGACCAGCTTTTCTTTGACCAGGTATTCCGGATTACCGCCCAGTATAATATCTGTCCCTCTGCCGGCCATGTTGGTTGATATGGTCACCGCTCCGCGTCGGCCAGCCTGCGCTATGATGTACGCTTCCCGGGTATGGTTGACAGCATTGAGGACTTCATGCTCTATTTCCTGCCTTTTCAGCATCTTGCTCAGCATCTCCGATTTTTCCACGGAAATGGTGCCAACGAGAACAGGCTGTCTCTTTTCCTGCCGTTTCTTAATCTCTTCAACAACAGCATTAAATTTGGCCCGTTCGGTCTTGTAGATAAGATCAGGCTGTTCCTTGCGGATAAGCGGTTTATTTGTCGGTACTTCCACTACATCCATTCCGTAAATTTTACGGAATTCTTCCTCTTCAGTAAGGGCGGTACCGGTCATGCCGGCTATTTTTCTATACATGCGGAAATAGTTCTGAAAAGTGATCGAAGCCACCGTGCGGGTGGCTGCCTGAACCTGAACCCCTTCTTTAGCTTCAATTGCCTGGTGCAGGCCGTCCGAGTAGCGGCGGCCCGGCATTAATCGCCCGGTAAATTCATCAACGATAACCACTTTCCCATCCTGAACCACATAATCGACATCTCTTTCAAAAAGAGCATAAGCTTTAATTAGCTGATCAAAATAATGCCTGTGTTCGGAAGCGGTTTCAGTTTCCTGTTCGTCAGCCAACTCTTCTTCCTCTGCCTTGTCGTGGCCGAGGCGCAGGAGATGGGAGAGCTGGGGATTGATCCGTTCCAGTTCCCGATAACCTTTATCCTTGATATCAGCCAGTCGGGTTGCTTCATCAATTACATAATAAAGTTCTTCATCCAGGTGAGTGAGCCGCTTTTCGGTCATCAACCGTTGCTTGGTCCGTTCCACCAGCCGTTCCAGGCCGGATTCCTTCATCATTTTCAGCAAATTTTTGTTTTTTGGCGCCCCCCGGCGGGCCAGCAGCAGCTTTTCAGCAGCTTCATCCGGATTGCCGTTATCAAGATCCGATCTGGCTTCTTTAAGTAATTCTCCAACCAGGCGGCTCTGCTTGCGAATCAGGTGTTCAACTTCTTTTTTCCAGCGTCCGTAATCTTCCTGCGACTCAACACGGCTGCTGATGATTAGAGGAGTACGCGCTTCGTCGATCAAAATACTGTCCACTTCATCAACAATGGTATAATGCAGATTACGCTGCACCATGTCCTTCTTGTAAAGAACCATGTTATCCCGCAGATAATCAAAACCAAGTTCGTTATTGGTAGCATAAATAATATCTGCCTGGTAGGATTCCTTCCTGGCGGCCGGCTCCATACCCTGAACTACCAGGCCGACTTTCAAACCAAGAAATTCATAGATCGGTCCCATCCACTCACGATCCCGGCGGGCCAGATAATCATTTACTGTAACGATGTGAACCCCTTTACCGGTAAGAGCATTGAGGTAAGAGGGAAGGGTGGCTACAAGCGTTTTGCCCTCGCCTGTTTTCATCTCCGCAATACGTCCCTGGTGCAGAACAATTGCTCCCAGGATCTGCACCTCAAAAGGCTTCATACCCGTCTTACGATAAGCCGCTTCCCTGGCCAGCGCAAAAGCCTCCGGCAATATATCATCAAGGCTTTCCTCCTTCAGCAAGCGTTCCCGAAATTGCTGTGTCTGGATAGGGAACTGATCATCATCCAGTTCTGAAGCCCATTTCTCCAAATTGCTAATCTGTTCTACAGTTTTTTGCAGACGGTTTACCTCTTTTTTATTGGGATCACCGAACAGCTTTTTCATAAAAGAGGCCATAACAATACTCCTTTCAAACTTCACAACCAGTAAAATTCTGTTGCAGCAGCATTACTTCAGGATCTGTGTGTTCAGATAAAAAGCTTTTTCCGGCCAACTTCCTGCCCGGCCGATTAATCAACAGTTCCCTCTTCAATCTCATCACAGATTGCCCAAAGACTGCCGGAGATCAGAGAGTGCCCGCCCAGGATAACCGGTATGGCACACTCTTCCGCTGTCTTCGTAAAAGTCTTTAACCAGGGATTATCGATCTCCCTCCACCTTCCCAGGTCTGAAAGAAATCTTTCCCGATCAGAAAAATCATACTTAAAATGATACATCAAAACCCTGCTATCGATAAAGGCACAGCGAGCAACCCGGGCTAGATAACCGAAGAAACGCTCTGTACCGGCATCTTCAAGCAATAAACCGAGCAGGGACACTACTTCTTTATTGTCTATTCGCCCAAGGGTTTTCATACCCCGTTCTTCGGAAAAAACACGCAGCCGCAGTTTAAGGCGGGCGTTAAGCTGCGCCATGATCGGGGCTCCGACCCGGCCGATCAGGGCTACTTCTTCATATTCATTACCCAGCACGGCCTTGGCCTTGACTAGTTTTTCATAATTGAGATCAAGCTCATTTAAAGCAGCTCTCATCCGTGGGCCTGCAAAAGGACCGGTTCCCAGGACAACAAGATCAGTCGGCGTATCGATGTCAAAGAGAAGTCCGCGCGTATGAGGCATTAGAGCCATCGTCAGATTAAAGCAATCACGAAGGGTTAAGGCAAGGCTATTGTCAACTGCCGGAAGGTTAATATCATAGAAATTTTCAGGTACCGTGAAACCGACCATATCTGCTGACTGGGTATTGTTGGCATAAACAAACCGCTGCCTTGAACGAAGCTCCTGCGCAATCATAACCAGTTCATCCACTGTAATAAGGGGACAGCCAGCACCGTTCAGGCAAAATACCCTCGACAATCTGTGGCTGCGGACCAGCTCTTGCAATTCATTGCCAAAATGAAAATCTCCGGGATCGATGTTATTGAGCAATACCTTCGCTCCAAGACGGGATGCCGGTTCAACCAGCTCAGGGCGGTTGGTGGATAAAAAAATCCTATCGAAACAGGCGGCCCGGTTCATTTTTTCCAGGTTGTCGAGCAGAGCGGCATGCCGAACCTGAATAACCATCTCCTCGACCCTGCTCTGCGGCAGAGATCCTTCAAAAACAGCCGCACTAACTGGTTTATGCATCAAAAAAACATCTCCCCGCCCGGGATAAGCCCGGGGCTTAGGAACTCCTCTATTCAGGCTCGATCAATCCATGATTCCCGTCTTTCCGCCGATAAACCACATTAATGGTTTCACTGTCGGCATTGGTAAAAACAAAAAAGTTATGCCCCAGCAAATCCATTTGTAGAATCGCTTCCTCTACGCTCATCGGCTTGAGGGAAAACCGCTTTGTTTTAACAAT
This sequence comes from Bacillota bacterium, assembly GCA_018400435.1. Lineage (GTDB taxonomy): Bacteria > Bacillota > Dethiobacteria > DTU022 > DTU022 > M55B129. Next base: position 12,518 of record JAGYMW010000008.1, on the reverse strand, counting down.
TTTTGGTTCTTCGTCCTCGGCTCTCTCTTCTGCTTCAACAGCAGCTTGTTTTTCACTGATTACCCGAACACCGCGCTGGCGCAGGGACTTGTTCATGCGGGTTTTATACTTTCTGACCTGTCTTTCCAGCTTATCTGCCACCATGTCTATTGAAGCATACATGTCACCAGTTGCTTCTTCGCCGCGCAGGATTAAACCGTTCAAACTCATGGTTACTTCAACAATATGTTCTTCTTTGATAACGCTCAATACAACCTGCACATCGGTAGATTTATCAAAATGCTTTTCCAGCTTGCCGAGTTTCTTATTAGCATAATCAACCAGGGCCGGAGTGGCTTCAATATTTTTACCTCGCACATTAATATTCATCTTTCCAACCTCCCGCTAATTATTGTAGACTATTATACTACTACAATTAGTATTCCCCAGTCCAGTGGAAATTCCTTCCCCCTGCCGGGATCGGGGCAAGATCCGAAAAACCATCCGACTGCTGTGTTTGACCTCTTTTTCTCCGGAAAAGAACGGTTTTCTTCAATATTTCAGCCTGAACTTAAGCGTGTTCCAAAATTGTAGGCAATCACTGCTCCGTAAACTGTTGCCCCATGCTGTTTGAGAACGGCGGCTGCTTCTTTCATCGTCGAACCGGTGGAGTAAACATCGTCGATCAACAGCAGGGTTGCTCCAGCAGGCAGTGACCCTGCGTAATTGAAAGCACCACGGATGTTTTCTCGCCTTTCTAGACGCGATATTGTTGTCTGGGATGTAGTGTCTTTTGTGCGAACCAGAAGATTTCTGTATGGCCTGTTAAAAAAAGCGGCAGTAGCGCGGGCGATTAAAACACTCTGATTAAATCCTCTCTCCTGTTCCCGCCGTTTATGCAGGGGCACTGCCGTAACCAGATCGGGAAAATCAAAACCACATTTGCTGATTTCAAAACCCAGCCATCGGCCGAGAGGCCGGGCAAGGGAACGACGGCCGTGATATTTCAAATCGTGGATCAGACCCCGCATTTCCTTTTTATAAAACGAGAGGGCAAATAACGCTCTCAGCTTTTTATCCTTTGCCTGACAGCAGCATTCTGTTTCAGATCCAAGCAGATTTCCGCAGTTTGGGCAAATAAAACCTGCAGGGGAATATTTCTCTTCACATCCGGTACAGAGCGGCCGCCCAGCATTTGAAGAAAGGATAACACCGCAGAAAAGACAGCGTTCCGGGTATAAGAGATGGAGAAAGGAATCCCACCAGCTGGGTGTAATTTCTGCCGATCCGGCTCGTCTGCAGCCAACCGGTTTGTTCATCTGTTAGTTCCCCCGGAGAGCAGCCGCCCGTCCAAATAGCTGTACCGTTCTTCGGCACGATTGTTATGCACCGCAATGGCCAGTGCTTTTTTACTGCCCACAAGAACTGCCAGTTTACGAGCCCGGGTAATCCCGGTGTAGAGTAAATTGCGCTGCAGTAGCATGTAATGCTGGGTTAGAACGGGCATGATAATGACCGGATATTCACTACCCTGGCTTTTATGAACCGAAACAGCATAAGAAAGGACCAGTTCATCAAGTTCAGTAAAATCGTAAATTACCGGGCGAGGCTGCAGTAATTCACGGAAGGTAACCACCAGTTCCCCTTCCTCCCGGTCAATAGCAGTTATTAAGCCGATATCTCCATTGTAAACTTCTTTCTGGTAATTATTCCGTATCTGCATCACTTTGTCACCGTGCCGATAAACAGTACCTTTTCCAATTGTCTCGGTTTTGTGGCGAGCGGGAGGATTTAGCGCTTCCTGGAGAAGAGTGTTCAACCGATCGACACCAGCAGCCGTTTTGCGCATCGGTGTAATCACCTGCAGATCGAGCAGCGGATCAAAAGGGCCGTAATTGGGCAATCGCTCCCGGCAAAGCTGAACAACCAGTTGAGCAGCTTTTTCCGGGTCTTCTTCCTGCAGAAAGAAAAAATCCCGGTTTTTAACATTGAGGTAGGGCATCTGCCCCCTGTTAATGCGGTGGGCATTGACGATGATCAGGCTTTCCCTGGCCTGGCGAAAAATATGGCCGAGACGGAAACAGGGGATGTTGCCGGCACCGATAAGATCCCGGAGGACATTTCCCGCTCCAACTGCCGGCAGCTGATCAACGTCACCTACCAGGATCAGTCGGCTGCCGGATGGAATGGCTTTGAGCAAATTGTACATCAGGATCAGATCAACCATCGATGCTTCGTCAATAATGACCACTCCGGCCTCAACCGGGTTCTTTTCATTACGCTGGAAACGAAAGCCCTCCCCTTCGGAGTAGCTGTATTCAAGCAGCCGGTGAATGGTGAACGCTTCCTGCCCCGTCGCTTCAGTCACCCTCTTGGCCGCCCGGCCTGTAGGGGCAGCCAGAACCACTTTTTCTCTCAACAACCTGAACATGGCAAGCAGTGCCTTGATGGTTGTTGTTTTCCCAGTTCCAGGCCCACCGGTTACAATCAACACCCCGTTATGCAAAGCCTCTTCGAGCACCTCCAGCTGTTCTTCCGTCAGGTGGGAACTGTCATATTTTACACGACCCAGGACCTGGACCGCCTCTATTGGTGAAACCTGCCTTACAAACCTGCTGAGATTCATGACCAGCCTTGCAGAACTCTGTTCTGCCTTGAAGAACGGAGCATAATAAACAGCCGCTCCATCATCCATCTGCTCAATGTGAATGCGCTTCTTTTCCATCATGCTCAGCAGCTGTTCATCAAAAAAATTTTCCGGTAAAACTTCCCCCGATGTGTCAAGTAGCTCCCTGACCCTTTCGAGAAGGATCTGGCGGGGCAAAAAGACGTGCCCCTCTTCCGCCGCCCTGCTCAGTGAATAAGTAATGGCCGCCTGCAACCTTTCCGGGGATCCTTCCGGCATTCCAAGCTGGCGGGCAATTTTATCAGCGGTTTTAAAACCAATTCCGAAAATATCCTCAGCCATCCGATAGGGGTTTTCCTGCACCCGTTCCACTGTTTCCGATCCATAACGCCGATACAGACGCATGGCCTGGCCCACTCCTACTCCATAACCCTGCAAAAAAACGAGCACATTCTGGACATCTTTGTACTGACTGTAACTCTTAATTATTCCGGCGGCTTTGACCGCACCGATTCCTTCAACCTCCTGCAGGCGGTGAGGTTCTTTTTCCATTACCTCCAGCGTATTGAGACCGAAATGATCGATTATCCTTGCCGCAGTTACCGGTCCAATTCCCTTGATCAATCCCGATGAGAGATAACGTTTCAAGCCTTCTTCCGTAGCCGGCAGGATCCTCTCCCAGTTTTCTACCTCCAGCTGCTTGCCGTAGCGGTTGTGAACCTGCCAACTTCCTTTTATGAGAAGGTTCTCACCTTCCTGCATGGGAGGAAAATTTCCGACAATGGTAACTGTCTTACCGTCCTGGCAGCGCAGGCTGCCTACAAGATAAGCGCTTTCCTCACTGTAGAACCTGATTTTTTCCAGAACTCCTTCCAGTCTTTCCAGACGATAAACCTCCCTGCCCCGCAAATTATAACAATACCCGCCCGCCAAAGCTGATCAAAGATGCTGGCACTTCAACATATTTTAATTTACCTGTTGAGAAAAACTCTTTTCTCAATCGTACGCATGCACCAACATTTTACCATAACGGAGAGCCTGCTTCCCAAAAACAAGGACAATAATAAATTATAAAACAAATGTATACTGGTAAGGTTCCCTGTATGATCAGCCCCGTAAGCAGACCGTCCGGCAAAACCGCTCGACAAGTTCCGGTGATCCCGACAACCTTTTCCAGATCAATAATTTTTTAAATCTTACGGCTGCCTGCAGCCTCTTTAAGCAAGTCTACTTTGTCAAGCCGTTCCCAGGGCAAATCGAGCTCGGGACGACCGAAGTGGCCGTAGGCCGCCACCTGCTGATAAATAGGCCGTCTCAGGTCAAGATTTTCAATAATAGCGGCTGGCCTTAAATCAAAATGCCTGCGGATGAGCTCTTCTATCAGCTCAACCGGCACTATTTCCGTGCCAAAAGTTTCAACCATTAGAGAAACAGGCCTGGCCACTCCGATGGCATAGGCAACCTGAAGCTGGCATTTCGCAGCCAGGCCGGCGGCTACTACATTTTTGGCAGCGTAACGCGCTGCATATGAAGCGGAACGATCAACCTTGGTCGGGTCCTTGCCGGAAAAACAACCACCGCCGTGAGCTGCATATCCGCCGTACGTATCCACAATGATTTTTCTTCCGGTTAAACCGGTATCACCCTGTGGACCGCCGACCACAAAACGTCCGGTCGGATTTATTAAAAACCGTGTTTCCGGAACAATCAGCTCAGGTGGAACAATTTCCCTGATCACATATTCAATAATGTCTTTCTCGATCTGCGCTATGGCTACCGTGTCACTGTGCTGAGTGGATATAACAATCGTCTCCAGGTGTGAAGGGCGCCCATTGTGATAGGCAACACTGACCTGGGATTTGCCATCCGGGCGCAGATATTTCAAAATACCACTTTTCCGCACATAAGCCACCCTCTGCGCCAGTTTGTGAGCCAGTGAAATGGGCAGGGGCATCAGTTCAGGAGTTTCGTCACAGGCAAAACCAAACATAAGCCCTTGATCTCCCGCGCCGGTCAGGTCGTAATGGTTTGACAGTTCCCTGTCTCTCACCTCGAAGGCCTTATTCACTCCCAGGGCAATGTCCGGAGATTGTTCATCAATTGCGGTTAGAACAGCACATGTATCCCCGTCAAAACCATACTTGGCCCTTGTATAACCAATTTCTTTTACCTTTTCTCTAACCAATTTGGGAATGTCCACATAGCATTCGGTGGTAATTTCACCGCTTACCAGTACCAGACCTGTTGTAACCAGAGTTTCAGCAGCAACCCGGGCATGGGGATCGCACTTGATTATGTCGTCAAGAATAGCGTCTGAAATCTGGTCGGCCATTTTGTCGGGGTGCCCTTCAGTAACGGATTCCGAAGTAAAAAGATAATTTTTTTGGTGCATTTACTATTCCTCCTTGCAGGCTAAATTTAAATTTTTTGCCACCCTGTCCTGCTGACAAAAATGTAAATACAAAAAGCCTCTTTTCTCAAGAGGCCCTTCTGGCACCTCTCATCTCCCGGGGAAAAAGTCCACCCCGCAGCAATTGGCACCGTGATCATTAGATCCGGTTGCCGGGATTCATCGGGGCTGCCCCTCCTCCGCTCTGGATAAGAGAAAAGATTATTAAATTATAACAATGATACACCAGCATTCCGGCCAAGTCAATTCGCAATTCAATAAATAATTATTACCCATTCCGTAATAAATAAAATCGTTTATCGGTAAAAAAATAATCGTTTTACTCTTGATCTGTCCAGGCTTTCTGTAATACTGCCATTACTTCAGTATCACCAACCTGATCAAAACGGGTATAAAACTGGCCAACGGCAGCAAAGCTGGGCGGCGCTTCGAGATAAACCAGTTCGTCAACTTCTTCTGCCAACCTTGTGAGGGTATCAGGCGGCCCCACGGGGACAGCCAGGACCAGCTTCAGCGGATGTTGCTGCCGCAAACTGCGCAGCGCAGCCAGCAGAGTATAACCGGTAGCCACTCCATCATCAACCAGAATCACCAGCCGGTTATCCACCAGTGGAAGAGGACGGTTTCCCCGGTAAAGCCGAAGGCGTCTTTTAATTTCTGCCTGCTCTTCCGCTGCTTTATTTTCAATGTAACCTCCCGGGATATTCATTCTTGCGACAAGCTCTTTGTTAGCCATAACGAAGCCGTCCCCGCTCACCGCCCCAATAGCCAGTTCCGGCTGGGAAGGAGCCCCTATTTTACGAGTTATGATTAAATCAATTTCTCCACCAAGGTTTTGCCAAATCGGTTCGGCAACGGCCACTCCTCCCCGGGGAACAGCCAGAATAAGCGGATCATGCCCCCGGTAGGAATCAAGCCTAAAAGCCAGCTTTTCACCGGCCTGCCGACGATTACTGAAGGCCATCCTGCTTACCTCCCACTGACAATATCTATGTTGTCTTTTCTCCAGACAAATAAAGTTACCGCCAAAAAATGGTTGCTCCAGCTCCCAATTTCACGGTTGATCTTCTCTTTTCTCCGCTTTAAAGGGAAAGAATTTCAAAAAGCTCGCGGGAAGCCTTTACCGCCGGTGAATCTGCCGGCAGATCGATAAGCGCTTTTCCTTTCAAGTCATAATCCGAAATCAGAGGATCATCTGGCATGAAGCCCAGCAGGGTAAGCCCGCTTTTTTCAATTTCTTCTTTCAAAACTTCGCCTTCATTACTACGGCTTCTCCCGATAACCAGGCCCATTCTGGCAACGCCAATATTTACTTTCTGCACTATTTCTTTCACCCGGCCGGCGGAACGTATCCCCCGTGCTGTAGCGTCACTGGTTACAATCAGCCAGTCAACCATGGGTAAAAGGCGCCTGCTGAGGTGCTCAAGACCAGCTTCGTTATCGGTAACCAGGTAATCGTAATTTTTACTAACCTGCTCGAGATATCTCTTCAACAGATCATTGGGGTAACAGTAACAACCCGGCCCTTCAGGATTACCCATGACCAGCAAATCAAAAGCATCTTCCTCGACCATCGCCTGGCTGAGGCGATACTCGACAAAAACAGATTTGGTCATTCCCGTGGGAACGGCTTTTGGATTTTTTGTATCTTCAAGAATAGCACTGATGGTTTCATTCACTTCCAGGCCCAGGGCCTCATTGAGATTGGCATTGGCATCAGCATCGACGGCAAGGATACTTTTCCCCGGTCTTTCTTCCATCAGGTAACGAATTAAAAGCGCGGAAAGGGTTGTCTTCCCGGTGCCTCCCTTACCAGCTACAGCAATTCTTTTTGTAATCATGATCTTTTCCTCCAGTTCTTTTTGCCTTAAGACAGACGACTTCAGCTTTTTTAACATCTTTAAAAATACTAAACCCTGAACAATCTTTCATGCCAGAGCAAAATAAGGGGCCTACGCGGCGATTTGTTCAAGGCAAAAACTTTTTATTGAGATCTTCTTTCAACCTTCGGTGTTGAGCAAGGTCATATTTCAACCGGTACAGGCAGGGTTGCTCCCCTTTATGATGTTGATCCTTTTGTTTATTCTCAATTCAGGAACGATTCTTAAATTCAGCTATTATGATACTACAATTGAATGGCAGGAGCAAACCCCATTGGGCCACGAATAACAGGGATCTGCAAACAAAAGATATATGTTAGAATAAAGATGATAAAATTTATCAACCTGTGTGGGGAGGATATTATGATCGGCTACAATGGACAATCAGAAACAGGCAGGATCGAATCAATCCTGATGAAGAGCCCCGCCCGAGCTTGGCTGGGCCAGGAGAATGTTAACCGACAATGGCAGCAACTCCATTACCCCGAAAAACCTGACTTTGAAAAAGCACTGATTGAGTATAACCAGTTTGCAGCGATTATCGAAAATAACGTGCCCAAGGTTCACTATCTGCCTGAAGACGAAATAACCGGGCTGGATTCAATTTACACACACGATCCCGTCCTGATTACTAAAAAAGGTGCTATTCTATGCAACATGGGAAAAAGGGAAAGAAAAACTGAGCCTCAGACGATCAGCACCCTCTTTAAAAATTTGGGTATACCCATTCTCGGAACCATCGAGGAGCCGGGCACAATTGAAGGAGGAGACGTGGTCTGGTTCGACGACAATACCGTAGCTGTAGGTCTCAGTCACCGCACAAACGGTGAAGGTGTGGCTCAGCTGAAGAACTTAACCGCCGGTTTAGTCGATGAAATCATCGAAGTGCCGCTGCCACACTGGAACGGACCGGAGGAATGCCTGCATTTAATGTCTTTGATAAGCCCTGTTGATCGCAACCTGGCAGTAGTTTATTCAAAACTGATGACAGTACCTTTCCGTGATCTGCTTCTGCAAAAGGGCATCGAGATGGTGGAAGTGCCGGATGAAGAATATGACACCTTCGGCTGCAATGTCCTGGCTATAGCACCAAGGGTTTGCGTTATGATTGCTGGAAATACACGCACAAAAACAGCTCTTGAAAAAAAAGGCGCTACCGTCTACGAATACCCCGGTGAAGATGTTTCAATCAAAGGAGGAGGCGGTCCGACCTGCCTGACAAGGCCTATTTTAAGGGTTTGATTTTTTAAGCTTATGGAAGATCAATGGCTAAAATCGATGATCAAAAAAATGATCCAGATTATTGATAAGCCCCTATACACAGCTACTGATTGGCTGCGATAGGGGCTTTCATTTGCATTTTAAAAACGGAACCATTCACAATAAAATCAATAAAGTTAGAATATATGCTGTTCTCCCGGTGAAAGAACAATACATTTACTGCCGGTTTTATCTTCCACCTTCTTCTTGAATTCTTCAGGATCTGCCTCGATGAGGGGCCAGGTATTGTAGTGGAAGGGGATAACCTCTCTGGCCTGCAGAAAAGAAGCGGCCATCACGGCATCGTCAATGCCCATGGTGAAATTGTCCCCGATGGGCAGGAGGGCCAGGTCGAGAGAATCAAGTTCACCGATTAACTTCATATCGCTAAAAAGCGCCGTGTCACCGGCAAAATATATCTTCTTCCCATAATAGTCGACGACAAAACCGCAGGCATGACCGCCGGGTATTCCCGAGCCGTGAAAAGCAAGGGTCAGCTTAACCGAACCAAATTGGAACTGATGTCTTCCTCCCAGATGCTGCCCGTGGGCAGCTAGGCCATTTTCGCCCGCCTGACCGGCAATTTCAGCCGTTGATATGATCGTCGCTTCTTCCCTTTTGGCAATTTCATATGTATCACCCAGATGGTCAAAATGAGCATGGGAAACTAAAATGTAATCAGCCCCAATTTCTTCAAGCTTCATGGGAGCCTGAGGATTGCCGGTAATATAGGGATCAAAAAGCAGGGTTTCCTTTCCTTTATCCCTTAACCGGAAAGCTGCATGGCCAAGGAAAGTTAGTACAGGCATAGTAAAACCTCCTTCTGGTATGGTAAATTTTATTCATTAACCGGGGATTTAATAAACAGTTCTTCTTCCCTTTCACTGATAATTGATAGAAGCCTTTTATGAACCAGGTCGGGCAGCGGTTCCGGGCGATGATGCTCCAATATTTCTCTCGCCTTTTCATCACAGGCCCGGGTAAGGTCTTTGGCTCCGCTGTCATTCCAAAACTGCCTCATCCGGCGATCGATTAACCGGCTTTCGGAAAGCTCTCGCATGTGCCTGTAGGTGTGCTCTTCGGCCAAAAAGTGCCCCCGGGCACCCACTTTTTTAATTACATCAACAGCCAGAGACTCGTCGTTAACCGGGATACCCTCAAGAACTTTCCTGGTCATAGCAATGATCTCATTATCCATCACCAGTTGTCCGAAGCTCATGGTCAAACCCATCTCCAGCATCCCCCCGCCGTAGATCATATTGGCACCTGCCAATGCCGGCAGCAGGGAAGTCAGGGTTTTTTCATGGCCAGACTGAGCATCTGAAACCTTGCTGTCACCCTAAGTACCGGCAACATAACTGGGTAGCAGATAGTAACGGGCCAGGATGGCCACAGCAGCACTTATTAAACCGAGCTCGGGGCAACCGACCGTTGCCGTCGCCTGTCTCATATCGATCATTGTGGTTGAACTGCCGTACATCACCGGTGCCCCCTTCCTGGTCAGCTGGGCCAGGACAATACCCCCGAGCACCTCTGCATTGTGGGTTACCAACGTCCCCGCCAGGGTGACCGGTGATGTAGCCCCGGCCATCGCCATGGAAAGAATATTCTGGGGCAGGTTAGCCCGCGCATATTCGATGATCGGCTCGCCGCAGCCTGCGGAAATGGTCAACGGGCTCTGGGGACAGGTACACCCGGAAACGATAGGCCTATCTTTAAGTTTTTCCTTTCCTCCGGCCACAACCGCCGCCATTTCGATGAGCAGCTGGGCAGAGCGCTTGTCGTGACAGGGCTGAGGGACGTGTTTCGTGGTGTTGGAAACGGTTATTTCATAGTTGTGCAGGCTTTCCATCTCCGGATGAACATCGCGCGGTGCCACAGTATTCTCCAGCATGTCATACTGATCCAGGGCGTCAACCAGCCTGGCCACGTTTCCCTTGTCGGCTTTGGTTGATTTGCGGTATTCACCGCTGTAGGGATCGATAACCATCACGCCTTCCCCGAAAGGACAAAAGTTGACCCTTCCGTTTTCGAGGACCAGATCATGCTTTGGATCCCGTCCGGCAAGGAATATTTTCTTTGGGGATGAAGTAATGGAATCTTCGACGATATGGGCGGGTATTTTTACATTTTTCCCTTGCCTGTCTACTATACAGCCTCCCCCATCGAAAATGTCCATGGCCTCATCGCTCTGGACATAGAGGCCGGCGTATTCCAGCACTTCCAGTGTAGCATCATGAATCATCTCCAGATCTGAATCGTTGAACAAATTCAGACCGCAGCCCATAAAAGAGCTTCTTCCAGCTATGGGGTTCCTTTTCATCTATTTACCTTCTTTCATAGATTAATAATGTAGTCCCGTTTTCTTCTTGAACTGTTCTACTGAGTTTATTTTTTGGCCCAGGAGTTCGGCTATCCGAATCTTGGCCCCAATACCTTTGGTTGCCCCCGGATCAGGCATGGGATAACCCAGCCCCAAGTTCTTCCTTATTTCACGTATAACTGAGCAATCACTCAGCTCCACAGTTGTGACACCCAATTTTTCAGCGACGTATTTTTTGGCTGCCTCTATTTTCAGGCCTCCGGACAGCTGCATTCTCATGACCAGATCTCCGGCCGTGCGAATACCGCCCATCCCAAAAGCTACTTCCTGCGTCGCTTCATTGCCAAAAGGATCACCGGAACCCACCTATAAACCGTCGGCTTTGCCGATTTCAATCAGGGCCTTCGAAGCCCTGGAAACTGCATCAGCTGGCGGAACAAGGGTCATGGGAGTAGCTCCCACACCCATACCCACATTGGCATGGACCGCTATATCAGCTGCTTCGCAGCATGCTTTAATAAACGTAACAGCACGGGCCAGGTTCCAGGGAAACGAGCGATTGCTGCTGGTATTGACAACCGGCCCGAATATTGTTGCCCCCGCCTTCTCAGCCAGCTTGACCTGTTTATGGGGATATAAACCGGCCAACCTGGCACCTTCGTACTCCAGCTTCCCGTGCATACCAAGAATAAATTCTCCGGCCATTCCCATTTCCATGCCGAAGCCCGGATATTTCCCCCTGATAATTCTGGCCGCTTCAAGAGCCGCCAGAAAATCAGCATCTCCCGAAGCGCCGCAGGTATCAAAATTCATTCCGTCCGCTCCGGCCTCATACATTCCGTCAGCTATGTAAACCATGTCTTTGACCGCCAGATCGACCGCTTCCTCCTGTGCCCGCCTCGCTTCAGCAATCTTTACCCTGGGGAGCAGTTCGGACCAGTTATCAACTGGGCCGTCCGGCTTTGTATAAAGGCCCAGGTTTGGCATGGCTCCGTAGAGCACCGGCATGATCGTATTCAGCTGGACATTTTCCATAACTTTGGCCTCATCGTGCATGATAGCTTTCACCGACTTGTAGCTGTAGTCAATATTCCCCAGGTCCAACGAATCAGCCGCAAGGACCTTTTCATGCACCTGGATCGAGGTAGCCCGGTCAAGAGAGATATCGGCCTGATAATTGATTTTGAAAGCCCCTGAATCGGAAGAGGTAACAATTTCCTTGCCCCGGGCGACACTGACGATATTGACAGGTGTTACCACAATTTCATAGAGATAATCCAGTTCCTCCGCAGAGATGGGAGGAATTTTACCCCGGTCGGCGGCATCGGCTGTTCCTGCTGCCAGGTCGTTGCGGATCTCCTCCTCGTTCATGTAGATGCCCGATCCGTCTCCCATCCTGGTAAAGTGTTTTTTCACTGAATGACAACCCCTTTACGTTTTGATCAATGCATAATGCTCAAGATGCCTTTTCATCCCTATCTTGAAGAAATCTTCTTCGAGATATTCAGGAGGCTCATATCTGGTTATTACTGATAAAATTTCACCTTTGGAAAATGGGAGCATCTGCACTACTTCTCGATACCTTGCGCCCACATCACAAGATGCTTCAGTCAGATTTTCCAGAATCAGGACTGGAGATCCTTCTTTTTACTTATACAAATCTTTATCTCTGAGGAATATTAAAGCCTCTTCCTGTGGGCAGTTTATAGTAATGGACAGTTCAAAATGCATTTGCTTTTTCCTTTTGAGGTTTTACATTGTACTATAAATTATACACGCTTTAAAATTTATCCTCCTTATTTATTATTACCATGCTTCTTATTGGATAAGAATTTGTCCCTATCGCCGTGGAATTTCCGTGGTGTAGGATTGCGCTGTATTTGACCTGCTATCACCCCTTTCTGTGTGCAGATCATTTTTAACTATGGTCAAACGTCTTATTTCGTTCTTTAACAACACCATATCCCGGTAGCCCTTATGCTATAAAGATATTGACCAGAACTATAAATAGTAGGCACCACAGTGGCTGAACATCACAGG
>JAGYMW010000079.1 GCA_018400435.1 Bacillota bacterium | reverse complement strand
TTAAACTATGCGGGGGGTGGATCGGAATGATCATGCAGACTCTAAATCTGTATAGCCGGGTGGAACTCCCGGACTCCCCGCCAGTTTGTTTGTAGATTTCCTTTCATACAGAATACAGTCAGAATACAGTGGTTTGTGAATGCGGGTGAAAAATGGTGATTGAATGGACGCTGATTCAAAGGCAGAGGCTGCAGGAGTTAAATGCTTCTGAAGAACAGATAGCCCTCACATTTGAAGATGCAGGCGAGCGCAACAAATGTTATCAGCAGGTTGAGCAGGATCTTGTCAGCAGAGGGAGAGAATCTCTCCTTGAGTACCAGAGAAAGAGTAAAAAGCCTGCCCTGCTCAGCCTTGAATTTAAGTTCTCGAAAGCTCTGCGGGCGTACGGATTTTCTCAGGTAACCACTCCAATACTTCTATCTAAGGGGCTCCTGGCCCGAATGAACATAACGGAACTGCACCCCCTCTACGACCAGGTTTACTGGGTAGATGAAAAGAAGTGTCTTCGGCCCATGCTGGCGCCCAATCTTTACTATTTGCTGAAGGATCTGCTCAGGATATGGAAGCATCCGGTCAGCATATTTGAAATAGGAAACTGCTTCAGAAAAGATACGCAGGGGAGTTCTCATCTGCCGGAATTCACCATGCTCAATCTCGTTGAGATGGGACTCCCGGAAAAAGATTGCTCAAAAAGGTTGAAGGAATTGGCCTGCCTGGTAATGGAAGAGGCGGAGATAAATGATTATAACTTCGAAAAGGTTAGTTCAGAGGTATATGGAGAGACCTTTGATATTGTCTATAACAATATTGAAATCGGTTCTGCAGCGATGGGCCCTCATTTTCTGGACGAAGCCTGGGGAATAACAGTTCCCTGGGTGGGAATCGGTTTCGGGCTGGAACGCATCCTGGCTATAAAAAGCGGATTAAACAGTGTCCAGAAAGCAGGTCGCAGCCTTTCTTACCTGGATGGCACACGGCTTAATATCCAGTGATATAATGAAAACTGGGGATATGATAACATAAATTTTGTTTGCCGATGAATAACTAACTGTAAAAAAATAAAGAGTAAAGAAGTGAAAATGATGGAAGTGCGGAATGCTCCCCCAGATATCGATCAAATATTGGTCGGTGCGATTGATGGAGAACGGTTGACGGGGGATGAGATTTGCTGTCTTCTTAACCTTCAGGAAAGAAGCGATTTTGAAAAACTGTTTGAAGCAGCCAGGGAAATACGGAAAAAACACTTTGGCGATCGGATCTTTTTATACGGCTTTATCTACTTTTCAACTTACTGTCGCAATGATTGCACCTTCTGTTTTTACCGTCGCTCCAATAAAGTAAGCGAACGCTACCGCAAGACGACGGAGGAAATTCTCGATACAGCCGGTAAGCTGTCAGAGTCGGGAGTCCACCTGCTCGATTTGACCATGGGAGAAGATCCACAGTATTTTACCGATAACCGGTTTGCAGGGCTCCTGGAAACAGTTGCCGCAGTCAAAAAAGATACCGGGATGCCGATCATGATCTCGCCTGGAGTAATACCGGAAGAGGTCCTCCTGGCCTTTCGTCAGATCGGTGTTGAGTGGTATGCCTGTTACCAGGAGACTCATAACCGGGAACTGTATGCCCGGTTGAGACTGGGACAGAGCTATGAAGAACGGATGCAGAGGAAAAAATATGCCCGGGAAATCGGCTTCCTGGTTGAAGAAGGGTTGCTATCGGGAGTTGGTGAATCCGCAGAAGATCTTCTTGACTCCTTTAAAGTAATGGCGGAACTGCAGGCGGATCAGTTGCGGGTGATGAGTTTTATTCCCCAGAAAGGCACTCCCCTGGAAAACATGGAAACCGGCTCACACCTGCGGGAAATGCTGATTATTGCCGTAATGAGGCTTCTCTTTCCGGATCGTCTTATTCCTGGATCACTGGATGTTGACGGGATTGCCGGTTTAAAAGAGCGCCTGCATGCCGGGGCCAATGTCGTAACTTCTATTATTCCTCCCCAGAAAGGATTCCTTGGAGTTTCACAAAGCACCCTTGATATCGATGAAGGGACCAGGACTGTCGCCGGTGTTGTGCCGGTCCTGGAAGAATGCGGCCTGGTACCGGCCGGTATAGATGATTACAGGTGCTGGATGGCTGAAACATTGATGAAGCGGCACAACCCTGATAACGCCCCGGGCGCCAATAAATGACCACAGGAGGAACATTGGAGTGCGTATAGCAGTGGTTGGCGGCAGGCTGCAGGGTTTGGAAGCTGCTTACCTGGCCCGGAAAGCAGGTTGGGAGGTAGTCCTGATTGACAAAAGGCAAAACTCACCGGCACAGGGGTTATGTAGCCGTTTTTTTTGTCTTGATGCCGGCAACCGGGCGGAACTGAAAAAAGTGATCAGGAACGTTGATCTTTTGATCCCGGCGCTGGAAAATAGGGAGGTTCTGGCAAATTTGCAGGAGGCAGCCAGAGAAATCGAGATTCCCTGTGCCTTTGACCTCCGGGCTTATGATATCAGCTCCTCGAAAATTGTTTCCGACCGTTTGTTTGAGGCCATGAGCATCCCCGCTCCCAGGCCGTGGCCCAAATGCGGATTTCCTTTAGTGGTTAAACCACCTGCCGCCAGCGGCAGTGAAGGGGTGATCAAAATTGACAGCCCTGCTGCCTGGGCCGCTTTCGAGAAAGATCACGGCGGGCAGTGGATTGTGCAGGAATACCTGGCCGGCCCGTCATACTCAATAGAAGTAATATGTGCCGGAGAGTGCTGTTATCCCTTACAGGTAACCGGTCTGGAGATGGACGATCTTCACGACTGCAAGCGGGTTTTTGCTCCCGCCGATCTGGCCCTTTCTCAGCAGCAGCAGTTCGCCGAGACAGCGGTTGCAATAGCCCGCAGGCTCAACCTGACCGGGATCATGGATGTAGAAGTTATCTTACATCAAAACCAGCTCAAGGTGCTCGAGATTGATGCCCGCCTGCCAAGCCAGACTCCAACGGTAGTTTACCAATCGCTGGGAATAAATATGCTTGAGCTGCTAGCCGGGTGTTTTTTGGGCGGGCTGCCGGCAGACATTTTGCCCCGACATGAACAAAAGGCGGTTATCTTTGAACATGTAGTTGTCACTCCCGGCTGTATTGCAGTGAGCGGAGAACATGCGGTGGCTGAAGCCGGGCCTCTTGTTTACCGGGAAAATTTTTTTGGTGCCGATGAAGCTCTGACCAATTATGCTTCCGGCAGGAACAACTGGATAGCTACTTTGATCACAACAGCCTCTAGCAGATTAGAAGTGTTGACCAAGAGGAACGCCATTATTGAACGTATCCAGAAAGAGCTGCACACACCTGTTTACCGGGATCCTGTTCCGGTTGTAAGCGGCAAATCCAGAGAGGGGCAATAAAAAATTGACCAGACTGACGACTGGAGATATTGCAACTGTTTCGGCTATGCTGCCGGTTTATGACCGGGAATTGAAGTCCAAAACCTGTTTTACCCTTGCCGGTGTTGCCGCCTGTGCCGCCGGATATGACAGCGGCCGGGTTTTGCCGGAAGGCTTTACAGTGGCCGTGATTCCTGTATCCACTGGTGAGGGGAAAATTGAGGGGTTTACAGAAGCGGTTCAGGCTGTAATTGCTCACCTCGGCGGGCAGGCTTTCATTACTGCGAAAAGCGATGTGGAAGGGTTGGCCGAAGCCTGCTTGTGCGGGGCGGAAGCAATTATGCTGGCCGATGACAATATTTTTGCCGCTATCAACCTGCACAGCCGTAGGGTGGTAAATAATGATCAGGCCACTGCGGCCGGTTATGCTGCCGCCCTGGATTTAATGGCCGGCGGTTTGAAGGGCAGAAAGGTTTTACTAATCGGCGCCGGCCGGCTCGGTTCTGCAGCGGCAGGGCATCTTCTCGGGCGGGGAGCCCTGCTCACTGTCCTGGATAAGAACAGGGAAGCGGAAACAGCCCTGGTTAACCGGCTGAAACACGATCTTATTCCTGTAGAAGCAGCCGGCGGTAGCCTGCCGGAGGAAGAAATTAAAAAGCATCCCCTGATCTTCGAGGCAACACCGGCAGGGGGTTACATCGGGCCCGATTTAATCGATGATCGTAAAATCATCGCTGCTCCCGGTATACCGCTGGCGCTGAATAAGGAAGCGAACCGATTGATGCGAGAACGCCTGATTCACGATCCCCTGCAGATCGGCGTAGCGGTAATGTTCTACATGCTCTTTTCTTGAAAGAAAATTTTATTGAGAGGGAGGATCAGCTTTGGCGGATATTCCCGAAAAGGTTCCGAAAAAGAAAAAAGAGAGGAAAAGATACTACCGAAAGAGGGTGGAATTTTTCCGTCTTCTCCAGAAGATGAAATTGTGGCCGTCACGAAAAAGGATTTTGCATGGCATTAAATCAATTGAAATTGTCGGTAAACAGGCGATAATTACTACTCATTGCGGTGAAACTTTTACCGCTTATAACTCAAAAAACAGCCGGGTTGCCCGCCATCTACGAAATAAATGGGACATGAAGATTTGCCGGGCTTGCAATATCCCGTCCTGGAAAATAGAAAAATTCAAGGCGACCCGTTTCAGCCAGTCTTACGGATCAAACCTGGTTGAAAAAGATAATGAAGGATAAAGAGTTGACTATAGTGGATCTTAAATACGGCCGGGGAAATATTAAATTTACCCTTCCGGAGGATATTCCCCGGGCAATACTACGCAGTAAGGCTCAAGAAGCATTGCCCAATCCAAAGAAAGTTATTTTGCAAGCCCTGCGCAGCCCCATTGCTTCAGCTCCGCTTAGAGAAAAATTTTGTCCGGGAGAATCTGTATGTATCATTGTTAATGATGCAACTAGAGTGGCACGCAGTGAAATTTTTCTGCCTCTACTGATTGAAGAAATCCTCACCGCCGGAGTCCGGGAAGAAGATATCTTTATAATATTTGCTTCCGGCACCCACCGTCCCCTGAACCGGGAAGAGATGGTTGCCCTGGTCGGTGAAGAAATTGCCTCCCGGTTCAGTCTATATAACCATGATTGCAGGGATGAAGAAGAGCTTGTTTTTCTGGGTTGTACTTCTTTCGGCACGCCGGTTCAAATTAATAGAAAGGCTTTTGAGGCGGATCACCGCATTTTAACTGGAAGTGTGGTCCATCATTTTTTTGCCGGTTTTGGGGGAGGACGAAAAGCCCTGGTGCCGGGGGTAGCGGGCTGGGAAACAATCCGCAGAAACCACAGTTTGCTGCTTGACGAAAGGGCTTCCACCGGCAGGCTGACGGGGAATCCTGTCCACGAGGATCTCCTGGAGGCAGCCCTGCTGGCAGGTGGCGATTTTCTCCTGAACACTGTTCTCAATGAAGAACATGAGATAGTGCAAGTTTTTGCCGGAGATATGGTGGAAGCTCACCTGGCAGCCTGTGCCTTGGTGGAAGACATTAACGGGGTCAAAATCAACAGCCTGGCTGATGTTGTTATTGCCTCCTGCGGGGGGTACCCGAAAGACATCAATATGTACCAGGCCCATAAATCTCTTGATAATGCTATAGCTGCTTTAAAACCAGGCGGAACTGTGATTTTCCTGGCTCAATGTCTGGAAGGGGTTGGCTCCGAACTTTATGAAGAGTGGGTTGAAAAGGGCAGCAGTTTACTGGAGATGAAAGAAATTTTGCAGCGCAACTTTCTACTGGGTGGTCATAAAGCCTACACAGTAGCCAGGCTGTTGCAAAAAGGAACGGTTTACCTGCTTTCTGATTTTAAACCCGAGAAGTCCGGTCGGCTTGGCTTTATCTCTGTTAGGAACATGGAAGAGGCCATCGCCAAAATATACAGAGAGAGAAGAGATCTCTTCACTTATATTATTCCCCAGGCTTCGACAACAATACCCCGGCCAGTTGGTTGAAAAAAATTACAAAAGAATGAGCATTAATCTAATACAGTATTAATTTGTAACAGATTATTCATATAACCTGCATTCAACACCCAAAATATTTCCAAATCGCTTAATTATGCAATTCACTAACAGATCTGAAAAATAATTTCAAAAACAGCGATAAATACCATATATTTCCTTGTACTTTATTCCCACCCATTGTAAGATATAGAGGGAGGGAAAAAG
>JAGYMW010000078.1 GCA_018400435.1 Bacillota bacterium | reverse complement strand
GCGGAAAAAGTAAACCAGTCGCCTAGCCTGCTTAAAAAGTAACTTAAACCACAATAAAATTCAAGGGAAATTTCCCATTCTAAGTTCCCAGTACGTTGAAGTTAGTCTGAAACACCAGCGGATCAGGCTTGTTTGCCTTGCCATTATTTAACAACTCTCAGCCATTTTAACGCCATTTTTAACCTTCGACGTTTCCTTGCTGAATATTTCTCATACTTAAATCCGTTGATTTTTCAGTGTTATTGCAACACGCTTCCCACTGTAGAACTTACTTTGGGAATTTACGGTTTTTTATCAACTTTTTTATTCGCCCACTGGTTTGGGTTTAAGAGTCGGAAATAATATCACATCACGGATTGAAATATTATCAGTGAGGATCATGATCATCCTGTCTACACCAATGCCCAGTCCACCTGCAGGAGGCATGCCATATTCAAGCGCATTAACAAAATCTTCGTCCATTACGTGTGCTTCATCATCTCCCGCTTCCCGCCGGGCCAGTTGCTGTTCGAAACGTTCTCTCTGATCAATGGGATCATTAAGCTCGGTAAATGCATTGGCGATTTCCCAACCGGCAATGAACCCTTCAAAACGGAGGGTCAAACGCGGATCGTCGGACTTTTTCTTCGCCAACGGTGAAACCTCGATCGGATAGTCGGTAACAAAAATCGGCGATAGGAGCTGCTCCTCACAAAACTCTTCGAAGAACATGTAGAGAATGTCACCCCATGAAAGGCCTTTATCCAGTTCAAGTCCGGCATCCCTGGCCGCCTGAAAAGCTGCTTCAGCATCAGGGATTTTGGCAAAGTCAACCCCGGTATAGCGCCGGACGACTTCAATCATGGATTGTCTTTCCCATGGCGGAGTCAGATCAATTTCCCTGCCCTGGAATCTTATTTTCCCGCTGCCGAAAACTTTTTCGGCGATCTGGAAAATAAGATTCTCCGTAATATTCATCATATCTTTGTAGTCGGCATAGCTCTGGTATATTTCCACCGAAGTGAATTCCGGGTTATGTATCGTGGAAATGCCCTCATTCCGAAAAATTCGCCCGATCTCGTAAACTTTATCCAAACCGCCCACCAGGAGTCTTTTTAGATGTAATTCGGTGGCAATACGCAGATAGAGCTTAATGTCAAGCGCATTGTGATGGGTAACAAAAGGACGGGCCAGGGCTCCACCGGCAATGGTCTGCATAATCGGCGTTTCCATCTCGAGGAAACCCCATCTGTTTAAAAGCTCTCGCATAGTAGAAAGAATTTTACTGCGGTTAATAAACGTCTGTTTTACTTCCTGGTTGACAATCAGATCCACATAGCGCTGACGATAACGAATCTCCACGTCCTTTAAGCCATGCCACTTTTCAGGCAAAGGCCGCAACGCCTTGACCAGGAAAGTATAATCGGATGCCTGAACAGTCACTTCACCTTTACGAGTTTTAAATACCTCTCCCACAACGCCAATAAAATCACCAATATCAATAAGTTCCAGCAAGTCATATTTCTCCTGCCCAACCTGATCAAGGCGTATGTAAATCTGGACCTGTCCACGATAATCCTGAAGATGGGCAAAAGTGGCTTTGCCGTGTGACCGGATGCTCATCAACCGTCCGGCAATGGTTACTGTTTTACCTTCAAAGTCTTCGAAGTTCCCGGTTATGTCAGTCGAATAATGATCTGCTTCGAATTTCGGGCTAAATGGATCGACCCCTTTTGTTCGCAGTCTCTCCAATTTATTTCTTCTTACTTTTAATAGTTCATTTAGCTGTTGCTGTTCCTGGTCCATTTGCCAACCTCCGTTATCCTCAGTTTACAGCTTCAATTTTATATTTAAGGGTGCCCGCCGGGACTTTGATCTCAACCTGATCGCCGACTGTGAAGCCAAGTAAGGCTTTGCCTACCGGAGATTCGTTGGAAATTTTTTTCTCCACCGGATCGGCTTCCGCAGTGCTGACAATCGTATATTCATATAATTCGTTCACATCAAGATCTTTAAGCTGGACCGTCGAACCGAGCACTATTCGCTGATCACCGTTTTCTTCTTTTTCCAGGAGCCTGGCCCGGCGAAGCATCTTTTCCAGGGTGATGATGCGACCTTCGATAAAGGCCTGTTCGTTCTTGGCATCTTCATATTCTGAATTATCAGTAATATCACCGTAGGAAATAGCTTCCTTGATACGGGCGGCAATTTCCTTACGTTTTACAGTGCGAAGGTGGTTAAGTTCTTTTTCTAATTTTGCCAGGCCATCTCTGGTTAACAATAATTCTTCGTTATTATCCACTCTCTTATCCAATTTCTCCATGTAAATCGCCTCCTTACCGTGTATAAACGATTCATATTCGTTGTTCTGGTCAGTCCAAAGCAAAACCTCTTTGCTAAAATAAAGAACGGCTTCATATCTGCACGAAGCCAACAAAGATAAAGATAGTGTCAAGCAATTGCCCTGACACTTTTATGCAAAAGCATTTAATTTTTGCTCTATTATATGGTCTTCCTCCATTCTTGTCAAGCATAATCCGGCCGGGTATAATCCGGCCGGGTAATGCCTTTAATTCTTAAATCAGCTGCAGATCGACAACCCTCGGTTTTAGATCGAGTTTCTTTAATAGATCATTATATTCTTTTTCAGTTAGCTCGTGCTTTCCACCGACCATGCTGACCAGCAGCGCTTCCATCACATTTGTGCCAAAGGAACGCCCCTCCATTTCCGGAGTGGTCGTAATCAGCATTTTCACTTTCCGTTCTTTTAAAAAGTCAATGTCTGTCCTGGTAACTGTATTGGTAATAATAGTTTTCCCGGGCAACTGTTCCGGCATAAAACGGCGGATAAAATGAAAATCTCCGGCAATAATATTATTTTCGAGGAACCGTTCTCTAAACCGCGGTTTGTTAATGCTCTGTTTATCGCCAGTTGGATAAATCATGGTAAACGGAAGCTGCCCGATTGGCGGCGCAAGAACACGGGCTATTACAGCCAGGGTTTTCAACGAAGAAAGGAAAACAGGCAATCCAATAATAAAGGCCAGATCGCCGTAGGTCATTATACACCCCGCTTCTTCCAGAGCCTGAGCCATCCCCATGCGGTCCATGGCACACATTAGCAGGACCTTTTGAGGTGTTTTAAAGAGATCCGTGTTGCGATTCAGATATTCGATGGAACGCCGTTCAAGGGTATTTTTTAAGCCTGAGCCGTCGACAATCGGCGTTTTCTTCGCCGCTCTGACAATTCTGCGCGCATCCCTTATCTCGTAGCGGCGATCTACAGCATAGATATATAGATCCATTCCTCCAAGGCCAAATGCATCCACTTTCCCATCGAGTTCCCTGATCTTTTCGATCATTTTATTCATATCGCTATCTGTACCGATTCGTTCAATTCTATACTGCTCGTTATTTAACTCAACCGTTACCGCGTGATCTCTGGAAGAAGATCCGAGGCTGATCCCCACGATGCGTTTCAATGATGTTAATCTCCTTTCATTCTCCCCGCAGAACCAATTCCAGGGTGTTTTTTAAACGTTCCACCCCGACTGTCCGATCGGTTTCGATAGGTGTCGGGCCGAGTGTTAAGTAAACTATCTGGATGTCAAGCAACGCTTCGGCAAGCTGAAACCATTTTTCTGATGTAATTAGAATTAGAGTGTCAAACTGCCGCAGTCTGGTAACCAGTTCAAGCATTTTATTAAAAAAATCGAGAGCCTTGCTGTCCCGGACCAGATCCCATCGCTCCCGGTTATTTAACACTAAGAAAAAATCAAGTCCGTATTGCTGGCAGATATCGTTGAGCTCATCCCGGTTGGCCACGGGGAAACCGACCACTGCTACCCGACTGCCCTTTCTAATTTCACCGATAGACTCAAGACGGGAAACAAAGCTGCGGTCGAGCTGCAGTTTCCCGGCAGTGTCCTGCTGCGAAAGACCCTGTTCGCGAAGTTCAAGGGCTTTTTCAACTATGCGAACTGACCGGTCAAGGCTGATCATTTTTTCACCGATTCGAAATATGCGTTCCTGCGACACGAGGCAAGCGCTCCCCTGTTTGTGCACAATTTTGTGATCAAAACAATTTTAGCATTAACCTGTGCATGTGGCAACTTTAATTGTCGTTCATACTGTTATTCAGAGAAGCGGCAAACTCCAGTAAAACAGCTTCAAACTCATTATATTGCGAAAAATGTATCAATTTTTGCCTCACCACCGCTGCTCCGGGCAAACCCCGGATATACCAGGAAGAGTGCTTCCGCATAGCTCTGGCCGCTGCTGCCTCCCCTTTTAATTCTGCGAGCATCTTGAAATGCTGAAGAACTTTAGCAACAATCTGGTCAACGGTGAGAGATGGGGGCAAAAGTTTGCCCAGAATAAGCGCATTTACACCGGCAAAAATCCAGGGGTTGCCCCGGGCAGCTCGCCCAATCATGACACCGTCGCATCCGGAATAATTCATCACTTCTAAAGCCCGATAGGGCGTATCGATATCACCGTTTCCGATTATGGGAATTGAAACTTTTGCTTTAATTTCCCGGACAATCTCCCAATCGGCCCGGCCGCTGTATCCCTGTTTTACTGTTCGTCCGTGGACAGTTATTGCCGCCAACCCGGCATCCTCGGCCCGGTTCGCTATCTCAAGCACCGTCACCGATTGTTCATCCCACCCTTTACGCACCTTAACGGTTACCGGACAGCTGACAGCCTTTACAACGGCCTTGAAAATATTACTGCACAAAGAAGGATTAAGAAGAAGAGCCCCTCCTTCGCCATTTTTAGTAATTTTTCTTGTGGGGCAACCCAGGTTGAGATCGATAAAATCCGGTCTGAGTTTTTCTATCCTGGCCGCAGCCCGGGCCATGATCTCGGGATCGCTGCCGAACAACTGAATGCCGATTGGCCTGTCTTTTCCAGTAAAGTACAACAGCGATTCTGTACGGCGGTTATTAAAAATCAAGCCCCTGGCGCTGATCATCTCAGAAAAAAACAACTGACAGCCCTGTTCCCCAGCAAGCACCCGAAAAGGATGGCTGGTTACTCCGGCCATGGGCGCCAGGGCAAGACCCGGCTGTATTTTTAATGGACCAATTTTTAGAACCACTGATCAATCTCCGCTTCTCATTATATATCAAGCCATATTATTATGCCCCTATTCCGGGGCGTCTCAGTTGTCAAGGCTGAGGAAAATGGAATCCAAATGTTTAGCAGAAATCCAATAACCCAAAACAATAAATGACGTTTATAATTATATGATTTTAACGCAAGAAGGCAACCTTTTTGATAGGCTGCCTTCTTAATCACAAGTATCAAACCTACGGTTTGTATAATGCCGGATGTATCAAGATTATGTGAATATATTCACTCTCTTTGGAACCCACATCTACCATCTATCGCTTAACAATAAATAGTACGGCAGATAATTATATATTGCCAGTTCAGTTTACTTTGCGAATATCTTTGCTGATCATGTACCTCACCAGGAGAGCAATCGACGAAAAAATAGCCACAAATAATATTGGATAAATCATTCGCACATCTCCTTTCCTGAGATCTTTTTTTAATAAAGCTTTTTTATCTGTTCCTTCCGCGTTTTTTTAAGTCATTGTAAATCATGATACGGACTCCCCAGGAAATCAGGAGGATAACCCCGATAAAAATAATATATTCCACCTGTGATCCCACCTTCCTGAGCAGGGCTCTTCAGCCAATTGTCCAGTTATTAATTGATAGCAAAACCCTTTCTTGTATTATTATAAAGGCGGCCAGAGATATTGTCAATAATATTTTTAATATTTGCACAAGTTAATATTTTCTCAAGCAATATTTATCATCCCACTGTTGCTAAATCAAATATATGTAGAAGATCTAAGATACCGGTAAATTTGCTCATGCTATTGTCGATTATTCCTCTCTATGCTATAATCTGTTTGGATCTGCGGGGCGTAGCGCAGTTTGGTAGCGCGCTTGGTTCGGGACCAAGAGGTCGCCAGTTCAAATCTGGCCGCTCCGACCAGCAAAACGAAAGGGTTCTCAGGAAACAGCAGCCCCCTGAAAACCCTTTCTTTTTGCCCTGGTACGCATTTGTCACGACTTCGAGAACATTTCCAATCGAATTGAATCTTTTGGGAAGAATTAATCATGTTTTGGAAATCTGTAGCTTTCGGGTTTTGGTCTTTCAGGTATTCACTTCATTG
>JAGYMW010000077.1 GCA_018400435.1 Bacillota bacterium | reverse complement strand
AGCTGTGCTGGTTGCCGCTGCCGGGAATGATGGGTCTGATAATGATCAGAACCCATGTTACCCTGCCAGTTATGATCTCTCCAATTTGATTTCTGTCGCGGCAACCGATAATCGTGATAACTTGGCCAATTTTTCCAACTATGGGAGCCAGAGTGTCCATGTCGGAGCTCCCGGATCAGCTATTTTCAGTACTGTGCCGGATAATTTATATGCTTACTTTTATGGCACTTCATGTGCCGCTCCCCATGTTTCAGGTCTTGCCGGCTTGATTCTATCGATAAACCCCTGCTTATCTTATGAAGAAGTTGCTAATGTGATTAAAAATAGTGTGGATATATTGAATCCAAATCTTTACGGGAAAGTTTCTACGAATGGCAGGGTTAATGCTTATAATGCTTTGGTGCAAGCAGAATCAATGATTCCCGAAGGGACAGGAATAATTGATAAAGTTGTTATAAAAATAGGAGATCGACAGGTAGTTTTCGATATTGTTACTTATGCTCTGGCTTTAGCAGCTGGAGAGGGCAATGAGGTGTACGATTACATGGCTGAAGGTTCTACGCCCCTTATAACCGCTATTGGATCAGGCCAGAAATTTATTTCAATTACCGATTATGCTCTTGCTCTGGCAAGTACTGGCGAACCTGAGGAAGCCATTTATTTGGCAGAACCTCTTCCTTATACAATAACGGGCGCTTATATTTATTACTAAAGTGGAATTTAAATAACCATAATAGAGACATTAATGATTTAGGTTGTTTTTGACAGTATGGTTCATTAGAAAAATTTATGGGGTAAGGTCTTAAATTATAAGATTGTATTTTATTACTGCCATCAGGTCAGGCAGATAACCTTATAATTCAAGACCTTATTCCATTAATTTTTATTCATAAATAAACTTTCCTGATGTGGGAAGCTCGGGCTTTAATGTAATAGTACAATACTTGCTTCCGGTTTTCCGATCCCTGATTTTTATCCAACATAACTATTTATGCCAGGATGAATATTATATTCTAAAGGAACTTTCCTCACTTTCACGAAGTAAAACAATATATCTTTTAGTCCTGCTTATTAGGCAAATTATTTATAGATGGCCGCATTTAGTCTTAAGCGAAATGGAGATATTTTCATGGGATCAAAAACAAAACTTATTCTTTATTTCCTGCTGATTCTGGTGTTTTTATTATGTTTCCTGCCCGGCTGCCGGGAAGAGAAAACGATCAAGTGGGAAGGCGGGACCTATAGCGGAGAGGTAATTAATAATGTGCCCGACGGAAGCGGTATACTTTCTTATCCCGATGGCCGAAATTACAAGGGTTATTTTAAAGACGGGCATTTTCATGGCCGCGGGTCAATGATCTGGGCGGACGGGACCATTTACGACGGCGAGTGGCAGGCGGGGGTGCCCCATGGCCGGGGCACTTTTACGCAGCTAAACGGTGAGAAATATGTAGGTGAATATCTTGAAGGGAAAAAACATGGCGAAGGAACCTGGACCATGGCAGATGGTAAAGAGTATAGCGGTGAATTTATAAATGACATGATCCAGGGAGAAGGTAAAATGGTCAACCCTGACGGGACAATTTATGAAGGCCAGTGGGAACAGGGCACACCTGAAGGATGGGGGATGCTGACCCAGCCGGACGGCACTGTTTATGAAGGAGAATGGACGGACGGGACGATAAATGGGCAGGGGACCCTGACAAGGCCGGACGGGCAGAAATATGTTGGTGAATACAAAGAAGGCTTAAGACATGGCGAAGGAATTTGGACCATGGAGGATGGAGAAGAATACACAGGTGAATTTGTGAATGATGTAATTCAGGGGGAAGGTAAACTAACCAAAACCGATGGAACGGTTTATGAAGGGCAGTGGGAAGCTGGTCTTCCACATGGCGAAGGAAAGATGACCCGGCCGGACGGTACTGTTTATGAAGGAGAATGGAAAGAAGGAGTAATTCACGGTCACGGAACGCTGAGAAAACCCGGCAGCGATAAATATGTCGGATCATTCAGTGAGGGTGAAAAACACGGCCGGGGGACCTGGACCATGGCCGATGGTAAGATTTACACAGGGGAGTTTAGGAACGATAAAATTAACGGTCAGGGTAAATTAACTAACCCGGATGGCACTGTTTATGAAGGAGAATGGAAGAATGGCACGCCCCACGGATGGGGGACTCTAACCAGGCCGGACGGGAAAGTGATTGAAGGCAACTGGGAAAACGGTGAGCTTGTTAATTAAAACAAGAATATGTTAATTTGTGAGGGTCTTGAAATAAAAGTACATGTCGAATCGCTAAGATCAGATTGGGCAGATTAAGTTATATTTCAAGATCTGACCCCCAACTGCTCATTTGAGTGAATTATTTAAGAATATTACCCCTTCAAGCAGGAATATTTTGAGTGAAGTAGAAAATGTAAACAAAACTGTTTTGTATTATTTTGTTTTATATGGAATAAATGACGTTATATAGAGAAGCAGCATTTAAAGGTTGCGAACGAACGGGCAAGTACTTATTTGAAGGGGAGATGGCTTTAATGAACTGGTATTATGTTTCAGGGCATAAAGAAAAAATATTTGGGAGAACTGGCAATGGTATAAGGATTGCACGCTTACTGCCAGCCGTCCTGCTGGTGCTGGCGCTGCTCTTTTCACTACAGACGTCAGCTGCAGCACAGGATTTTGACATAGAAACGATGGTCGCTGCCGGCAGCAGTCATTCCCTGGCTGTCAGGGGCGACGGCAGTGTCTGGGCCTGGGGTTACAACGGCTACGGCCAGCTGGGAAACGGCTCTCACCAGGATTCCCATGTTCCAATCAAGGTTGACGATCTGGACAGGGTTGTAGCCGTCAGCGCAGGCAACGGTTATTCAGTTGCTCTCAGGGAAGACGGTACTGTCTGGGCCTGGGGACGCAATTCATCAGGCCAGCTTGGAAATGCTACCAGGACGGATCGAGATGAACCTAAAAAAGTTTACAAATTGGACGGAGTGAAAGCGATCAGCGCCGGTTATGCTCATACTCTGGCCCTGAAGAATGATGGGACGGTCTGGGCCTGGGGATATAACGGCTACGGCCAGATCGGTGACGGGACCATGATTGACCGCACCATCCCGGTTAAAGTTCCCGGCCTGAGCGGGGTAGTGGCAGTGAGTGCCGGTTACGGTCATTCCCTGGCCCTGAAGAACGATGGAACAGTCTGGTCCTGGGGAAACAATGACTGGGGGCAGCTCGGTGACAATACAACTACCGGAAGAACTATGCCGGTGGAAGTGACCAACTTAACCAGTGTAAAAGCGATTGGCGCCGGGCAAAATCATTCGTTGGCCCTGCATGCAGACGGGATGGTCTGGGCCTGGGGACGAAACAGCAGCGGTCAGCTTGGCATCGGCACTACCACCGGTCAGTTAGTCCCGACCCGCATCCCCGAGCTAAGCGGGGTGCTGGCTATCAGCGCCGGAGACAACTGCTCGGCAGCAGTGAGAGTAACCGGCAGTCTCTGGGCCTGGGGAAGCGATGGGGTCTCGACGATGAGGATCCGGCCGGTGCAGCTTACTACCCTGAGCGGCATGAAAGCTGTTAATACCGGGGGCAGCCATTCTTTAGCTCTGAAAAGCGATGACAGTGTCTGGGCCTGGGGTAATAACAGCTACGGACAGCTCGGCTATGACAGCACGGCCAGCAGGATAGATCCGGTCAAAGTTTCCTTTCAATGTTTAATTGCTACAAGGGTTTACCCGTCTGGAGGGGGTACTGCGGCAGGCGGCGGGGTTTACAACCACGGCGATAGGGTTACTCTCGTGGCCACAGCCGGCAGCGGGTATTCTTTTATCAACTGGACGGAGCAGGGTGAAGATATTACCACCAAGAATTCTTATTCCTTTACCGTTACCGGTGATCGCATCCTGGATGCTAATTTCAGGACAGTCCTCGATGTGCTTGAAAGCTATTTCAAAGACAACTATCACGGTGTCCGGGTGGAAGAATCAGCTATCGGCACTGTCCTTGAAGACGAGTATTCAGACGCATACAGCTACAGGGCTTCAGCCGGCGATAACCTTATTTTTGCTATTGGCTGGGCGGAAACCGACAGCGATCTCACCATGGAAGTATATAAACCCTACGGGAGCGAATTAAATGACCATAAAACGCACACCGTGGGAGATACAAAGATTGTCATTCTTGAAGTTGAAGAGGCGGCATCCGGGACCTGGACCTATAAAGTGTTCGGCGAAGACACTCCGGTTGATGGCCAGTTATATACGGTTCTGGTGGCCAGCAGCGACGAGTTTTTCGATGATTCTTCGGCCGGGGACGGGCTGGGTGATATTGACGGTAACGGGCAGATCAATATCAACGATGTGGTCATGGTTATGCGCGATGTACTGGCCCTGGAAACACTCTCCTATGATAAACGTCTCCTGGCTGACGTAAACGAAGACGGGCGGGTCGATATTCTTGATGTTGCCCTGATGCAGCGCAGAGCGCTCGGTCTGATCAGCTCTTTTTAATGATCCGGTCTACGGAATAAGGAAAGCGGCCGCCTGCAAGATAAGCCATCCAATCTTTAGGAAAGAGGGAGCATGCCCTTAAACCCATGCTCCCTTCTGATATATATGGGTAATCCACTTAATCACAGGCAGAAAAATACCGCTCTCTCTGGCAGACAAAGGTTTTGAGCCAATTAAGGCGAATAAATAATGTACTTATTTGAAAGGCGGTGCAGCCTTGTTTAAAAAAGCGCTGGTTGCTATTGACGCTTCCGGTCCCTCCATGGAGTTGCTCAATGCTGTCGGTGATCTAAAAAAAATGGGCATGCAGGAACTGATCATCGTTCATGTCATTCGCACGGAGTTGGCCGGGATTGGCCTTGGTAATCGCCGTAAAGAATTCTTGAAAAATATTGAAAGGAAAAAAGATGAATTTATTGCCGGCGGTTTGCAGGTAAACGTCCATCAGCCCATCGGCAAGCCTTCGGAAGAGATTAAACACCTGGCGGAAGAAGAGAATGCCGATTTAATCCTGATTGGCTCATTGGGAGAGGGCAGCCTGGTGCGCCGCATCTTTCTGGGCAGTACGGTAACCGAAGTTGTGCGGAGTATAAAAAAAGCGGTCCTGATTGAGAAATACCGGCAGAAAGAGGACTCATTCAGCCGGGTTCCCATATTCAGAGAAGGTAAGCCGACAACCGTCCTTTTGGCCACCGATTTTTCACCCAGTTCTATGTATGTATTTGACACTTTTCTTGAGAATCCCGGAGTTTTCGAAAAGCTTATTTTGATCAGCGTGATCGACGAAGGTTACACAGAAGAACAGGTCCAGAGAAACAGGGACAAAGCTGATGCCAAGCTGGCAGAATGGAAAGCGGAATTCGAGGAGAAGGGTTACGAGGTGGAAACCGAGGTGGCCGTGGGGGTTGCTTCGGAACTGGTTGTTGAATCTGCTGAAAGAAATGATGTTTCCCTGCTGGCCATTTCCAAGCGCGGCCGCAGTATGATTGATGAACTTGCTGTGGGCAGCACAGCTGACCATATTATTCGGCGGTCAACGCGTCCTGTTTTACTTCTGCGAGCTAAATAAAAAAAGCTTGGTCATTGGAGGGGATGGCGATGAGAGAAAGAGAAAAGTGTGGTTCGGGCAAGAGATGTTTTATCTATCTCGGGCTGCTTATTTTCGGGCTACTTTTCTTGATGAGTTTCACTGCCGGTTGCCTGGAAGAGATCATCAGCGAAACTCCGGTAGATGATGATCAAGTGGAAGAAGAGCAGGTTAAACCTCCTGCTGATGACGATGAAACAGATGGATCGTCTGAGATGGATGATGAAGAAACAGTAGAACCGCCGGCAGAAGAATTACCTGAAGATGAAGATGATAATGAAGTAATATCTCCCGATTACGAGCTATTGGAAAAGGCCCTGCTGGTCTGGCTGCAGGAAAAAACGGGCGACCAAGATGTTGTCATGGTCCATGCCGATGAACTGGAAGACATTGAAGCATTTTTTGAGCGCTACGATCTGGAAGAGGATAATGTAATAGTTTATCTCGTTGAATCGACCGAAAACAGAGAGGCCACAGTTTTTTTCGGTCTGCCCTATAGCGAATGGACTATGGAAACTGTTTTTAGCTGGGACGGCGAGGACTGGGTATTAGTGACGGAAGAAGAAATAAAGATGGGAGGTCAGGCTTGACGTAAATTCCCAAAATAAATGCTACACCGTGGTCCACTGTAGAACTTGCTTTGGGAATTAACACGGCCAGGCTTGATAAGTCTGGTCCAATTCGGAGCATTGATCTTT
>JAGYMW010000076.1 GCA_018400435.1 Bacillota bacterium | reverse complement strand
CTCCCAGGGTTTGGGAGTGGTTGTTTGTATAGTTGCTATTGCCCTGATCATGGTTTGATGATTTTAGGAAGGGATCAGGTCTTGTCTTATAACTTTCAGGGTAAACTGAACAGTAGATGTGAAATTCCAAACCCGCATTTATTCCATGGATGTTTTACATCATGGTAATATGTATGATAAAATATGTAATGTAAAGCAATATTAAAGGAGCACGGTTATGGCTGGATATGCCAAAGTTTCTTCAAAAGGTCAGATCACTTTATCTGCAGGGGTTCGCAAACGCTTAAATATTAAGCCGGGCATGTATTTAAGCGTTGTTGCAGATGAAGAAGGGGTTTACCTGATTCCCTTGAAAGAAAGTATTTCACAACTTAAAGGGGTGGTAGCAGTAGATGGTTCTCAGAACTTCAAGCAGGTCAGGCAGAAAACAATGGAGGAAGTAGTCGGTGAAAATGCCAAAAGTGATTGATGCCAATATATTGTTGCAGTTTTTAACGGACGATGATCCGGATAAAACTGCTGCCTGTGAAACGCTACTGTTAATGGTTGAAACGGGCAAAGAAAAGGTTTTTCTGCCCGATTTGGTTATCGCGGAAATTGTATGGACTTTAGAGAAATTCTATAAAGTTGAGAAGAAAAGAATTAAAGAGCTGCTAACAACTGTTTTTGCTGCTGAAGGCTTAATTTGTCCTGATAAAGGGCGGGTGTTGTCAGCCCTGGCCATTTATGCGGCAAAAAACATTGGTTGGACGGATGCATTTGTTGCCGTTCAAATGATCGAAAACAGGCAGCCTGAAATTTACTCTTACAACTCTGATTTCGACCAACTGCCGGAGATTATAAGATTGGAGCCTTGAAAAAGAAATAACAGTTATGGAATATAATAAGTTATATGCCGCTTTTACCGACAAACAGTTAGAGAAAGAGTTTCTGGAGTATGAAAGGGATAGTACCTTAAAGCACCTGCGTCCCCTTGTTCTTGCTCTGGGTATCCTTTTTTTCCTCTTTGTCATTCCAGATTATTTTCTTAATCCCTCTGCCCGGGTTTTCTGGGCCATTTTCTTACTCAGGACAATTTATTTATTTCTGATTATATTTTTCTTTATTATGCTGGGGAAAAAAGAGATTCAGGCCAATCTGCAAGACTGGATCTCTGTCTATGCCTTGATCGTAACAATATTTTATTTGCTTATTTATTACCAGTATGAGGTTTCTGTTGCGACATCTCCCTTTTTCGTGCAGTCCCTGGCTGTTGTTGTTTTTATACTGGTCTTTTTTAGTTTGGACAGCCACTGGCTGCACATGGTGGTCATTTCATTGTTTCTCAGCGCCGGTTTTATGATTGTATCTTATTATCGTCAGGAAGGGATCCCTTTACCGGGATTTGCCGCTGTTTTTGTTTACATAATACTTGCCCTGGTCATAAGCAGTATCTCGGCATACCGGATCAATCTTTACAAACGGATGCAATTTATTAATAGGCGGGAACTTAAAGAGCTCTCTGAAAAAGATGTTCTGACCGGGATCTTCGGCCGGAGCAAATTTGATGCAGAGTTAAAGAGATGGCTTGGCCTGGCCAGGCGTTATCAATACAGCTTTGCCCTGATCATGCTGGATGTTGATGATCTGAAGGCAGTTAATGATCAACACGGCCACCTGGTTGGAGACAGGGTCTTGAAAGAGTTTACCGTTCTGGTACAGGGCAGGTTGCGATCATCTGATGTCTTTGCCCGCTGGGGCGGAGATGAATTTATAATTTTGCTTCCAGATGCTGACCTGGACCAGGCTGTTCAGATGGCTGATCGCATCCGCGATACAATTGCTTCATACAAGTTTAGTCATGGTGATACGGTTAGCTGCAGTTTTGGAGTTTCCGGGTATGAAGAAGGCGATGATCACATTAAGGTTGTGCAGAGAGCTGACAACAGGCTCTATCAAGCGAAGAATAAAGGAAAAAGCCAGGTCGTCAGTGAAGGGTAACACAGGGGGGCGCTTATTTTTTGTTTATTTAAGGCTTACTGCCGGTTTCAAGAGTTCGATTTATTTCTTTACAAAATATGAAGCCGGTTCGATTATATATAGGAATAAGGCGGTTAAAATCTATGTCTCGAAAAAGAAAAGTAAACAAAACAGCTCTGGTTTCCCTGTTGATTTTAATATTATTAATTGCTGGATTCTCAGGTTTTTATCTTTATGTGCAGGTTAAAACCTACCCGGCGGCAGAAGAACAGCTCGCTCTTGTTTATGAGAACCCGGTATTGCTGATTACGGAGGAAAGCGACCTGATTAAAGTTACCCCGGATACGGTAAATTCGGAACAGCCGGCGATCATCTTTTACCCGGGTGGGCTTGTCGCGCCGCAGGCCTACCTTTATAAAATGGGGAAGCTGGCTGAAGTGCTTCAAACAGAGGTTTATATCGTGAAACCGCCTTTCAATGTCGCCATTTTCAGTGTAAATGCGGCAGCCAGGATCATTGCCGATAGCCAGTTGGAAAAGGTGTGGGTGGGTGGGCACTCTCTAGGCGGGATTGCCGCCGCCCGCTATACTGCAAAGAACATGGAACTAGTCGATGTTCTTTTTCTTTTCGGTTCCTACAGCGACCGTGATCTGATAGAATTTCAAGGTCAGGTCCGCTCGGTTATGGGCTTAAACGATCAAATCATTAACCGTGACAATTATGAAACAGCCAAGGCAAACTTGCCGCCCCAGACAGTAATTATTGAAAAAGAAGGCCTTAATCATTCCGATTTTGGCAACTACGGCCTGCAAGATGGTGACAGCCCCGGTATTCGTCCCAATGAGGACGTCATTAAAGATATCTTAAGCGCTTTTGAGGGTAAAATACATTAGGATAAGATCTTGAATTATAACAAAAGTTATATTTCAAGACCCTATCTCGTTAGGATTATTTTTTACATTTTTAACTGAACTATTTTTAGCATTCAAAAATTCAAGGCCATAAAGAGCGACTTCAAGACTGATTCTTTTTTCCGCAGACGAAATAAAATCTTGGCCCAGAAGTTCTTCGAGCTTGTTGATCCGCTGGTAGAGAGATTGTCGAGCAATATAGAGAGTTTTTGCAGTTTCCTTCTTGTTGTAATGGTTGTCGCGCAGGGCAATCATAGTTTTCAGTAAAGCCGGATCAGGTTTATTATTATTGTCCATGATCGGCTTCAGGTAATCATGAACAAAGTTTTTAAGTTCAGATCGATTTTCTAACATTAGTATCAGTCGATATACAAAAAGGTTTTCGAAAAAAACAATATTTTTCTCGGGTACTATGCTTTTCATGTAAAAAGCTTTCTTGGCCGATTCCAAACTTTCATTAATTGAAGCTAAGTTCTTGACCAGCTTCCCTACATAGAAATAAATCTTTCGATACTGATTATTGAAATGTCCGTTTAAGGCTAGATCACTAGTCTCCTTAAGTGCTTCTTCGAGTCTTGGTTTCCAGGTATGTGGTCCTTGTGTATTAATCAGCAGGAAGATTGTTGTATTATTCTGTTTATATGGGAAGAGATAAAACCCTTTTTTTTCTAAGATAGCCCTCGCTATTCCGGCAATCTGGACAAATGTTTTTTTGACTGATTCTTTCTCTTCATAATTAGAACTATATTCGGCCAGACAAGCCAGGCATCCCTGGGGGGTAATGGAAGGTTCCTCAATCTTGATCTTATTTTCTATATCATTATTATTTAGCTTTCCTGTCAGCCATTTGCGTATCCATCGCGCTTGGCTCAGATTCTTCTTTTCCTTGAGGTAAAGAGCACCAATATATTCCTGTGCCAAGGCATGGGTGCACTTATTGAGAACCAGGTAATCAAAATCTGTCAGCTGCCTTTTTTTGCCAAATAAAGCCAGGATGCCCAACTCCTGACCGCAGGCGCTTATCTTTTTTATAGCAAGCTGTAGGCAATTGCAGTCCACAGAAATTGTTTCTACCGGAAAGTCTTGTTGCAACAGATTTTCAAGGTTTGCTTTCTCGGACATAGATACTTTGGGGATAACTCTCATTGATCCGTTTGATTGCTTATAAACCACACCGATTTCAAGGTTTTTGTGTATAAAATCGAGGATATCATCTATATCGTGATTATTGATCAGCAGCAGGTAAAACTTGTTCAAAAATTCTTCCTGATCTACGAAAATTTTATAATTTCTATTAATAACCATGGAATGTATGTTCTTAATCAAATCTATATAACGACAATCATGTTCTTCCGGAAAGACGATTAAAGGAAAATTAAAGCGATTTGCCTCTTCTATAACTTTGTCAGGAATATCTGCCACTGTTCTGTACCGATTGAACTTCTGTCCCAGCTGCAGGCACATGGCGGTAACATTTTTTGCGATCAAGTTTTGCACAAAGGTATTAATGTCTTCTTCTTTTTCCCATCCTAGCCCAGTGGTCAGGATAAGTTCATGGCCGTTAACATAGTCACTACAATCTACCATTTCCAAGATATGGGCCCAGTCTACCTTTTTATCAAGGCCTTTCTGTCCCGCTATCACAGTGGCATATTGAAAAGCCGGCGTTTTTAATATTTCACTTATACTAAGAGCGGTCATGTTATCAGCCATACCTCCGCGTACTTACAAAGTGTCTAGTTGAAGAAAACATTAACTTACATTATGATAATTGAAATAATTTAGACATAAGCTATAATTTAAATAAGCGTATTTTTAATTATAAACTATAGCCGTATTTTAATAAAGCTCATAATGATTCCTACTGTTTATGCCGCATTATTGGAAAAGGGTTCCTTGAGGAGGTGATTATTCAATTTTACGGTTATCATTCTCCAGTTAATTGTATCATGAAAAAATTATTAAAAAGGAGGAAAATTTATGTTTAAAAGGGTTCTTGGCGATTATGATCCTTACATTTTCTGGTTAACTTTAGTTGTACTGGCAATAGCAATCATTATCGGTATCATTGCTCCAGATCAATTCGCGGCTGCTCTCAATACTGCTCAGAGTTTCATCGTAACCAATTTCTCATGGTTTTACATGCTAGTAATAGCTGGTGCAATCGGTTTTATCTTCTGGATGTTCTTTTCTAAATATGGCAGTATTAAACTGGGCAAGGATAGTGATAAACCCGAGTACAGCAACTTTGCCTGGTTTGCCATGCTGTTCAGCTGCGGAATTGGTGTAGGCTTTCTTTTCTGGGGGGTTGCCGAGCCTCTTTATCACTTTATGCAGCCGCCCTATCTGGCCGCTGGCGATACCCCTGCAGCAGCACCGGTGGGAATAATGATTAGTGTATTGCACTGGGGTATCCATGGTTGGGTCGTTTATGCTGTAATCGGTATGGCTTTGGCCTACTCTACCTATCGCCTCGGCAATCCCTTGAAGTTCTCCAGCACACTCTATCCCATTCTTGGTGAAAAAGCCGAAGGACCTCTTGGCAAAATCGTCGATTTTCTGGCCGTTTTTGCCACTATTGCTGGAATTAGTACAACTCTCGGTATGGGTGTTATATCAATTAAATATGGTACTACTTTTCTCTTCGGATTCACCATGACAGAATTGTATGTAATCATTGCCCTAATAATACTGATAGCCGCTTATACTATTTCGGCAATTACCGGTTTGAATCGCGGGATCAAGAAACTTAGCACACTTAATATGTACCTTGCCTTTTTCGTGTTGGCTTTTATTTTTATTTTTGGTCCAACCAGATTTCTCCTCGATCTTATGTCTGACAGCCTTGGGGCATATATTTCCAACTTTGTTTTTATGACCTTCTGGACCGACGCAGTCAACAAAGATCCCTGGCTCGGCTGGTGGACCATTTTTTACTGGGCCTGGTGGCTTGCCTGGGGACCCTTTGTTGGAGGATTTATTGCACGGATCTCGAAGGGGAGAACAATCCGCGAATTCATTTTGGGAGTACTGTTTGCCCCCCTGGCTTTGACGGTGGTCTGGTTCAGCTTTGTAGGTGGTGCGACAATCCACGCGCAGTCTACCGGGCTGGTTGATATGTGGGGGGCAGTATCGGCAGACGTTGGTTCAGGCATATACACCCTTCTGAGTGCCTATCCCCTGGGTGGTATTATAGCTTATGTTGTCTTTTTAAACATGCTTACTTTTATTGTTACTTCGGCTGATTCCGCCTCCTTTTTTGTTGCCATGATCATTTCCAAGGGCGAAACGGAGCCAAAAATTGGGATGCGAATAATATGGGGTATTTCTCTCGGCCTCTCAGCGATCATTCTTACCCTATCTGGTGGACTGCAGGCACTGCAGACTGTTTCAATTGTCGCCGCCCTGCCATTTGCGGTGGTCATGATTGCTATGGCCGTTGCTTTTGTTAAAAATATTATGAATGATCCGTCCATTAAACTTGATAAAGCGGCATAATCGGCATTGAGTTGATCCGAGAAGAAAAACGGCTTGGGCACCGTTCAGGCGGTAGTAGAGGTCTTCACGAAACTCTCCCTGCGCAATCATGGTATCGATGTGGCGGTGGGTAGCGGTGATCACCCGGATATCGACTTTTTCCGGTTTGTTGGCGCCTAGCGGCATCACTTCCCGCTCGGCGAGTACGCGCAGCAGGCGGGTTTGTAGCGCCAGTGGCATATCGCCGATCTCGTCT
>JAGYMW010000075.1 GCA_018400435.1 Bacillota bacterium | reverse complement strand
CTACTAAGTAAATCGGTACTCTCCTGCAGGTAGCCGAGTAAAACCATATTGGCAGCAATCCTGTTTCCAAGTTCAATTGCTTTTTCAGTAGCCTGCACTTTGAATGAGCGAACTTCGCAGTCAGGTATATTTATTACCATCTTTGGGTCATAAATCAGGATACCACCGGGACGAAGGCTACCCAGATATCTATCGAGCGAACTCTGGGACAAAGCAACAAGAATATTTGTTAAATCTGAAAGCGGTGAGTTGATCGGCTTTTCAGATATAATTAGCTCCGCCTGGCATTGCCCTCCACGTGCTTCCGACCCATATGATTGGGTTTGAACAGCATAGAGGTTACATTTGGTTACCACTGCAGTTCCCATAATAACAGCCGACAAAACAATACCCTGCCCACCAAACCCGCAAAATCTTATACTAATTGGTTTCACTGCTTAGCACCCCGTTTCGAATACAGTGCTTCCCGAGTAAACCGCCCGGGATATGTCCTGGAATTCTCCTAAAACAAATCTTCCTTGCTTTTGTTCCTCTTCAATGTTGGATACTTTTGATTTCATTACTGTTCTCTCCTTGATCCATTTGACCAGGTCAACCGGATTTCCACTCCCCAGCGCATAACGTCCGAAATGGGTTGGACATTGAGAAATAATCTCAACTACTGAAAACCCTTTATGAGTTAATGCCTTTTTCAAAGATTTAATTGTTTGAAAACCATGAGCTGTTGTCCAGCGGCTGACGTATGTCGCTCCGGAAGACACTGCAAGTAAACATAAATCAAATGGAGGTTCACTGCTACCGTATGGCGTAGTCATTGTTGTAGCCATCAGCGGGGTGGTAGGGGCTACCTGCCCGCCGGTCATGGCAAAATTTAAATTGTTTACTATGATAAATGTAACGTCTAAATTACGGCGTGCTGCCTGGATAAAATGATTACCACCGATAGAACCGGCATCTCCATCTCCAGCAAAAATTACCACAGGTATTTCAGGCTTGTGAAGTTTGATACCGGTTGCCCAGGCCAGCGTCCTCCCATGGACGCCATGCAAGGTATCGGTTTTTAGATACACCGGGATTCTTGCAGCACAGCCAACCCCACCGATGGCCACTATTTCATCAAGGCTCATGCCCAGATCAGCAATTGCATGAATAAAATAATTCATTACCTGACCACATCCGCAGCCGGGGCAGAACATGTGAGGCAGTGATTGAGGACGTGCATATTCAGTAAGGGGATAGCACTGCCGGCTCATAGACAGACCTCCTTTATAGCTTTGTAGATTTCTTCAGGGGCATGAA
Organism: Bacillota bacterium; assembly: GCA_018400435.1. GTDB lineage: Bacteria > Bacillota > Dethiobacteria > DTU022 > DTU022 > M55B129. The sequence continues at coordinate 5,472 of JAGYMW010000075.1, read as the reverse complement.
CTATCCCCCGGTTTTTTGTAATCCTCACAACCTGACTCTGTCCGGTGCTTAAACGTTCAATTTCACCTGCATATTTTCCGATATTCATCTCTACAACCATAATTTTCTTTACATTTTCCGCAACGCTGCGGATGTCTTTTTCAGGTACAGGCCAGACTGTTTCAAGCTTTAGTAAACCTACTTTAATACCGCTGTTACGGGCCATTTCCACAGCATCAAGGGACGGGCGCACTTCACTGCCATAGGTAATGATTGCAAACTCGGCATCTTCCAGGTGATATGCTTTGGTGCGGCATATCCTGTCTCTATTTTCAGTAATTTTACCGGTAATTCGGCTGTAAAGTTTTTCAAATACATCGGGGTCCCAATCTATAGATCCACGTTCATCATGAGGGTTGAGTGAATAAATAGTCCCGTAGCCTTTACCAAGGGGGGCAAATTCAGGAACTCCAGTGCGATCAGCTTTGTAGGGTAAATAATTTTCCGGTGAGAGTTCTGTATATTTCCTATTAAATACTCTAATCTTATCCTGGCCGGGTATTTCAATACGTTCTCGCATCAAAGCAATCGTTGTTTCAGACATAACAATAACAGGAGACCTGTACTCTTCGGCGAGGTTAAAAGCTCTGACTGTGAAATCAAACAATTCCTGAACGGAAGAAGGAGCCAGGCAAATGATTTCATAATCCCCACTAGCACCCCATCGCATCTGCATAACATCGGATTGAGTGGCAAAGTTTTCACCACGGCACCGCTGAACATCGACAATAACAACCGGAATTTCAACAGCTGATGCATAGCCTATGCCTTCCTGCATATAATTATAACCGGCGCTTGCCGTCGCCGTCATGGCTTTCGCGCCGCACAGTGAAGCTCCTGTTACTGAATAAATAGCATGGAGTTCGTCTTCCGATTGTATAAATTTACCTCCCAAGACCGGAAGACGCTGGGACATTCTTTCGGAAATCTCATTAGCAGGTGTAATTGGATAGCCTGCAAAGAAATCACACCCCGCAGCAATTGCACCTTCAACAACCGCGTAATTTCCCAGCATAAAATGTATGCCTTCCATTACCCGGTTTCCCTGCATCGTATCGGATGATGCCATAATAAACCCCTTCCCCGGCAAAGCGCTTATTCTTCAGGCAGCAAAACCCTAAAATCGTCCAGTTTTAAACCTCTGCGCTTTAGTATGCCGTCCATTTTTTTATCGAGAGCTTTATCCTTTTCAGGCTCAAGCCTGTTTAAAGATGCTGAACTAATTATCTCTTTCACCTTAGTCATGGCATATTCGTGAGTATCCTTTTCTCCTGCTTTTTGCCAGTCTGTTCTGCTTTCGCGATTAAATATTTCCGGCTCATCAAATTCTTTCCTGAACCACTTGAAAGTATGCTCACAGTTTAAGAAATTGCCGTCAGTGCCAACCTCTTTAAAAACTTCAAATGCCAGGGATTCGTCTGTCACATTAATGCCGCCTGCCAACTTTTTCATTGACTTAAATAGCTCACAGTCCATAACTAATTTTTCCAGGCTGTAAGCTTCCTGACTGGAGAGGAATCCCACGCCAAGCGGAGCATCTATGCCAGCAATTGCCACCAAAAGCTGACTAACTGCGGAATCAACCCCGCACTGGAAATCATTGAGCTTTGAGTCGCTGTGCCCGGTATAATCACCCGTAGCAGTGGGCATATTATAATATTTACCCATTTGGACATTAGCAACATTAACCATCTGGATCTCCATGGCTGATAGGGCAACATTTCCGCTGCGCATGTTCATATAAGCAGGAGCACCGGAGTAAACGGTAGGAATACCCGGTGAAATAGACTGCACCAGTACCAGGCCTGCAAGAGATTCCACGGCATGCTGGACTACAGATCCGGCAATAGTGATCGGAGCACCAGCTCCGGTAAACAGCATGGGTATAAAAACAATCGGCAGCCCGGCTTTAGCACCTTCGACTAAAAATGCCGCTCCTTCATTGGTCCACTTCAGGGGTGGCGTGCTGCATGATTCGACAGTGCTGAAAGGTTTTTCCTTAAAATTGAGATCATCTCTGATCACTCTTAACAATTCCAGGTTATCAAGCAAATCTTCGGCACTGAGCCCGTCTGCGCAGGAAGGCTTGGCACCGTACTTTAGCCTCAGGTAAAAACGCCAGACACCAGCGATACCCGTAGGAACATCTTTGACGATAATTCCTGGTGCGGACCATTCAATGACCGGATGAGAATCAATTATTTTGAAAATATTAATTAAGTCTTTCGTTTCAGGCTTGCGGTATTTCCTGCTCTCACCGTCCAGAAGAAGGATAGCTGAACCTCCCGCTCCCAGATGCAGATCCCCATCTCCCCATACAGTGCTCTCTGTCATATCGCGATTGTAAAGAGTTACTTTGGCTGGAGTTTGTTGCAGGGCATCTTCAACTAGGGGTGCCGGTATCCTAGCTACCGTTCCGTCTATTTTGGCTCCGGCGCGACCAAGAATTTTTAGCGATTCTTCATTATGAAACTGGACCCCTACCTCATCGAGCACTTTCAGGGCCGTTTCATGCACTTGCTCTACTTGTCCGTCGGATAATATTTGATATTTTTTCATACTATAACTCCTTTTTAAACATTATAAGTATCTTATTCTTTCTTTCTTACCCGTTAAGAGTAGACATTTTGGCCAGCTGGTTTTTAATATCGTTGCTCAGTACTGGCGACACGTAGCTGGCGAGCAGTTCTTCGACCTTAATTTTAGCCCTGTCTTGAAGAGTCAGGCTGCCGCTCTTTTCCCAGTTTTGAAAATTCTGCCTGTCGCTGAGTTCCGGAATCCACTCTTCCCTGAAATGCCTGTAAGTATGATCGGCAGTAACAAACCCGTTGCTCGGTCCTGCTTCGGTAATTACATCAAAGCACAGGTTCTCGTCGTCAATCTTCAAGCCCCGCATATACCTCTTGATCCAGCCGATCACTTCATTGCAGATCACCAGCAGCTGCAGGGATCCGCTTAAGCCGGCTTCAATATAGCCCAGGTCATGGATCAGGTTCGCCCCGGCCAACGCATCGGCCAGCAGAGTCAATGACGCTTCCATCGCCGCCTGCCCGTCCACCACTTTGGCATCCGAACAGCCAGCCAAACCAAAGGTAGGCAGGCCGTAGAAACGGGCCAGGTCAGGTTCATAACCCCGCCCCCCAGGAGCACCGTAGGCAAACACCATCGTCCTCATATCAGGTGTACCCATCGCTCCACCGCGGCAGATAAAGGGCGCTCCTTCCCGCTTAAGCTGCGAAAGAACCAGGCCTGTCAGGGTACCGGCATTGGAATAGGCCATCGCCCCGGCCCAGGTAACCGGCGCCGTCATCCCCGGCTTCATCCCCGGAATAAACAGGCAGGGTAACCCTTTTTCAGCCATATACAAAAGCTTCTGCATAGAGTCTTTGTGATGTACCAGCGGCGTTATCGGCTCGTCATAGAGGGCTATTGTCGGCTGCCGGCGCAGCGCTTCCGCCCCCCCGGCCACCGTTTCAGCCATCTCCACACATTTGCGGCAATCCTGTAGATTGTCGGCAACAAAAACAACCGGCTTGGTCGTATGGTTAAGCACAACTTCCATTTGCTTCAGGTAGCTGTCCCGGGGATATATATCCGATGGGATAAACATGGTCATCACAAAATCTATATTAGGCAGCTGTTCACATACCTTCATCGCATCTTGAACATCGCTTAAGAGCGCATGACGCCGTTTCCCGGTTCGATGATCCAGGATAAACGGGCAGTCGGACCCGGGCCCAAAGTAGGAGTTGTAGTCTTCCAGTTTCAGCTTTCTTTTTCCGCTCTGATCCCACAGGCTGACTCTCTTGGGAACCGTACGCAATGCTCTTTCAACCAGCACCGCCGGAATATATGCAAGATTACCATCGCTGACATGAGCCCCATTCTTTTTCAGCAGCTGCAGCGCTTCTTCATCATGAATCCGCACCCCGACTCCTTCAAGAATGTCGATACTGGCTGAGTGGATGGCCTTGGCCTGGTCATCCGATAACCGCTTAAAATTGATGCTTCCCAAACTTTCATAATTGCTCCTCAAATCCACTGCCCCTGATACCTCCCGTTTGACTGTGAAATATTAGTTTTATTCACAATATGAATATACTATTGATATTCTGAATTTAATGTTCCACATCTATTTAAAAATTCCTCCAATAAAAAAATAAATTTAGAAGTTTTTATACAGTCACATACAAATTTCTTTAATAAGCCAGGATACGAGCAGGATTTTCTACAGTAAGCTTGTGAATGTCGTAATCCGATACCTGCAGTTCTTTTAGTATTGGAATAACGGATGATAGCAAGCGGCTGAAACCTTCACCGCCATATTTTACCAGTAATATTTTGAAAAATGTGTCTGTGCCAAGGACAATCTGGTTAGAATACCCTTCCTTAATTAAAGCCACCAGACCCGCCAAACGCTGCCATTCTGTTGGCCGTTCAAAACCAATCATTTCGATGCTCCACATGTGACCAAAAGTATCAATCGCAATATTTGCTCCAGCTAACAACAGTTCTCTTGCATTATCAAGATGCAATTTCCAGGAAGCAGGATCCAGAATCAGTTTCTTTAAATCACTTTCAACAAAAAAATGCTGAGCATGAGCTATGGTAGTTTTTTTCAGGTTCATTTTTTCTTCCAGCAATATTTGAATAATTCTTCTACCGTCACTGCCAATTCCAAAACCGGGATGGATCGTCAATGCCAATCCCGTCATTAGGGCTACTCTTGCAGCAGCTCGCAAAGCTTTTTCTTGCTGCAAACTTAAATTGTTGATTGCAATTTTGATATGACCAGCCTTTATATCAGTATCTTCTATGCCTTCCTCAATTTCTTTTTTCATATATGAGATGTATTCTTCTATACTCATATTCCGAAAACGGTGAGGCCATGAGCCTTCCAGGTAAAAACCAGTAGAGGCGATAATATGTACACCTGTTTTCTCTGATATAGACCTTAAACCCTGGACATTATATCTTAAACCAGGTGGATCCATTTCAAGAAGCGATGATCCGCCATTTTTTTTATATAATAAAACTTCATCAACCATTGTTTCAGTATCTTTCATTTGTATATTATCACTGGATAATACTGGGTTTCTCCTCAGCAACCCGATATCTTCCATTTTCACAGGGATATCCGCTTTATCTTCAGGTATTTCCCAATTGCCGAATTTTTTAAGGCTACTTTTACCATCCCATAAGATATGAGTGTGCATATCAGTAAACCCAAGTTTTTCAGGTATTATCGGGCCCATTACTGTCATAATCTCCGCCATTAAAAGTCCCCTCCCTTAATATAGTTTTAAAACTCAGGTAAATTTTCGGTACTGTACTCAAATAAATTAAGCGATCACCGCACCTATAAAAGCAAAATTGAAAGCTGATCACTTTTTTAAACAATAAAATGTTATAATATAACAATTCTAAATTAAA
>JAGYMW010000074.1 GCA_018400435.1 Bacillota bacterium | reverse complement strand
CCGCCTGAAAGACTGTCGTCCAGTGTCCTTTCCTTGTATTCATCGGGACAGAGACCGATATGGTGAAGGAGACTGCACTTGCGGCCGCTGTTATCGCCTGAGGCAATGTTGATTAAATCTTTAACCTGCATCCCCTTAAAACGGGCCGGCTGCTGGAAAGCATAACCGATACCACGGTGGGCTCGCTCGGTAATGCTCAAATCGGTGATATCTTCGCCTTCCAGGTAAACCTTCCCCTTCGTGGGACTGTAAATACCCATCATCACCCGGGCGAGCGACGATTTGCCACTGCCGTTGGGTCCGGTCAGGGCGTACATCTTCCCCGCTTCGAAAGTGATATCAATATCGTGCAGTATTGAAACTTTTTGTTCTTCCACTTCCAGATCCAGGTTTACTTTCTCCAGGGTCAGCAATTTTTATCTACTCCTTCGTGTCATCCCACCATATTTTAAAGACAGGTGCCTCTTTTGTCATTAATAAATTCGCCAGGGCCATTTTTATTCCTGCCGTTTTATGCAAAGTAAAAAGAGGAATAAAATTTGTAGTGCTTGTGTACGCAAAAAGTGTTGACAGATATTAGATAAACCGCTATAATCATATGTAGTAACAGTGACTACATTAGGACGTGTTTACAATGAAGAAAAACTACATCGGAATACGCGAAGCAAGAATAAACCTGAGCAGTCTGATTAGGGATGTGCGCGGGGGAATGGAGATTATAATCACCGACCGGGGCACCCCTGTGGCCAGGCTTGTGCCGGCCGAAGGCACCGAACTGTCGCTGGAAGAACGGATCAAGAATTTTGAAAGCTGCGGGTTGATCGAGTCCTTCCCTTGCTGCGATGATGACCTTCCCACTCCTATAGAGCTACCCCGGGGTCTCCTCCGGCGCTGCTTTGAGGAGGAAAAAAGCGATGAGTGAAAAACAGGTGGTTATCTACTGGGATTCAACAGCCCTGCTGTCCTATCTTTTTAAAGATAGCCACAGCGAGGAAATAATGGAAAGAGCCCATTCAAGGGGCGTCCACCTGTTGACAACCCTCACCGCCGCAGAAGTATACACGGTAATCAGCCGCATCCACAGGGAGCGTATTTTACCCGATGTAATGATTGATTCACTGTTTGAGATGCTGGAAAGGGGCCCCTGGAGCCGCCTGAACATTGTCCCGGATAGATCGGCTCTTAAGGAGTTAGCCCGCAGGTGGCCGCTTGAAGGTTCAGGGTTATGGCACCTTGCCACGGCTCTTACCCTGCAGCGCGAGTTTCCTGAATTAATGGTACTGACCCTGAATGAAAATTTGGCCCGCGCTTCAAGGGGAGAAAAACTGAAGCTCTGTCTTGCCCTGAACGGCGGGCGGGTCAAAAATAGAGGAGACAGAGGCCGCCGGGAGAAAAACAGCCTCGATGGGACGGCCTGATCAACCGGGATACAATTGCAGATCGAGTGAATATCACAAAAATGTTTGACGGCAATAAACCGTGAGCAATAAAAAATGAAGGGAGAGTTTGCAGTCAATGAAAATGTGGCGCTGTGAAGTATGCGGTTACCTGCATGAAGGAGAAGAACCTCCCGATGTTTGCCCTAAGTGCGGGGCACCGAAAGAAAAATTTGAGCTGCTTGACGAAGAAGAAGCACAGATGATGCGCGATGCTCTGGCCACCAGGGAAAAATATGCTCAGATCTACGAACACCTGGAAGCAGTGCACAGACTGGCCCAGGAAGGAATCGATCTCAATCTGGACGAGGGATGCAACGATATCTTCGGTAAAACACAGCAGGATATCGAAAATCTCCGCCGGATGATCAAGGAAGAGCTGGCCGGACATGCCCAGGAATGCATCTGGGTTAAAGTGGCCAGCGACGGTTTGCTCGATTGACCATAATGATTTAACCAATATGAAGCGAGGTGAAAGAAATGGGTAAAGCGGTAGGTATTGACCTCGGCACCACCTTCTCTGTTGTAGCAGTAGTAGAAGGCGGTAAGCCGGAGGTAATCACTAATGCAGAGGGTTCAAGAACCACCCCCTCGGTAGTCGCTTTCAAAGACTCCGGGGAACGGCTGGTCGGACAGGTTGCCAAGCGTCAGGCCGCTCTGAACCCTGAAAAAACCTTATTTTCCATAAAACGCTTTATCGGTCGTCAGTTCATTGAGGTAGATGCCGAGCGCAAACTGGTTCCATACAACGTGGTTTCAGGTCCGAACAACGCGGTCCGCTTCCAGGTTAACGACAAGAAATATGCGCCGGAAGAAATTTCGGCAATGGTTCTGAAAAAACTGGTTGAGGATGCTTCCAAATACTTTGGCGAAAAGATTACCGACGCCGTAGTTACGGTACCGGCCTATTTTAACGATGCACAGCGCCAGTCCACCAAGGACGCCGGCAAAATTGCCGGACTGAACGTCCTGCGGATCATCAATGAACCAACCGCTGCATCGCTGGCCTACGGGCTGGATAAAAAATCAAACGAGACCATTCTGGTTTTTGACCTCGGCGGCGGGACATTCGACGTCTCCATTTTGGAGGTCGGCGATGGAGTTTTTGAAGTTAAATCCACCAACGGTGATACTCACCTTGGAGGCGACAACTTCGACAAAGCAGTCGTTGACTGGCTGGCCGAGGAATTTAAGAAAGATCGGGGCATTGATTTACGCCAGGATAAGCAAGCCCTGCAAAGGCTGATCGAAGCAGCAGAAAAGGCAAAAATCGAGCTTTCCTCGACCATGGAGACGCAAATCAGCATTCCCTTTATTACCGCCGATGCCAGCGGGCCAAAACACCTGGATACCAGGCTGACACGGGCCAAGTTCGAAGATCTGACTTACGATCTAGTCGAACGGTGCCGCCAGCCGGTGAAAGATGCCCTGGCAGACGCCAAGTTAACTGAAAAAGACATTGACGAAATCATCCTGGTCGGCGGCTCGACCCGCATTCCCGCGGTTCAAAAGCTGGTACGCGAGATGACCGGCAAGGACCCCAACCAGGGCGTCAACCCCGATGAAGTGGTGGCTCTTGGAGCAGCCATTCAGGCCGGTGTTCTTTCCGGAGAAATGGAAGATGTCGTCCTGCTGGACGTTACCCCCCTCTCTCTCGGTGTGGAAACTCTGGGCGGGGTAATGACTAAGATGATCGAGCGTAATACAACTATCCCCACCAGGCACAGTGAGGTTTTCTCGACGGCCGAAGACAACCAGCCTGCAGTGGATATTCATGTCCTGCAGGGCGAAAGGGAAATGGCCAAAGATAACCGTTCGCTCGGTCAGTTTAAGCTGGAAGGCATCCCGCCCGCTCCGCGCGGAGTGCCCCAGATCGAAGTGACTTTTGATATTGACGCCAACGGTATTCTGAACGTTAGTGCCAAGGATAAGGGCACCGGCAAGGAACAGTCAATTACCATCAGCGGTTCGACCAATCTTGACCAGAGTGAAATCGACAGGATGGTCAAGGAGGCAGAACAGTATGGTGAAGAAGACAAAAAACGACGCCAGGAAGTGGAAGAACGCAACCAGGCCGATATACTGGCCCACCAGGTTGAACGCCAGATGAAAGAATTCGGCGACAGCCTGCCGGCCAATGAAAAGGCCCGGACTGAACAGCTTCTGAATGACTTGAAAGAGGCGCTGAATGAAAATGCACCCATCGATAAGATCCGCAGCCTGCAGAGCGACCTGCAGCAGGCCGCCCACTCCCTGTCGGAAGCAGCTTACAAGAAAACCGCCGGTTCCGGCAGCGCACAGCAGGCAGGAAACGGCAACAATGCTTCCGGACAGAGCAGAGGCAGCAACGACGATGTAGTTGACGCCGATTATGAAGAACAATAAAAAAATACCGGAACAAGAGAGGTTCGGGAGCGGAGTCGGAAATATAAAACAGCCGACTTCGCTTTCCGAAACCTGTTGGAGGTATAGATAATGATTGAAGAGAACAACCGCCAGAAAGAAAAGGGGGATTTTGAGCACAGGCAGGAAAAACCTGACCGTGAAAAGGGAAACAGGCAAGACTTTGCCTCAGCCTCCGGGCATCTTTCGGGCAGGGGAAAAGAGCCTGCTGTTGAAATGGAAAAACTGCGCAGAGACCTGGAAAACGAGAAAAACAGGCACCTGCGCACAAAAGCAGACTTCGAAAATTACCGCAAACGCATGATCCGGGACACTGAAGCAAAAGCGGTTCAGGCGAGGAAAGATATTTTGCTCGACCTGCTTAATTTTGTCGACTATTTCGAACAGGCCCGCAAACAGATTAAAGATCCGGCTGCAGCAGGCGGCATCGAGATAATGGCCCGCCAGTTCAATGAACTTTTGCACCGGCACGGAGTAAGACGGATTGAATGCCTGGGCGAGCCATACAATCCCGAGGCACAGGAAGGAATAGGTTATGTGGAAACCGATCAATGCGCCGATGGCTGTGTGGCCGAAGAAGTATCCTCAGGCTACCGGCTCGGTGACATCCTTCTACGCCCGGCCCGGGTAATGGTAGCCCGGAATCCGTCGGAAGCAGAGAAAAAAGAAGAAAAATAAGTTAACAAAATGAATCCTGTCCAAATATCGTTAATTTATTTATCTATTATTGAAAAATCTGGAGCGAACGAAATAGCAATTTCCGGTTCCAGGCTGGAGGAATAATAATGTCGGTAAAATTTCAAGATTATTACGAAACGCTGGGTATAGACCGCAGCGCAAGCGACAAGGAAATAAAGAGCGCCTATCGCAAACTGGCCCGGAAGTGGCATCCGGATCTGCATCCGTCTGCCGATAAAAAGAAAGCAGAAGAAAAATTCAAGCAGATCAACGAAGCTTACGAGGTCCTTAAAGATCCGGAAAAAAGAAAGAAATACGATCAGCTGGGCAGCAGGTGGAAAGACGGTCAGGGCTTCCAACCGCCACCCGATATGGACGGTGTGCGATTCTATAAATCCGGAGACTTCGGATCCGGTGGATTCGAAGGGACATTCGAGGGTGGTTTCAGCGATTTCTTCAAGATGTTCTTCGGCGGTGGAGGCCCTGCCGGACGCACAGCCGGCGGAAACCGCTCCGCCCACCGCAGTGCAGTCCGCGGCGAGGATGTGGAAAGCGAAATCGAGCTGACTCTCGAGGAAGCTTATAAAGGAGTAACCAGGTCGATCCGGATCAGCGGAAGAGCAATTTGCCCGAGCTGCAGCGGGACAGGTCGCATCGGGAACGGATTCTGTCCCCGCTGCGGGGGAACGGGTTCCGTTCCCGATGAAAAAACCCTTGAGGTGAAAATACCGCCGGGGGTGCGGGAGGGCAGCCGCATTCGCCTCAAAGGACAGGGCGGCAGCGGACTTGGCAGTGGACAAAAAGGCGATCTTTTTCTTAAGGTCCGTCTTAAGCCTCATCCTTACTTCAGGTTAAAGGACAACGACATTGAGGTAGACGTTGTTATTCGCCCCGATCAAGCTCTGTTCGGAGACCGTATTCCGGTGGACACACTCGACGGGCCGGTCAATCTAAAGGTTCCTCCCGACAGCCGCGGTGGCAGCAAGCTGCGCCTGCGGGGCAAGGGATTCCCGGCCAAAGGAGGCAACCGGGGTAATCAATATGTCCGACTGTTAATTGATCTTCCCGGCGATTTAAGTAAGGAAGAAAAAAAATTGTACCAACAGCTCCATGAGCTGCGGAAAGACGGGGATGCATAATGAAGCTGATCCGCATCTATTGTCAAAGCGAACCGGAAGAAAGGGCAGCTGCCGGACGGCTGGAAATTCACCCCGAACTGCTGGCTGCCTTCGCAGAACTGGGGATTATTGAGATAGAAGAAGAGACGGTCGCCTATGATGACCTGCGCCGCCTGCACAGGATTCTTCGCCTGAAGAGAAACTGCGGAGTCAATACCATCGGCGCATCAATCATTGTCGATCTGCTCGATCAAATAGAAAAAATGCAGGATGAAATCGAGCGCCTGCGCAAAAGTAGGTGATAACTGATGGATTTAAACAAGTTTACTAATAAATCAAAAGAGGCCCTTGCTGCTGCTCAGGAAGAAGCAGCCAACCGCAACCACCAGGTGGTCGGTCCCAAGCACCTCCTGGCCGCACTGCTGAACCAGGAAGAAGGGCTGGCAGGTAAATTCATCCAGCATACAGGAACCGACCCCGCCGTTCTTCGGCAGGGCCTGGAAAAATTGCTGTCAGCCATACCCCGGGTTTCCGGTTATGAGGGCACTCTGCAGATGAGTTCATCGCTGGCCCGCGTTCTCTCAAGGGCAGAACAGGAAGCGAAACAACTCAAAGACGACTATGTCAGCGTGGAGCACCTCCTCCTGGCCCTGGGAGAAGAAAGCGAAGATGACCTCAAGAAACTCTTCGCCCGGCTGGGACTGGACCGCAGCACCCTCCTTAATTCACTGAAGGCAGTGCGAGGCTCCCAGCGGGTAACCAGTGACAGCCCGGAAGACACTTATGAAGCCCTCCTGCGCTACGGGAGGGACCTGACGGAAGAAGCGGAAAAGGGAAAACTGGACCCGGTAATCGGCCGCGATGACGAGATCCGCCGGGTAATGGAGATCCTGTCGCGTCGGACGAAAAACAACCCGGTCCTGATCGGCGATCCCGGTGTGGGTAAAACAGCAGTGGTGGAAGGCCTGGCCCGCCGGATTGTAGCCCGCGATGTCCCGGAAGGCCTGAAGGAGAAAAAAATTATAGCTCTCGATATGGGAGCCCTGGTCGCCGGGGCTAAATACCGCGGCGAATTCGAGGAAAGGCTAAAAGCGGTCCTCAAGGAAGTCCAGGAAGCAGAAGGGAAAATCATTCTCTTCATTGACGAGCTGCACACAGTGGTCGGCGCAGGCGCTGCCGAGGGAGCGATGGATGCCGGCAACCTGCTAAAACCGATGCTCGCCCGCGGCGAGCTGCAGTGTATCGGGGCAACCACCATTGATGAGTACCGCAAACATATCGAAAAAGACGCCGCTCTGGAAAGGCGCTTTCAGCCGGTACGGATCAATCAGCCCTCGGTGGAAGATACCATCTCGATTCTGCGCGGCCTGAAAGAACGCTACGAGGTCCACCACGGTGTCCGCATTCAGGATAGCTCCCTTATTGCGGCAGCGGTTCTCTCGGACCGCTACATCAGCGAT
>JAGYMW010000073.1 GCA_018400435.1 Bacillota bacterium | reverse complement strand
CGCGGTCCAGCAGGGCGGCTGTATTTGGAGAAGCACCTTTCTGCGGCCCGTAAACCAGTGATGCACCGTGCGAGCCGGTCAGAGGGTTATCCACATCGACGGCAACAATGGTGTGTAGATGAGCCAGCCGCTGGTCGATGCCGGAAAGGTCTATCTTTTCCAACTTTAGCAGCTCTTTACCTCCCCGGCCGATTTCTTCACCGTTGCGATCATAAAAACCGATTCCCAGGGCCTGGGCCATGCCGGCCCCGGCGTCATTGGTCGCACTGCCGCCTATGCCTATTATCAAACGGGTGCAGTGTTGGGCAAGGACTGTTTTGATCAGTTCACCGGTTCCAAAAGTTGTTGTTTCCAAAGGATTTCTTTTTTCCTCGGCCAGGAGAGTCAACCCGGAAGCGGATGACATTTCTACCACGGCCGTAGCCCCGTCATCAAGAATAGCCCAACGAGATTCCACCGGGCTGTTTAAGGGGCCGGTGACCACCGTTTTCATTATCCGGCCACCCGATCTGCTGAGCAGGGCATCGATCAGACCTTCACCTCCATCGGAAAGTGGGAATTGTAAAATTTCGGCACCTGGCAGAACAGAAAGTATTCCTCTTGCGATGTGCTCCGATGCTTCTGATGCGGTCATACTGTTTTTGAACTTGTCGGGTGCGATCATGAATTTTAATTCAGCCATCCGTTTCGCCTGTCCTTCCGGTCCTGCTTGTTTCTGCTTACAACATTTCCACGGAAGTGAATTGGTTCCTGCCCTTTGTCTGCCCAGATGGCTAATTTTTTGATAATGGTCACTTTCTTGGTGTTGTTTGCCGGCTGTTAATGTTTTATAATTGCCTTACAAAGATTTTAAAAACCTGCATTGGAAAACAGGTCCCTGCAGAGGAAGATCCGGGAGGTGGAAAATTGGACAACATCCAGATTATGCCAGCTGCGCTGGAGAAAATGAAAAAGGGTAACCGCACTTATGTGCTTTACCAGGAATGCCGGGGCGGGTGAGGTGGAACCTGCATGGTTCCTGCCGTGCAAGCAGGAGTACCCGTTGCCGAAAAGGAATATGAAAAATCTGTTTTTGATGGAGTAACGATTTATATTCGCAAGGATATGCTCGATAAAAAATATGCTATAAACTGGATCGGTTTGTGGATTTTTGGCCGTTTTGAAGTCAGAGAGATTTAGAGAGCAACCCGGTTCAATAATTGGGCGTTGAGGACGACAATGATGGTGCTGGCGGACATAACGATGGCTCCCACAGCCATGGTGCATAACAAAACCGAGGGAAGCCAAAACTCCTGCGGCCAGGGGAATGGCCAGCAGTTCGTAGCCGGTTACCCGGGCCGGTGGTTTTTCAGTTCATCACCTGCTCCCAGTAAAAACACCAGGCAGCCGTAAAAGAAGATTACGGTGCCGAGAATAAAGGGGACATAGCGGGAGCCGGGGAAAAGCGGCAGAGTAAAATTGAACCATTCCCCGATCTGTCGGCTGTAGAGGAGAACGGGAATGGTCAGGATCAGGAAAAACCAGAAACGTTGCTTAAAGATCGCCGGGGAGTGCGCCGCGTGACTGCTGTGATCATGGTTTGAATGACCGGAATGATCTATTTCAGCAGATTCAAAGGCAGAATGTTTTATGGACGCACTCCCTTTCATTTACTAAAGGTTAGTTTCTGGGACGGCCTGAAATTCGTTCTTCTCTGCTCCGCATACGGGACAGGTCCAGTCATCGGGCAAATCGTTAAAAGCAGTGCCCGGAGCGACTCCCCTTTCGGGGTCACCCTTTTCCGGGTTGTAAGTGTAATCGCAGAGCTCGCAAACATAACTTTTCATTGCCTTGGCTTCCTCCTCCTATTGAGATAATATTACCGGTGGCTAAGACCATTTTTAACGGGACAAAGCCAACGGGTGCTGCCAGCTGAACAATACTTGGGAAAATATATTTACTTGTTGATAATCTAATAATTTCCACTGCCGTTCTTCAATTCCTCCTTTGCCTGACACGATGAAGGAATTGACTGGCATACAGAAAATAATCACATTATATCCTCGGCAGTCGAACATTTTTCGGTTCTCAACCTGTTAAAAAAGCTGAGGAAAGAAGGATTTTTAGAACCCATGACGAATTAAGTGAAGCGTAGCATGGTAGGACGGCAGGGATTGTCAATTTTTTACCAGCCGCTAAGGCGGTATTTTTTGTTCAATCATACTCCCTGTGGAGTATTTTTTTTGCCCTGGCCGCTTATCACAACAACAATTCGAGGAGGAGTCGAAATTGAAAAGAAAGATTTTTCTTGTCCTGATGGCGGCACTTATGATCATGGTGATCGGTTGCGATTCGGAAGAACCTGCTGCAATTGAAGAAGAAACAGTTGTAGAGGAAAATGGCAATGAGATCTATGAGTTGACCCTTGCCCATTTCTGGCCTGCTGTCCACAAAGCGGAAACCGACCTGGTCCAGGGCTGGGCTGATGCCCTGGAAGAAGAAAGCGATGGACGAATCTTGATCACCAGTTATCCCGGTGAGACCCTGTTAAAAGCGGATGAAACATACAGCGGTGTCGTTTCAGGTATTGCCGATATCGGCTTGTCTGCGTTTTTCTACACGAGAGGCCGGTTCCCGGTCCTGGAGGCTTTTGAGCTGCCTGGTATTGTTTATGAGAGTTCCTATGCAGCCAGCAAGGTGGCCTGGGAGGGGATCAAGGAATTAAATCCTGAAGAAGTCCAGGACACAAAGCTGCTCTTTGTTATTGCTACTGGTCCGGGCGATCTCTTTACAGTCAAGCCTGTCCGCAGCCTTGACGATCTGCAGGGGATAAAGATCCGTGCGGCCGGCCTCAGCGCCAATTCACTTTCTCTGCTTGGCGCAGTTCCGGAAGCAATGCCCCAGACTGACGCCTATGAAGCCCTGGCCCGCGGCCTTGTCGAAGGAAACCTTGCTCCCCTGGAAGTCCTGCAGGGCTGGAATCAGGCTGAAGTGACCGATTATGTAACCCGGACCCCATTTCTCTATAATGCCCTTTTTTTTATGACCATGAATCTCGAAAAATGGGAGTCCTTGCCGTCGGATCTGCAGCAAATCTTCATTGAGGTGAGCGAGCAGTTCCATGAAGATGTAGGTGCAAGCCTGTGGGATGTTCAGAATGAAGCGGCTCTGCAGTGGTCTGTCGAAGAAACTGGTCAGGAAGTAATAACTCTGGATGAGGAAGAAGCCAGGCTATGGATTGAGAAAATTGAGCCGGTCCAGGCGGATTTCGTGCAAAGGATGAATGAACTCGGCTTGCCGGGAGAAGATATCCTGACCACCGTGAAAGAACTGTCAGAACAGTACCAGTAAACCTGATCAAACCACAATCACCAGTCCTGACCGGCTGTTTGTGAAGGCTAATCCATACAGTAAGGGCGGCCATACGACCGCCCTTAATTCCTGGTGCACCCGGCTACTCGCAAGTGCGTTCATCTTGACGAACCGCCAAGTGCCGAACGGCTTGCTCGGTAGTGTGGGAAGGTCGGCGGCCTAATGGCCGCCCCCTATCCCGATTTCCTGGTTTATTCGAATAGAGCATGGTTGGCCTTCACCGCCTGCCCGCTAACTTATCCAAGTAAGTTGATCATATAAATCGAAGGATGATTGATTATTATGCAGATATTCGAAACTCTTGTTGTTAAAATAAGCCGCGGACTTGATTTCCTGGCCGGCCTGATTCTTGCCGCAACCGCCCTGCTGGTGGTTGCCAATATCCTGGGCCGGACCCTGATTAATCATTCCATCCTGGGGACCTATGAGATGGTCGGTTTTTTAACCGCTGCTGTTGTCGGATTGGCTATGGCCCGTTGTGCGGTGGAAAACGGCCATATTACTGTAACTTTTATCCTGGAACGTTTTTCTCCGGCTGTTCAGCGAATCGTAGAAATTATCGTCGGCATTCCCGTTTTTATCTTTTTTCTTTTTGCTTCATATAATCTTTTCCGTTACGGTCGCTTAATGGATGTCAGCGGAGAAGTGGCTCCTACCACCCAGCTAATATTTTATCCCTTTGTTTACCTGGTAGCCATCGGTTTTGTTGTTCTCGCCCTCACCGTCCTTCTGCAGGTAATTAAACTTATAGTGGGGGGTGAACGCTGATGGATCCTGCCGCTGCCGGTTTAATCGGCATAACCGTTTTCTTTTTGCTCATTGCCCTGAAAATGCCCATCGCTTATGCCATGGGGCTGGTCGGTTTTGTCGGTTTCAGCCTTTTGAATAACCCGTCGGCCGCCTTTGCTGTCGTTTCGAAAGATCTTTTTTCCACCTTTTCCAATTACTCTTTGAGTGTTATCCCCATGTTCATCTGGATGGGGTTCCTCGCTTTTTATGCCGGGATTGGAACCCGCCTTTATCACTTTGCCTATAAGATGGTCGGCCATTTGCCCGGCGGGTTGGCTATAGCAACCCAGGCAACCTGCGCCCTCTTCGGGGCGGTTTGCGGCTCGAACACGGCCACTGCTGCCACAATCGGGGCTATTGCCCTGCCGGAAATGCGCCGGTATGAATACAATTCTTCTCTTTCCACGGCCAGCGTAGCTGCCGGCGGTGCCCTCGGTGTGCTGATCCCGCCGAGTGTTATTTTTATAGTGTACGGCATTTCTGCCGAACAGTCGATAGGAAAGCTTTTTCTGGCCGGAATTGTCCCCGGGTTCCTGCTCATGTTTCTCTATATGCTGGCTATCTACATCGTAGCGTGGCGCAACCCGAAACTGGGTCCGGCCGGGCCTAAAGCAACCTGGAGGGAACGGTTCAGAGCTCTTGGAGGAGGGCTGTTTGAGATTCTTGTCATCTTTTCTATTTCCCTGGGTGGCCTCTTTGCCGGCTGGTTTACGCCCACGGAAGCGGGAGCAGTGGGTGTGGCGGGAGTAGCCCTGGTAACCCTCGTTCAGAAGAAGCTGAGCATGGAAATCATCCAAAAATCGCTGTCCGATACTACCCGGACGACAGCCATGATTATGCTGCTTGTTGCTTCGGCCGTTATTTTCGGTCGCTTCATTGCCATCAGCAGAATCCCTTTTGCCATGGCCGAGTGGGCGGCTTCACTTCAGCTGCCGGCATTTGTGGTAATCGCCATTATTTTGCTCATTTACCTGGTGCTGGGCTGTTTTATTGATGCTCTGGCGCTTATTCTCCTGACTATTCCCATTTTTTTACCGGTGGCGGTCAGTGTCCTTGGCTATGATCCCATCTGGTTTGGCGTGATAATCGTTATGGTCGTGGCAATGGGAGTGATAACCCCGCCGGTGGGGATGAACGTATATATTGTCAAGGGAGTGGCCGGCAATGTGCCGCTGGAAACGATTTTTAAAGGAATCTGGCCTTTTCTTTTTGCGATCATAGCCTGCCTGGCTCTGCTGATTGCCTTTCCCCAGCTGGCCACATTCCTTCCTTCCCTCCTGCACTGATCGCCGGGAGGGCTGCCTTTTAATGCTGTAAAGGAAAATATAAGCAGAAATAATAGAGGCTTTGCTCGAAGATTCGCCGCCGCGATATCCGGCTGCGGTCAATGAGCAAAAGTCTCTATTTTTTCATGCAGCTGAAGCTGTCTCATCACAAAACAAATTTGACAATCTTTTTCCGGAACAGCTCAATTTTTATCGACCTGGCTGAAGAAGTCCTGCCCGGATCGGTATATTTTTTTGAGGGCTTCGAGATCTTCAGCAATGGCCCCTTTTTCATCGTACCCGCGGAAAGCCATGCTGCCGATTAGGGTGTGATTGATATTATGGAAAAAGACCTTGATTATCTGCTCGGCACTTTCACAGTAATCTTTTTTCTTCAGGGCTCCAACACAGATGAAAAAACCCGGATGTTTGACTTCGTCCGGAATAAAAGGTTTTTTAAGGGTGTACTTGGCGTTCCACCAGCACTGAAAACGGTCGATGAACATTTTCAGCTGGGCATTTACCGAGCCGAAGGTAACCGGAGTAGCGATCACCAGGGCATCTGAAGAAGCCAGTTTCGGGTAGATCTCCTGCATGTCATCTTTCAGGATGCAGCGGCCGTCCCTGGCGCAGAGATCGCAGGCCTGGCAGGGTTTGAAATGCAGATTATTAATGCGGATCATTTCAATTTCCCAGAGGGCATCATCAGCTGCCCGGCAAAATTCCTTCAGCAGGGTCTCGCTGTTGCCATCCCGCCTGGGGCTGGAAGAAAAAGCGAGCAGTTTCTTTTTCACAGTTGATCAATCCTCCTGTCATCTGATGGGCACAAAGGTACAGACTGGCCATTATCCACATATCATTTTTTACTGTTTCTTGATTGTTATCTGTGGTTTGCAGTTGTCTAATCTTCTTCTGTAGGTTAACATATAAGTGATTAATTGGGAAGCCCGGAAGGAGCTTCCGGAAAGAGGTGGTCATGATAGAGAGCAGCTACCGCAGATCCCGCCATAACCAAAGTAAAATGCCGACCCGCAATATTATTTTTGGTGCCCTCCTGCTTGCTGTTTTTATACTGGTGGTGCTCAGCTTGGTGCAGTATCTGTCAGGAAGAGCCCTGCATTCGGAATTTGATGAGCTGAAAGAGAGTGTCAGGCAGCTTGAACAGGACAATGAAACCCTGCAGCGCCAGCATGACGAAATTATGGATGAGAATAGAACCCTGCGGGAAGAGAACCACATGCTTCGTTCATCAAAAATTATTACCCATGGCAATCGCGATTCGAACAAAGTAGCCCTAACCATCGATGACGGGGGCAGGTCAGATCTTGTGGAAAGCGCTTTGCATTATTTAGCTGAAGAAAATATAAAGGCCACTTTTTTTGTCCTGGGGACCTGGCTGGAGATGGAGCCGGAAGTATGGCGGAGCGTGGTCGAAGAAGGCCATGAACTGGGAAACCACACTTACAGCCACCGCTATTTTTCTGATATGAACGACGATGAGATCAACACAGAGATGGCACTGTGGCAGGAGCTGGCAGACGAAGCTATCGGTCGTTCCTATAAGACCTATTTTTTCCGTCCACCGGGGTTGGAAGGGTTCCATGATGCCCAGTCCGAGGAGAGGAGCCATTATCTTGAGCTGATTGCCGAAAAGGGGATGTTTGTTACTCTCTGGGATGTCGATCATTTCTACGGCCTGGGTGGTGGAAACATGCCTGCGGAAAGAATCACCGAATATGTGCTTGATAAAGCGCAGAGCGGCAGCATAATCCTTCTTCACTGCCGAGAAAACGATCTGGCTGCCCTGCCGTCCATTATCAGGGGGCTGCGGGACGAAGGGTTGGAACCCTGTTCTTTAAGCGAGATGCTGCTTCATGGTTTTGCAATC
>JAGYMW010000072.1 GCA_018400435.1 Bacillota bacterium | reverse complement strand
TCAAAAAATCTCTTCTTTTTCTTCGCTGGTATAGAAAAGGGCTCCTAATTCGTCTGCACAACGGGAATAGGCAAGGGTTAAAAGTTTCTTTTCAGCAGAAAGACGCCCGGATTGAGCTTTCTTTTTCAGCTTCTCGAGCTTTTCTGGAATGCCCGCTTCTTCAGCCAACCGTTTAATCCGGTCATATAGAACACGGCTGCCAGAGAGAAGTTCCCCTTCATCCAAAATCTTGGAAGCCACCATGGCCTTGAAATCATGAAATCTAAGCTGTTCTTCAACTGTCTGCAGATCCTTGATCACATAGTCAATTTCTTCTTTGACGGCAGGATTCAACAGCAGATTGTATTTTTCACGGTACAGCAGTTCGTCAAAACAGGCCAGAATTGCCGGGGACAGTTTTTCAGCAACGACAACTATGTCGAGGTCCGATCCCCTGACCAGCTCACCGGTGGAAGGTTCCGGTCTCGGTTCGGCATGGGCCATATTATAAACAACATCACCAGCAATAATAACGCAGGCTTGTTCCTCGAACAACGGCTCGCTTTCACAGTTTTTTATCGTGCGGCAAGTGATCTCCCGGGCCAGCTCTTTTTTACGCCTGCTGATAAGGCGGATTTCATCGGCCAGGCGGCTGGCAAGAAACTCAATCTTCTCTTCATCTCCAGCCGCTCCAACGACCGTATAATTTAAGAACTCCCTCATTATGGACGGCGAAAACCTGGCATACCCATTCACTCGTCGATCGAGCCTTAAATATCTTTTACCCACAATTTGCCGCTGCAGCTGATCCGATGCGGTACATTCCCGCCAGGCTGTGAAAGAATCCAGGCCTGATGATTCAACAATTTGTTTGCCCGTAAGGGGGCCACTCTGGCGCAGTATTCTGAGTATCTTATTCACCGCCCGCTTCTCCTGCTCAGATCGATCAGTCTCTGAGTTTGCCTGATCTTTATAATCGTTTCGGGAAAATAGTAACCCCTTGCTGTTCCATTGGGATAAAGCAGGCATCCTTTCCCCAGCAGGGTCCCGGGAGAAGTTACACTGTTACAGCCAGTTTCCACTCCATCAGCCAGCACCGCCCCGAATTTGCGCAACCCCGTTTCATAAGTTTTTCCATCGACATTAAGAACCACCGGCGTATCAGTCATCTTCAGGTTAGCAAGTTTTGTCCCGGCACCCAGGTTAACTCTGCCGAGAATACTGTTCCCGATATAAGCAAAGTGGCCTGCCTTGCTTTCTCCCAGCATCAATGATGATTTCATCTCCGTGGCATGGCCAACTACGCAGCTGTCGCCAACTATAACCCGGCCCCGGATGTATGCACCCTGCCGGATTTCAGTATTATCGCCGATAAAAGCAGGCCCTTTGATCAGCGCCCCCGGCTCAACAACCGTTCCCCTGCCGATGTAAAT
Source organism: Bacillota bacterium (assembly GCA_018400435.1). Taxonomy (GTDB): domain Bacteria; phylum Bacillota; class Dethiobacteria; order DTU022; family DTU022; genus M55B129. Next base: position 6,220 of record JAGYMW010000072.1, on the reverse strand, counting down.
ACTGTCATCCATCAGGAACGCCCCGGCATAAATAATACTCGCTCCTTGAAGAACGGCACCGTCTTTTTCAACTCGCAGTTTTTTACCGGTGAGATCAATATGGAAACCGTCTCTGATAGCCCGTCCGTCGTAGATAACGGTGGTGGTGTCCACCATCTCCTTTCCATTTCTGACTGCTCCTGTATTGGGCTGCAGGGTGTCCTGGAGGAAAGGCTCAATATTTTTCAGTGCTTCCCAGACATAATCAGTATTCTCAAATATTGCAGCAAAAGAAACTGTTCTTAGATCAAAAAAATCAGAGGCATTAAGCATAATATCACCTTCCTGAAAAAGTAGATCGCAGCGATCAGGTTTTACTGCGGCCCCGGCGCTGGTCGACATCGCTGAGCCTGACCAAAAACCGCTCCATCCGGAATCGATTGTACCTTTGGGTTATGATACAGGGCAGGTTGACCATCAATCCGTAACCGACCATTATCAGCCCCACCTTCCATTCCACCCAGAAAAAAAACAGCAGGGCCGGGAAAAAGGCCAGCCAGTGGGTCAGTTCAGCCCGACAGGTTTCCCTGATAAACATCTTTATATACTCGGGACTTACTGAGGACAGCTTTCGTTTGGCAAAGCCGCCCCTGAACCAGTTGCCCCCGTCGGGCAGGATCTGCTTCCACTTCCTGACCAAAAATACTTTTTCATACAACCTCCCACCCGATTCCCACCCTGCAGGCCGGTAAATCCGCAGGGATGGATCGATAAACCGATCCGGCACCTTCAGGCCAATTAAGGCGGCAGCCATGTGAATAACAAACCAGACAATGATAACCAGAATTACGGTAAGCGAAGAAGATAAATAGATAATCCTCATTCACGGCCCCTATCACTTTCAGTCTTAATATTTCTGCCTTTCCAGGTTACGCTGTGCAAAAAGAAGGTCATAATCAGTGAACGTATAAATGTAAAAAGGAAGAAAATTAAATCAACCGGATAAATCAGGATATGCAACAGGCTGAAGCTGCCTATTCTTTTCAGCATCCAGCTTATCTGCAAGCCGTATCCCAGGTAGAGAAACAGAGCAGATGCGGCAGCGCTGCCGCCCACAGCAGAGGCAACCAGCAAAACAGTTATTGAATAGGCCCCGGTAATCCACATGGCAATGAGAATAAAACTGAAAATCCCTATGGAAAAAGCTCCTGTGCTGAAATTTTTACTCCACCCTTCCAGCAAATCACCCAAACCGCCGGGATACATACGAAAATCAATTACTCCCCGGCCACCATAGCAGTTAACGGGGAAATCGCTATCCTGAAAAAGCCTGCCCAGCGAAACATCATCAAGTATACTCCCTTTAATCTTCCTGTGCCCGCCCGCCGTAAAATAGTCACTGCGCCCGCATATAATGCAGGGACCGAAAAAAGCTTCTCCCTTTAAGCGTTTACCCAGAGGAGTGAACAGGTTGGTACTCATCATGGTAATTATATTAAAAATAGCCGAGAGCTGCTCATAAGGCTTCCTGATTGAATGATATGGCTGGATGGATATTGCTCCCCCTTTCTCCCCATAAGCCTGGATCATCCTCTCCAGGGCATCGGCTTCAAGGGTGGTGTCTGCATCGAGGAAGATTAAAATTTCGCCTTCTGCGGTGCAGGCTCCCTTCCAGCAGGCCCACGATTTACCGATCCAGCCTGGGGGAAGAGCACCGGCTGAGATAACCCGGCAGCCGCTGCGTACGGCTATGGAGGCGGTGGCATCTTCGGAATTATCATCCACTACTATTATTTCTCCGGCCTTTTTAGTCTGCATCCCAATAGTCCGGAGCAGCGAGGGAAGACGTTCTTCTTCATTCCGCGCCGGAACCACTATCGACACTGTATTGTTGCCGGCATAATTAAAACTGTCCCTGTCTCCTCTTTCCCCTCCCTTTTGCAAAATGGGAATTTTCCAGAGCAGCCAGAAACCGCATAACCAGAAAAAAACCCTTAAATAATAGTGAAAGTCTATAACCTGAACCTCTCTCCCTGCCGGTTATTGATTCACCGGGCTGAGATAATCAAGGGCCAGACCGGTAAAAATGGCCGGTCCCATCCAGAGCACACTTTCATCGATATCAAAACGCGAGTTGTGATGGGGATAAACGATGCCCCTGGCCGGATTGCCGGTACCAAGAACAAAATAAGCACCGGGCACCTTTTCGAAATAGTAGGCCATATCTTCTGTTCCCATATTTGGTTTTTTAACCATGATAATATTATCTTTGCCTGCTACTCTGCTCGCTGCCGAAACGACCCATTCCACATATTCCGGATCGTTAACTGTCGACGGATAACCGCCCAGGATCTTTACCTCCGCTTCGGCCCGGTTGGCAGCAGCAGTGGCTGTACAAATTTCCTCCAGGCGCGCTGCAACAAAGTCTCGCTCTGACGCCTCCATAGTCCGAAAATCACCGCTGAAAGATACTCTGTCTGTAATAATATTCATGGCCTCGCCGCCTTTAATCTTACCGATGGTCAGAACTACGGGGTTGAGAGGGTTAGTCTCACGGCTCACTATTTTCTGCAGGGCGAGAATTATTTCTGCCGACGTAGTTATCGCATCAACACCGAGATGAGGAAGAGCACCGTGCGTGCTGCTGCCTTTAATTAATACTTCAAAAGCGGTTGACGCAGCAAGAATAGGCCCGGCACAAATACCAATCTGGCCAAGACCAACTTCAGGAAAGATCTGGCCAACATGCAGCCCCACTGCTGCATCAACCGGAGGATCTTCGAGACAGCCGTCTGTAATCATGCGGGCAGCACCGCCGTAACCCTCTTCACCGGGCTGGAAAAGCAGTTTAATGTTGCCCTGCATCCGGGATCGGTATTCTAACAAGATTTTGGCTGTTCCCAGCAGCATGGCAGCGTGGGCATCATGCCCACAGGCATGCATATTGTTGTTTGTCGAAGCAAAGGGCAATCCTGTCTCTTCCCGGATCGGCAGGGCGTCCATATCAGCGCGGAGGGCCAGCGTTGGCCCCTTGCCTGTTCCTTCAATCAGGGCTACTATCCCGGTTTCGGCAGCTATTCGATAAGAAACACCCATTTCTTCGAGACGGCTGCGCACATAAGCAGATGTCTGATGCAACTCAAAACCCAGCTCCGGAATGCGGTGCAGATCCCGGCGCCAACTGACAATCTCATCCTGCAAAGCACAAGCTGCACCGATGTAACCGGTGGTTTCTTTTTCATTTTTCATAAATTGCAGGCCTCCTTTGCCCCCGGCAGAGTCTTATCCGAATAAAGCCTTTACTTCTTCCTTGCCTAAATTGATAACCGTAAAAATGCCGAGAATAGTTCCCAGGGGAACAATGAGGCACTCAATAAAAGCAATAACCAGACAAAAGTTATATGATTGCTTTTGCTTTAACCTGCTCCCGGCTATGATGATCAAAACAGCCATTACCCATCCACCAATAATCAAGATTGTTGAAAGGACAAGAAAGATTACCCCGAAAACACGGGGAGCACCGCTCCCGGTGTAGGTGCCCGAGCCTATCATGGCCAGGCCGATGAACAGATAAATAAAAGGTATGCAGGCCGAAAGAGCTGTCAACACCCCGAGGACATAATGCAGTTTTCCCAGCAGATCAAGATTATTTTCATCCATAGTACTCATTGTAATCCCTCCTCACTGCCATTAACAGTTGATACTGCAACCCGGTTGCGGCCTTCTTCCTTAGCCTGATAAAGGGCCCTGTCGGCCGCTGAAAGTATATCTTCCAATCCGCTCATAGTTTCAGTGAGAGCAGCCACGCCCATGCTCACAGTAACCGGGATTACGCTATTTTTAAAATCCACCGGGTTATCAGCAACTGCTTCTTTTAATGATACAGCCAGCTTGCGGGCATCATCAACATTTATTTCCGGTAAAATAATACCTATTTCGTCTCCCCCCAGGCGGGCGGCAGTATCAACTGCTCGAAGGCGATTTAAAAAAAGCCGACCAATATGCTGGAGTGTGTAATCACCGGCCTGGTGACCAAAGGAATCATTGATCTTTTTAAAATGATCAACGTCGAGCATGACCAATGTCAGTTTATGTCTATAGCGCTGTGCCCTTTTCAGTTCTTTGTCCATAGTTTCTATGAAATAACGCCGGTTCCACAAACCCGTGAGAATATCTGTCGTGGCCAATGTTTTGAGTTCCTCTTCCGCTTCTTGTCGCTCGGTGATATCACTCAATAGAATAATATAGCCGGTGACGATCCTATTTTCCCCTTTCAGGGGCAGAAAGTCTATCCTGAACCAGTGCGTTGATCCATTATCCTCTTTTTTTAACTCTACGTGATACTTTCTGTCAATCGCCGCCAACAATTTGGCCAGCTCCGGCCAGTAAGAAAGCACCTCGGCGGCTTTTTGACCTATTGCCGGGCAATCGAGGCCCAAATAACACCTGGCCGAATCATTAATATCAATAATCCGAAGGGCAGGATCCAGGATGAGGACTCCATAGGGCAGCTCCTCAAATAGTTTTGCCCGTACAACCGGGACCAGGTCAAAGAGCTTATAACGGAACAACCCCCAGGCAAAAATAATACTGCTCAGGGAGAGAAAAAAAGGATTAAAATCCAGGTTCCAGGTCAGAGGTCTGAACAGATAGATCACCAATCCAAACCAGGGAATCAAAGAACCGAGCAGCATAATGGCAATTTGCCGGCGGTAAACTTTGTTCGCATTAAACCACATCACCATAAAAAGTACATTACTGTATAAAATCGCCATCACAACATAGCCATTTTGCACCCAGTACCAGGGGCCCCTGACAAAGGAAATCACAGGGAAAAGCCCCTCTTGATCCATAAAAACATCTTGATACATTAAGCCGTGAAGCTGGTTGGTGTAAAACAGGCTCACCGTAATCAGCGGAATGATAAAAAAAGAACTTTTGGCGATAATACTGAAGCGGTTACTTTTTTCGGTATATGCAAGAGCAAAAAGAATGAACAGAGCAGGAATAGCCGCTATGCCAGCGTACTCAACCTTCAGCCATAACAAGACCGTTTCCAGGTTAAGTGATGATATTTCCAGCCCGTAGGCAGAGGAATACAAAGCACAGGCCAGAGCGAGCATAGAGAATTCTTTCGCCCCACCCGCCGTTTTATAATTCCAGGCGGTAAAAGCTAGAATTAGCATGAGCAAGCTGAAAATGTAAAGCGGAAGACTGTATAAATTAAAAACCATATCGTATCTCCATAAATTGGTTTTAATGATCATTCGACAACAAACGGCGAACCCCTTTTAACCGCCGGCGGCAATATCACTGATCAATTATGATTTTGCCACATAAAATAGGGGCACATCTTTAAAAAATATGCCCCTATTTTATCAGTCAACCATGCTCTTGTATCCCGGCCGGGCCATTCTCTTTTAAAATCCGGACGCTTTTTCAGCATGTTTTCCGACCGTTTAAATTTTTTACACACCCGGGACCGGTTTTAAGATCAAGGCTAAAATTATTCAATTTTATAATCAAAACTAGAAATTATGCTTCTTCCAATTTCAAGCATGGGCAAGAATGTCTTTTACCGCCGTTATCGTTTTTTCTATGTCACTGCGATTTACTTCCTTGTTGGTTGTAAAACGAATCCGGTCCGGTTCAATTACTACAGTCAGGATGCCCCTTTTGGCCAGTTCGTCTCCGAAGCAGCCGATGGACATGGTGGTAGGTTTGACAATTACAATATTTGTTTCCACGTCGGCAGGGTTAAATTCGATCCCCTCCAAATCAGCCAGACCGTCAGCGAGAAAGCGGGCATTGTCATGATCTTCAGCCAACCGGTCGATCATCCTCTCGAGAGACACTATTCCAGCTGCTGCGATTATCCCCGCCTGGCGCATTCCACCACCCATTCTTTTCCGCCACCGCATGGCCCTCTCCATAAAATCACGGGGACCCACTATAATGGAACCAACAGGAGCTCCAAGGCCTTTGGAAAGGCAAAACTGGACCGAGGTGGCACTGGCGGCAAAATCTTTGGCCGGAATACCTGAGGCAACGGAAGCATTAAAAATACGGGCACCGTCAAGGTGAACAGGTAGATTATGCCGGCAGGCCACTTCATAGACCGCCTGCATATCTTCGAGGGGAACAACTATGCCGCCGGCTCGGTTATGGGTATTTTCCATACAGATCAACGAGGTGGGGGGAAGGTGAATATCGTCTTCCCGGATAGCCCATTCTACCAGCT
>JAGYMW010000071.1 GCA_018400435.1 Bacillota bacterium | reverse complement strand
TTTTTCAGCAATGGGAGGATAAAAAAGCAGAATGAAAACGGCCATGTAGGCCACTCCGCTGAATAACATGAAGGGCATCCGCCGGCCCAGTTTTCCGCCGTAATTGTCGGACCAGCGGGCAATCAGTGGATCGGCCACGGCGTCGATCACCCGGCCAAAAAACATGATCAGTCCGAAGGCAAAGGGCGGCATCAGGGCCTCGACACCTTCAAGGGGACTGGTAATGTAGTAATAAAAAAGCCAGGTGATTAAAACCCGGTCGATGAGGCTGTAGCCGCCGGCTCCGGTTCCATAGGCAATTTTGCCCCACCACGACAGCTGCTTTAGCTTAACCATCTTTGCTCATCTCCCTGGGTGTTTTCTCCGGTAGAAATTGAAACACCTTCAACCAGTAAAAACAGTAAAAATTTGCCGCCCTGAAAATACATATTTATATTCTTGTCCATTTGCTGTTACCCCTGCCTGGAAAGGCTATGATGCTTCACCAGGCTTATTGAAGCTGAAACTTCACCATCAGATCAATAAAAATGATAATTCGCATTTTCAAAGTAGAATGAGCTGCCCGGGACCTATCCGGCCGGAAGTCGCTGGGTGCTAATCTTCCGGTTGTTCTTTATCCCCCTCGTTTTCAGATTCTTCCGGGCATTCTTCTTTGCCATGCCTGTTGGCCAGGGCAAAAGCGAGGAAACCGGCTCCCGAAGCGAAGGCGGCGCCGGTGGATACTTTTCCTGTCTGCGGATCCACGGTTTCACAGAAAAAGCCGTTATCCATTGCGGACCTTTTTAAGAAATCAAGGCCGCCGGCTTTGCAGGCCAGCAGATCATTGCAGGCAGCCAGGGGCCAGGGGTTGCCGGCGTGCCGCGAACCCGCTTCTTCAAAGGGGGCGCCGGAATGAAAATATTTATTGTTGGTTGAACGAATCCAGCGCACAGTATTCTTGAAAACAGTTTCGTCGGGGGAACAGAAACCGTAATGTGCCAAAAGCTGCAGACTTCCCGGGGGATTATCGTAAAGGGTGAAGCGCCCTTTTCCATCAACGGACCAGGCAAACATGACCCCAAAGGGGCCCTTGACAATGCAATTTTCGTAAATCGCCTGCTGCAGCTCCGCTGCCAGGATGGCAAAATCAGCTTTGTGCTCCCAGTGATTGCCGGCTTGCAGATGTCCCAGGAAGCGGAAGGAGCACTGCAGGATGGCGTTATCATAGGTCAGGTAGGGATAACGCACCGGGTCATCTGAAGGATCGAGGAACGTACTGTAAAGCCCCACCTCCGGATCAAAGAGGTCGAGGGCTTTTTCAGCCAGCAGGGTCAAACCTTCGCTGATTTTCTGATTTTCAAGCAGCGCATAATAGCCGCTTTCGGTCAGATAATGGCGCAGGGCCAGCAAGTAGGCACAGAGCTGGTCCAGTTCAAAACCGGGGTATAGAAGAGTTCCGTTAAGATAATGGGCGTGATCGCCGCAGTTTCTGAGGTGGCGGCGAAAGACGGTGAGCAGCAACTCACGGGCAGCACCCGGATCGACCATCATCACTGCCGGAAAGCTCCAGAGCAGAGCGTCCCTGCTCCAGAAAGCGCCACTGACGTAGTAACGGGGGCTGCGAGAAGTGAGAAAAACAACTTCTTCACTGTCCAAAGAACGGGCCGTGGAATAAAAGTAGCTAAAAAAGAGGTTTTTGTTCAACAGACTGTCAAGTTCACCATTTTCACTGATTTGGCAGCGACTTTCGAGCCATTGGAGAGTGTATAATTTCAGGTTTTCCACTCCGCGGCGGCGCAGGTCCACGGTAGTGGTTCCCGCCCCGTTTGCTTCGAGATTAACTGCCCCGTAAAGAGTGGCTGTAAAGCATCCACCGGCTGCCACTTCAGCCGCACAGCTGGCCTGATAACAATCTTTTTCTTCGATTTGATGCCACTCTACCTGTGGTTCAACAGCCAGGGCCAGGGCGGCCATGGGTAACCCTGCTGCTGCTTCCAGCACCAGGCTGTTTGTCCAGTTGTTATATTCAAGGCGGCGGCTTCCTTCCACCGGACGGCTACTGAAAATAAGATAATTAAATGTTGTCCAGCATACTTTCCAGCCCAGTTTGATTCTCAGGCTGCGGTTGCCCCGGTTGGCCAGGGAGAGGTGGTAGAAAAAGCCCTTTTGGCCGGGCGGGCATACTATTTCGCCTTTTAGCGTCCATTCTTCACCGGAGAGGCAGAAGCCGGGCAGCCAGTCCATCTCGTAATTCCACTCAGCCCTGTTGCCCGGATCAATTGATTTTTCCTCCACCTGCAGGAAGGGGCTCAGCAAAGGATTGTCGGCGGAGCCGCAGAATTCAAGCAGGCCTTGACAATCGAGGCGCAGCACATTGGCTGAAATGATATTACCGTTCTTCTCAATCTGCGGCAAAGCAATATATTCATTGCCCGTCATGAATAACGGACCCTCCGGGGGGACGCTTCCGGGGACGGTTAAATAAGGTTCGCTGCTGTCATTCATAGCGCTTCTCCTTTTTAAGAATCAGTCTTATCACGTTTGAATAAACATATTGTCCGGGCATCCCGGACTGTCTATTTTCAATTCGCCCTTGTTTCTAAAAACCCTTCATCTGACAGGGGTTTAAATTAATCACATCAATTCTGTTCGCAACCGATTATTGTCACTGAGCAAAACTAACAAATCTGATCCTTAGCTGTTATTATTACAGAACAAACACACCAAATATAATCGCTGTCTTGACGGTTAAGTCACAAACCCTTATAATCTTAATGGAATTAAAAGAGAACATGTCGGGGTGGCGGAATAGGCAGACGCGCACGTTTGAGGGGCGTGTGGTGAATACCGTGGGGGTTCAAGTCCCCCTCCCGACACCACTTGAAATGGAACGTGGAGAGAGATCTCCACGTTCCATTTTTTTGGTGCACCCGGCATGGGCGTGTGTTACAATTTAGGATAGTTTGATTGTTTATCAAAATCAGAATAAGGTGATCTATGTTATAATTAAACATAGAAGGCACTCGAAAAGTAAATTGTTCAGTGGCATAATCATCAAGCAAAGCTTGTTGGTTCACTACACAGTAGTTTAGGCATGAATAAAGCGCTCGGAGTTTTCGATCGAGAGCGCACTAATAATGATAAGAGGGTGTTTTAAGTGAGCAACTATGATGTACAGTATATACGTGAACAATTTCCTTCAATTAAGAAAAAGTTGGCAGGATTACCTGTAGCTTATTTAGACGGTCCGGGTGGCACACAGGTTCCAAAAAGAGTAATAGACAAAATAACAGAATATTTAATAGAGACCAATGCAAATGAAGGTGGAGCTTTCGAAACTTCAGTAAAAACAGATAAAATTATGGAAGAGGCTCGCATTATTTGTAGCGAATTTTTAGGGTGCAAAGCTCATGAGGTAGCTTTCGGATCAAGTTCAACTACTAATTCTTTTATGCTAGCCTTTGCTTTGATGAAAGATATATTGCCTGGAGATGAAATAATTGTTACTGATTTGGATCATCTCTGCAATAGATCACCTTGGATACAACTTCAGGACGCCGGAGCTATTATTAAGAGTGTTCGAGTTAACGTAGAAGAGATGAAATTAGATTTTGATGATTATAAATCAAAGCTTTCACCCAGGACACGTTTAGTAGCGCTTAATTATGCATCTAATGCAGTTGGTACTATAACTGATGTTAAAAAGTATATTGAACTAGCCCATGAAGTAGGTGCTATTACTGTAGTTGATGCAGTGCATTATGCTGCACATAAGCCTATTGATGTTAAAGAGATTAATACGGACATACTTATATGTTCTCCGTATAAATTCTTTGGCCCTCACCTGGGGGTAGTATATATAAGAGATAGCTTATTTGATAAGTTAAAAACAATTAAGGTAGATGCAGACGATTTATTAGAAGTACCACATAAGTTTCAAACAGGGACACCTTGTTTTGAGAATATTTATGGTACTGCAGAGGCAATAAAATTTATAGCAGATGCTGGAGAAATGTTTGACCATGATGGAGACAAAAAGTCAGAGAGTCAGTTGACATTAAGGGAAAAAATCATCACTGGCATGAATATATTTGACGAATATGAAGAAAGGTTAGCATTCTATCTTAGGTCACAGCTGTATAAAATGCCAAAGATTAAAATATATGGGCCTCAAGAGGGCTCTGAGAGGACTTCAACTGTATCATTTACGATAGACAAAATAAATTCAGATATTGTGGCAAAACATCTTGGCTCAAAAGGTATCTATGCCTGGGCAGGGCATTTCTATGCAAAAACACTTGTAAATGAAGTTCTTAATCTTCAAAAAGATGGCGGATTGATAAGGGTTGGAGTATCGCCATACAATACAATGCAAGAGATTGATCGACTACTGGAGGAAGTATCTATTTTAACTGCGGTTCCATTACCCGGTGCCTGAAAGCGGTTTTAATCTTTCTTTGCAGGCGCTTATTTATTATCCCAATAGTCCCTGTGATCGGGTTTAATCCCATTGCCTGAGCATGGCATTCAATTTGCTGTGCATCACTTTATCCATCCGCTTGATGCTTTTGCCGACGCTGAAATCAAGGGTTTTCACTCCGCTAATATATGGGAAGAAGCTATGTAATTTAACGCCTATGCTTTATAATGTCAGGGCATTTTATTTTTTTGCGGCATTGATTTGTTCATTGTAAAAGGTGAGAGAATATGACCGCAGGCGAAAAAAGAAAACTTTCCACTGGCGCTTAAAGCTGCTGATGGCCAAAATTTTTCCAGATAATATACAATCATGTTATAATGGCGGAAGTAAATGAAAAAAGGATCCTTGCAGGATATGTCCAATCGTTTGAACGTTCTTGTTGCTGCAGCAATTGGTGGTTCGGTTTTCGCCATGCATTTCGGCGGTTCGTGCATGCTCTGGCCCGTCACCTGGGGTCAGCAGAGCGGTACGGATGTGTATACTGCTTACCTGGGCATCTTTATATCGGCCATTATCTTTCCCTGGCTGGCCTACCTGGCAGTAGCCCGCGAGGGAACTCTGTATAATATTGCCGCCCGGTCTTTTAGTGGTGGCATGGCGCTTGCTTTTGGCGGTTTGACTGTACTTGTCCTGGGGCCTCTTTTTGCCATACCGCGCATGAGCGCTGCCTCCTGGGATGCCATCTGCCAGATCCTCGGCCTGCAGAGTGCGCCTTTTGCGGCTGAGATTATCTTCACCCTCGCTTATTATGCTGCTGTATTCTGGTTTCTTTTCCAGCGTAGCCGGGTTATCGACAAGATTGCCCGCTACCTGCTACCGGTCCTTATCCTGACCGTGGTGGCCGTGGTAACAAGAAGCTTTATTTCGCCCCTTGCAGAACCCGTCTCCAGGTTTTATACCGTTCATCCCTTTACCTACGGTTTTCTGAACGGTTATCAGACAATGGACCTGCCGGCTGCCCTCATGTTTGCTACCCTCGTTGTTGCCGGCTTAAGTGAAAGCCACGGCCTGCAGGGGAAACCGCTCAACCGTTATTTGATCATTACAGCAGGGATCGGATTTGTCCTCCTGGCGAGCAGCCATTTTACCCAGATGCTGGTCGGCGCTTCAACCGGGGCTCTTTTTACAGATGTGTCCTACGCCAGACTTTATGCAACCATTATCCTTGAGCTCTGGGGGCCCGTGGGCGGGATAGTCTTCAACATCGCCCTGCTCTTTGCCGCCCTCACCTCTGCCGTGGGCCTATCCGGAGGAACCGCCTCATACTTCGAAGAAGCTTCCGGGGGCAAACTGCCCTACAGGGCCTGCGCCCTGGCCGTACTAACCCTCAGTGCTCTGGTCAGCCTGGTTGGTCTGGAAGAGATTATCCGGCTTACAGCGCCCATTTTGGACATGGTTTACCCGCCGTCCATAGTCCTGGTGCTCTTTATTGCCTTTGTCCCTGCTTTGAGGGGCGCCAGGTCAGGCGCGGCTGTAGCTGCTTTTCTCTGGGGTCTCTTTGAGGGCATGTGCGGATATATTTCCATGCTGTGGAACTATTCAGCCCTGTGCAGCCTGCGATCGTCTTTTCCCGGAGGAGAAGCCGGCTTCGGCTGGCTGCTTCTGGCCCTGGCGGGTGCTTTGATCGGACACTTCTGGGAAAAACGCAGATCACAAGTTTCCGTTTGAAAAATGGTTTGGAAAGTCAAATGGGTTTACCTGGCAATACGATTTCTGAAGAATTTACCTGCTTGAACGGAGCAGGGGATGGGATTACTTCATTAAAGTAATAACACTGATTGATACCGGTATTTAGATTATTAATACATTATAAAATGCTGTTTTGGTTCTATTGCAAACTGCGGGTGGCTAAAACGTTACTGCCGGTACCCAGCAGATTTTCGATGATCACATCGCCCATTTTCACCGGTGCTTCTACTTCTGCCCGGGCTATTTCTTCAACCGCTTTCATTATCAGGTTTTTTGAGATAGGTCGGTCAGTTTTAACCGGCAGTCGCGGCAGGGTGGCATTGTGGATGACCACAGTTGAAGTAAGAGTGCGGGTGGGGTTGTAAAACTCCTGGTGGGCGTAAGTTTTACCCTGCTTGCATTTATGTCCGCGCATCGACAGTTCGCCGGGTTGATCTTCCTTTTCTTTTACCTTCATCCTGCAGCCCAGGGGGCAGAGGATGCAGATTATCTCTTTTTCAGCCATTATTTTAAATCCTCCCCGGCCAGCTCTACCGAAAGAGTATTAAACTCGGTTTCTGGCAGCTCCTCTTTTGTTAGTCTGACGTTGACCATTTCTCCCGGAGAGAGCACCTTTTTCTGTACTTTTTTAATCAGGCTGCCGTCTGCTTTAACCAGGAGGGCGGTATTTTCGTGAAATCCTTTCACGCGCATGAACAGCTCCAGGCTGTTGCTCAGGCTGGCGGTGCGCACTTTCTGCGGAACGATATAGTTAATTCCTTTTAAGGGTTTTGTTTCGAAGATAAACCCTTTCGGTTCAGAGGCCGGCGGTTTGAGGTAGTCAGCCGCGCCCTGCCCTGCCCTGATACTTTCCTCGGTGACCCAGTCGACCAGGTCGTGGACATGGACTACATTGCCGCAGGCAAAGACACCGGGGATGCTCGTTTCCAGCGCTTCGTTGACTACCGGTCCGCCGGTAGAGGGATCAAGAATGATCCTGGCGCTTTTTGAAAGCTCGTTTTCAGGAATCAGTCCCCGCGAAAAGAGAATGGTATCGCAGGAAAGCTCCCGCTCGGTACCGGCAACGGGCTGCTTGTCCTGATCGGTGCGGGCAATGGTTACACCTTCGACCCGCTCGCGGCCGTGGATGTTGATTATGGTATGCTCCAGGAGCATGGGGATATTATAATCTTCGATACACTGGACATAATTACGCAGCAGCCCTTCGGAGTACGGTTTGCGCTCAATAACAGCCACCACTTCGGCTCCTTCGAGAACCATGCGGCGGGCCATAATCAGGCCGATGTCGCCGGAACCGAAAACGACCACTCGCTTGCCAACCATGTAACCGTCAATATTGACAAAGCGCTGGGCCGTACCGGCAGAAAAGATCCCCGCCGGTCGTGTGCCCGGGATGTTGATCGCTCCGCGGGTGCGTTCCCGGCAGCCCATGGCCAGGACAATTGCCCCGGCTTTTATCGTCTGCAGGCCTTCCCTGCTATTAATGCAGGTAATGGTGCGATCCTGGCCGATGGAAAGGACCATCGTGTCGAGTTTGCAGGAAATGCCTTCACTGCGCAGTTTGTCGATGTAGCGCTGGGCATATTCCGGACCGGTCAGCTCTTCCCGGAAGTGGTGAAGGCCGAAACCGCTGTGAATGCACTGCTGGAGGATCCCGCCCAGAT
>JAGYMW010000070.1 GCA_018400435.1 Bacillota bacterium | reverse complement strand
AAACGAATTCGGATTCCCGCTGACAAAAAAGCGGTACCGGGTCCGGCCAGAATCAAGCGGATTTAGCATTCCTGTTTCATCCAGAATTCTTTTCATTTCGGCAGCAATTTCTTCTGCCGAGTTGATCAATTTCACCTGCGGGCCGACAACTTCCCGGATCAATGAAGACATCAGGGGATAATGGGTGCACCCAAGGATAAGGGTGTCAATCCCCTTTTCAACCAGAGGATAAAGATATTCATGCACGACCGCTTTCGCTTCGGGAGTTTGCACCAGATCATTTTCCACCAGCAAAACAAAAAGCGGGCAGGCTCTGGTGTAAATTTCCATCGAATCATCCTTTGCCTGCAGGGACCTGACATATTCGGAGCTGTTGATCGTTCCCACTGTTCCGATAACGCCAATTTTCCCGTTTTGGCTGCGGGCCAGGGCAGCCCTAACCCCGGGCTCGATTACCCCGATCACCGGTAGATCGCAAGCTTCCTGGTAATAAGAAAGACCGGCGGCTGTTGCCGAGTTACAGGCGACAACTAGCATTTTGATCTCCTGGTGCTGCAAAAAATCAATCATTTGAAAAACAAAACCGCGCACTTCTTCATAAGAGCGCGGGCCGTAGGGCATTCTGGCAGTGTCTCCGAAGTATATAATACTTTCACGGGGCAGTAACCGGTTTATCTCCTTTACGACAGTCAGTCCGCCTACCCCGGAATCAATTACCCCGATCGCTTTGTGGGCCTGAATAAGCTGTTCTTCCGATACTTTATTCATCATTTCGCCTTCATCCTGGCAAAGTAGCCACCCATACTGGTGCGGGTGTCAAATACAGTTATAAAAGCGTTCGGATCATGAGCCTTGACAATTTTATTAAACGCTGGCATCTCTTTACGTTTAAGTAAAACCTGCAGCGAACGATGGACACCTTCCTTGCCGTAACAGGGCATCGAGGTGACCCCGTATCCCTGTTCGCGCAGCAGTTCTTCGAGAGTCCCGCCATTCTGGACGGTTATTATCTGGGCGTGAACTATACCCACAGCGATTTTTTCCTCAATCCACCCGCCGACTATGTTGCCGGCGGCATAACCAAGACCGTAAACCAGTATGTTATACCACTGGTCAATATTTGTCAGAACCATGTTCAGGGCAATCAGGTATATAATAACCTCAAAAAACCCTACTGCTGCCGCGGAAAGACTTTTTCCGCGGGTCAGGTAAATGATGCGCAGA
The DNA here is from genome assembly GCA_018400435.1 of Bacillota bacterium. GTDB lineage: Bacteria > Bacillota > Dethiobacteria > DTU022 > DTU022 > M55B129. The sequence goes on along the minus strand of JAGYMW010000070.1, from coordinate 7,080 downwards.
GTACCAAGGCTGACATGAGCAATTTTGGCAAAAAATATGGCCAGCAAAGTCAAAAATACACCCACCGCAAGCCCTCCAATGAAAAGTAATAATTTAAATTAAACACCAGACCTTATTGTAGCAACACCACCTGCCACTGTCAACGAGGCGAAGCCGGGTTTATTATCCATACAGGCAAACTTAAATGATCTGTGGCAGAGTATAACCCTGCCGCAGATCATTGTCATATCCGATCAATCTATGAACCATTCAATTTTCCTGAAAAGAGCAGGTTTAACAGGGTTAAAGAAACGAGGCCATTTTGGCCGAGCGGGAAGCAACCAGATCAAGGGCATGCCTGTTTTTGACCCGAATAAACGTTCCCTTCATTCCGAGCGAGCGAGATTCAATAATACCGGCGCTTTCAAATTTACGCAGGGCATTGACGATCACTGAACGGGTTATGCCCAGGTCATCGGCAATCTTACTAGCCACGATTACGCTCTCATTCTCCTCGAGGTTATTGAGGATTTCTCGTATTGCTTCAACTTCGGAATAAGAAAGACTATCGAAAGCTACTTCCGCCAGTTCTTTGTCCCTGGCGTCCTGCTCTTCACAACTGGTCACCTCCTGCAGAAGGATCACACTGATCATTGCAGCAGCCATCTCTGATACTATTACCTGTTCTTCAGTCAGGGAGCTGTCAAACTGGTTAAAGATAATTGTCCCAAGGCGCTTACCATTCCTGTCCACAGGAATCACGGAAAGGAGGGTTTTCTGCTGCGCTTCATTGGCCCCGGCTTTTTTATTTTTCGCTGCAGGTTTTAAAGCATAATCATGTTGTGGTTCATCGACAGCAACAGCCTTTTTGAGACCGCTATTATCTGTAAGAGTTCCCCTGTTAATGAGACCGGAAAAAAGAGCATCTTCTTTCTCGGGAGCAATTGCTCCGGCCAGAACGGTCCTCTTATTATCTGCAACCAGCAAAGAAAAACCAGTTATTTCGGCGATTATACTTACAGCTTCCCCCAGAGTTGGCCCCCGGTTAATATTTTGGAGGAAGGTTCGGTTCAACCGCCTGATTTCTTCCAGTAGAGAATTTGTTTTCATAAGTCATTCCTCCCTTAATTATTTTATATTACAAAATATTATATAAGTCAACAATATTCTTACTTTTTATAATGAGATGCTTAACAACTAATTACCCGTAATACTGTTATGAAATAAATGCTCCGCCAGCCGGTAAACTTCGAGCAACGGCAGCCCGGATAGGGAAGCGATCTTGCAGCAATCCTCGTACTCGGGAGCAAAGTGACTGACAGGAGCGCTTTTCCCCTCAGCACTGTACTTAATGCGAATCGGACCCCAGCGACTTTCGACCACTTTTGTTTCCCGGGGCAGCATGATTTTGCGAACAGTGGCCAGACGAAGGCCAAGGGTAGTCGTTTCGGTAAAGATAATGGCCTGCAGTTTCTGCCTCTGCGCGGGAGGGCCAAGCACTGTCAATTTTACAGCAGGCCGGTTTTTTTTCATCTGGATCGGGGTGAAATATACATCAAGCGCACCGGCCGCAAACAGCCTTTCCATTAGATAACCGAAAACTTCCGGGCTTAGATCGTCAATGTTGGATTCAATCACGTCTACATCTTCTTCAAAAGTGTTAGTTTCCAAACATCTACCCTTAATAAGGCGCAGGAAATTGGGTGAACCAGGATCATAACTTCCAGCACCGTAGCCAACAGCCTCAATATTGAATGATGGCAATGGGCCAAAGGATTTGGCAAATGTGGTCACCACAGCCGCACCGGTGGGAGTAACCATCTCAAAATCGGTTTCCTTTCCCTCAACGGGCACACCACGTCCGGCCAGAATCTCCAAGGTAGCCGGGGAAGGCAGAGGTAGGATCCCGTGAGCTGCTTTCACAGTCCCCCTTCCAGCCGGGAGCGGAGAACAATATATTTCGTCAATATTGAGTAAATAAATAGCAGTTGATGCACCGACAATATCAATAATGGCGTCCACAGCCCCTACTTCGTGGAAATGTACTTTTTCAACGGGAATATTGTGCACAGCGCTTTCCGCTTTAGCCAGCCGGTTAAAAACCGCTGTGCTTCGTTCATATATAGCATCGGGCAAATCGGCTTCTTTTAGCAAGGCCAGGATCGCCGGTAAATTTCTTTGCGGGGGTTTGGCTTCATCTACATAAACAATCGCCCTGGTTCCGGCTATACCACCCCTGCTCACTTTTTCGCTATCCAGGCGCCAGTCGGAGAGAGTAAGGCTGCTCAGCATTTCTCTAAGCTCCGGCAATCCTAAACCCAGATCAAGGGCAGCTCCCAAAATCATGTCTCCGCTTACCCCGCTGAAACAATCAAAATACAGTATCTGTTTTTCCTCGGAAGGAGCTTTTTTCATCGGTTCTTATCATCTCCGGTGCGGTTGATCAATGCCGCTGTATAACCCGCTCCATAACCGTTATCAATATTCACTACCGACACTCCGGTTGCACAACTATTCAGCATTGTGAGCAGTGGAGCCAAACCTTTAAAATTTGCCCCATAGCCCACACTGGTAGGCACGGCTATAACCGGACAGGCAACCAGACCCCCGACCACGCTGGCCAGGGCTCCTTCCATGCCTGCTGCCACGACAATAGAGCGAGCCTTGCTGATTACCTCCCAGCTGTCAAACAGACGGTGTATCCCGGCTACCCCTACATCAAAGAGCCGTTCCACTCTGCTACCCATCAATTCAGCGGTGACAGCTGCCTCTTCGGCTACTGGCAGATCGGCCGTCCCCGCAGATATCACAACCACCAGGCCAACCGGCTGAGGTTCCTCGACTGCCCTGATAACCAAAGTTCTGGCTGTCCTGTTGTATTCGGCCTGCGGATATTTATTCTTCACCGCATCATAAATATTTTCTCCGGCCCGCGTCGCCAGCACCGTTCCCCCGGTAGCAGCGAGGCGATCAATAATAGCCGTGATCTGAGCAACAGTTTTACCGGGACAGAAAATTACCTCCGGAAAACCCCGGCGTAGCTGTCTCTGGTGATCAATTTTGGCAAAGCCAAGATCTTCGTACGGCAGAATACGCAGGCGCTCGACAGCCTCGTCAACCCCTAGCCGCCCTTTCTGCAGATCAATCAACAGCTCCCGCAGTTTCTTTTCTTGAATCGCCTACTTCTCCCTTCATCATCAGATCCGGGCTATTGCGATCATCTGTGTCAAAGAAATATTGTATAAATTATATCACAAAGGCCAGTGCTCTCGTAAAGTAAAAACTCAGGTTAAGAGAAAATTGTCGAAACACACAGCAAATATTATACCGCTTAAAAAGGATTGATAAAAGGGGGTAAACCTCGAAAACTGGATTAATTTACGTTAATTTAACGGAAAATTTATTGGGGTGAACCAGAGAGCGTTTATCGTGCGATCGTCAAGAAAAATGTTTATAAGGAGCCGCCAGACGGCGGCTCCTTTCCTTTTAATATTCGGATGGCAGTTCATTGAGCTGTGCCAGGCTGAAAACCGGTCCATCCTTGCAAACATAGACCGACCCCAGGTTGCAGCGGCCGCACTTACCCACTCCGCACTTCATGCGCATCTCCAGGGTGGTGATCACATGTTCCGGAGCAAAATTTAGTTTTTCAAGTGCCTGCAGGACAAATTTGATCATGATCGGCGGCCCGCAGGTCACGGCTATTCGATTTTCCGGGGTAAAAGCAAGTTCTGACACGTAGGAAGGTACAAAACCGACATGACCGGACCAATCAGGGAATTCTGCATCAACTGTCAGATAAACAGTGCTGTCTGGCTGCTCCGGCCAGGTTTCCCCGATCTCGCTTTTACGAACCAGATCAGCAGGGCTGCGTGCACCGTAGACAATATCAATATGACCATATTCTTCCCGGTTGGCAAAGCAATAACCGATCAGCGAACGTAGCGGAGCCAGACCGATCCCTCCGCCAATAAAGAGAAGATCTTTCCCCTTCATTTCGTCGACAGGGAAACCATTTCCATAGGGACCGCGGATACCAAGCTGCCTGCCAGATACCAGTTCATGAAGAACTCCCGAAACATCACCAACCCTTTTAATGCTGAATTCAAGGCAGTCGCGGCAGTGCGGTGAAGAAGTGATCGAAAAAATGGCTTCACCGACCGGCGGAACCGAGAGCATGGCGCACTGACCGGGCATAAAATCAAAAGGAATCCCTTCTTTACCGGCCACTCGAAGAGTCTTTACGTCCGGTGTTTCGGTCGTTATATCGAGGACGGTGACCGTCTGAGGCATAAGCGGGTTAGCTTTACCCAACTTTTTCACCTCCAAGAGCTTTAATGGCCTGCACTATATCGAGGTTAACGGGGCAGCTGCGGAGGCAGCGGCCGCATCCGACACAGGCAATTTCGCCATAGGTTTCCGGGTAATAGCAAAGTTTGTGCATGAAACGCTGCCGCACCCTCTCCTTGCGGCTCGGACGAGGATTATGACCACCAGCCATCTGCGTGAAATGGCCGAACATGCAGCTGTCCCAACAGCGGAATCTTTCTCCCCCTTCTTCATGCCCATAATCTTCTACATCAAAACAATAACAGGTAGGGCAAACATAGGTGCAAATTCCGCAGCCAAGGCAACTTCTGAACAAATCATCCCAGACTGGATCGTTAAAACGCTCCTGCAGATCTTCAGGCAATCCTTCTACCTGCAGGCCAAAATCTTGTGTTTTTACATCAACGGTGATATTTGTTTCATCAGCTTCGACCTCCAGAAGGGGGGCGGCTTTTTCAAGGAGAATTTTGCCTTTTGCAGTCTGCTCTTCCAGCAGCAACCCTTTTTCAGTTAAATAGGCCATCACATCTGCCCCAGGGGCGTCGGTTGGATCTATGCCAAAAACGCCGCAGAAACAGTAAGGATCAGGCTGGCGACAGGCCAGGGCAACTACCGTCGTGTTTTCACGTCGCTTTTTATAAAGAGCATCCGGCGGATCCTGATTCAAAAAAACCCGATCAATCATTTCGATTGCTTTCAGATCACAGGGGTGAAGAGCAAAGGCAATTATCGGCTCGTCGCTTTCAACATCTTCGAGATCCAACATCTCGCCCTGGCAACTGTAGCGCAGATAAGTTTCTTCCCGCGGCAGAAAAATATCTTTCGGGGAAACGGTACTGTTGACCGCCTCCAGGTTTACCTTGACTCCTTCCTGCCAGAGTTGGTAAAGAACAACCGAGCCCTCCTCGACAGGCAGATAAAGAGGCCCTTCATGAGCTAAGAGTGCCCACAATTCCGGCCACTTTTCTTTTAAGAGCAGTTTTTTCATCCTCTCCACCTCACTTTTCCGAAAAAGCCGCAGGGTCATCAGGCCGGTAGGTCAGCAGAGGCGGTTCCTGCTCAGGGTCAAGGCCGGCTTCATAATGACCGTACAGCTCGTTAATATCCTTGATCAGCTTACGGTTCAACTCCATCAGGGGGATACCAACCGGGCAGACCCGTTCACATTCCCCACAGTCGATACAGCGTCCGGTGCCGTGGTAAGCACGAACCAGATGAAACATGAAATTTTCACTGGGCTGGTAGGCACGGCCCTGCCAGCGCGGACTTTTCTGTTCCACAAAACATTCTAGGCAGCTGCAGTAAGGACAGACCTGGCGGCAGGCATAACAACGCAGACAGCGGGAAAGTTCTTTTTCCCAGTAGGTATAACGCTCGTCGGCAGACAGTCTTTCGAGCTCTTCTACCGCCTTAAAATGTTCAGGTCTTTCTCTGTCGCCGAGCGGCGTAAAGAGCATCTGGTCATAAACCACCGGGTCGGGGTGCATACAATTCCGGCATCTGGCCAGCAGCAGCTCTTCACGCGGCATTTCTTTGTTTTCCTCTTTTGTCTGCAAAATAACTGTCCCGTCCTGCTCAATTATCCCTTCCAGATCGGATCCACCCTCTTCTGTGAGCCGGGCATAATCCAGCATTCCAGGGCAGGGCAACCCGTAAAGGATCACTCTCTCCCTTTCCACAATCCTGTCCTGGAGGAGACGGTTAAAAGCCCGAGCATCGCAGCCCTTAACCAGCACCCCGATCTTTTTATTCTCTTTCAGCTCATCCTGCAAATAACGGCTAAGGTTGACGGCACAGAAGGAATCCCAGACCAGTCTTTCAAGATCTTTTTCACTGCGGGCAAATAACGGCCGCGACTGCCACCAGTAATGTCCTTTTTCCCAGCCGAGCAGCAGATCGATGCGCCCGCCGAGCAGATCCTGACTAACTGCCTTTTTTACTTTAACTGTTTGCTCAGAGATTTGCTCTTCCATCGGGCATCCCTCATCTTTCTGTTCGGCCCGAGGGCCTTTATTTTACCAGTCATCGCTTCCATTTCCTCGGCAAATTTGTCTCCCTCAGATGCCGATATCCAACGGACTTCAAAGCGTTCCGGCTCCAGACCGACAAATTCCAGTATTCTTTTAAAAGCGGAAAGGCGGCGTCTGCTATGGTAATTGCCGGTGCTGTAGTGGCAATCCCCTGGATGGCAGCCGGCTACCAGAACACCGTCGGCCCCGCGCTGGAAAGCACGCAGGATAAACATGGGATTGATGCGCCCGGAGCAGGGCACGCGGATAACTTTTACATTGGCCGGATAGTTCATTCGGCTGGTTCCAGCCAGATCACCGCCGGCATAGCTACACCAGTTGCAGCAAAAAGCAACTATTAACGGTTCCCAACCAGTAGCCGGGTCATTCAGCGCTGCAGACATATGGCATCCACCTCCGCCAGTATTTGTTCGTTGCTGAAGCCTTTCAGGTTTATTGATCCCGAACGGCAGATTGCCGTGCAGGACCCGCAGCCCTGGCACAAAGCAGCATTGACTTCGGCTACCGTTCTTTTAATCGTCCCCTTTGAGCTCCGCTCTTCAATTTCCACCGCATTGATAGCCCCGTAAGGACAGACCGCTTCACAGTATAAGCAGCCCGTACATTCAGCCTGATTAACTACTGCAGTACAGGCTTCGCCCTGCAGAACTTCTTTGGAGAGAAGGCTGACCACTTTCGCCGCGGCAGCACCGGCCTGGGCCACAGTGTCAGGAATATCTTTCGGCGCCTGGCAAGCCCCGGC
>JAGYMW010000007.1 GCA_018400435.1 Bacillota bacterium | reverse complement strand
ACCACCATTGCCTTTACCCGCAGCCGCCTGGGTGTAGAAGTGCTGCTGACCTACCTGCGGCAGGCCCGAAAAAACAGGCCCGGTGAAAACAGCACAATCCGCGGTTACCGCGGCGGCTACCTGCCGCAAGAAAGGCGGACGATCGAAGAAGGACTGCGCCGCGGAAAGATTAAGGGAGTAGTCAGCACCAATGCCCTTGAACTGGGTATTGACATCGGAGCCCTCGATGCCTGCATTATGACCGGTTATCCCGGCAGTATCGCCAGCACCTGGCAGCAGGCAGGCCGTTCCGGGCGGCGCAGCGGTGTTTCCCTGGCCGTGCTTGTAGCTAACAGTGAACCGCTGAATCAGTACATCGTCTCCAATCCCGATTATTTCTTTGGGCGAAGCCCGGAAAGAGCCCTGGCCGATCCCGACAACCTGATCGTTTTGACCAACCACGTCCGATGCGCTGCCTTTGAACTGCCCTTCAGGGAGGGTGAACATTTTGGCAGGGCTGAAATTGAAGGAGTGCTGCAGTTCCTGGAAGAAGAAGACGTTCTCTACCACAGCGATGGCCGCTACCACTGGATGGAGGATACATATCCGGCCGAAGAAATCAGCCTGCGCAGCGCCACCAGGGAAAATGTGGTCATCATCGATATCACCGGCCCACAGCCGCAGGTAATCGGCGAAGTGGACCGTTTCAGTGCACCGATGCTCGTACATGAAGAAGCAATCTACATGCACGGCGGCCGGCAGTACCAGGTGGAAAAACTCGATTTCGGTGAAAAGAAAGCTTTCGTTAGGCAGGTGGAGGTTAATTATTTTACCGACGCCAATCTGGCTGTCGATTTAAAGATTCTCGATGCCTGTGCCAGTGAAGGAAAGGAGGTGAGCAGAGCCTGGGGAGAAGTACGCATAAATGCCCTCGTCTCGATGTTTAAAAAAATCCGTTTCAATACCCATGAGAACCTGGGAGCGGGGCCTGTAGATCTACCAGAAACAGAGATGCATACTACCGCCTTCTGGCTTTCTTTTGACCAATCCGCTCTCAGCGGAATGTCTCCAGCCACCGTTCAGTCCGGCCTGATCGGGTTGGCTAACCTTGTCCCGCAGGTAGCTTCTCTCTTTCTGATGGGCGATCCCCGCGATCTTCGGGCGGTAAGTCAGGTTAAAGCACCATTTACCGAACTGCCGACCCTTTATCTCTACGACAATTTTCCCGGCGGAGTAGGTTACAGCCAGGAGATCTTTCGCATTTACCGCGACATCTTCGAGGCAGCGCGCAGAGTAATTGTTAACTGCCCTTGCTTCGACGGCTGCCCCTCCTGCATCGGACCTCTTAACCAGAAATCCGAAGGAGGAAAACAGACTGTAATGCAACTGCTTGAGGTGATCCTTAAATGAAACGGGACCTGAAAGCAAAACTAAGTGATTTGCAGCACACCGGTGAAATCCGGACAGGGCGTCATTACGCTGAAAACCTGAAGGCAGGTTTAGAAGATAACCTCTTTCCAGGAGAAGGCCGGGAAGAGAAAACCGCTTTCGGCTTTTGTTACATGCGTGAGCTGCTTTTTCCGCTCACTTATCAGCACGGATGGAGCAGGTTGTCCGGCATTGATTCCTGCTGCGGAACAAGCCTGGCCTTATCCGCCCGCGATGACAGCCTGGCAGGCTTTAACCCGCGAGAATCTCTATTCCTGGATATCGAAACCACCGGGTTATCCGGGGGAACAGGGACATGGGCTTTTCTGATCGGTTTAGGCTGGCTTGAAGGAAATTCTTTTAAGTTACGCCAGTACTTTCTGCGCAGGCCGGCAGAAGAAAGAGCCCTCCTTAGTCACTTCAGCAGGGAAGCTGAACGTTTCCCGGCAATGATCACCTTTAACGGTAAAATCTTTGATCTTCCGCTGATCCAGACTCGCCAGATCCTGGCCGGGCTCAGACATACCGTGCCGCCCAGGCACCTCGATCTCCTGCAGTGCGCCCGCTCTCTCTGGAAAAAGCGCCTGCCCTCGCGCTCTCTGAAAGCACTGGAAGAGGCTCTACTGGGTATCAAACGTTTCGACGATATTCCCGGAACGGAAATCCCCTCCGTTTATTTTGAATACCTCCGCCGCGGTAATACCAAAAATATGCGCAAAGTTTTCCATCATAATGTCCTGGATATCCTGTCAATGGTCACTCTTCTGGAAAGGGTTTCCCTGCTGGGCACCGGAGAGATGGTTGAGCATCCTGCGGAAGAACTGGCCCTTGGGCGCCTCTGTATTAATGTTGGCCGCATTAAAGAAGGCCTTTCTTACCTGCGCAGAGCCTCGGCAAACGGTACCCCGCCGCTCGCCGAAGAAGCAGCCATAGAGCTGGCTCGTTTCTATAAACGCCACCATCAATGGGAAAAAGCAGCTTCTATCTGGCAGATTGCTGTCGATAATAAAACAGCCAACCCGATGTTCTATGTCGAGCTGGCCAAGTATTTCGAACACCGGCAGCGCGATTACAGCACTGCCCTTTCTCTCACCGAAGAGGCGATTGCCCTTTTGAAAAAATGCCCATCTGCCTCCCTGGGATCCAGTGAACTAAGTATTCCCGCTCTGGAACACCGCTCAGGCAGGCTTCGCCGGCGCCTCGCCGGCGCCACCCGGTTTTCTTAAACATCCATTCGTCAATCAGGCTGTTTTATCCAGATCCTCGAGTTCACGGCGATCCGAAGTGCTGCCGACAACGAAGGCCAGGATTATCGCTACTACAACCAGGCCGGCAGCCATGTAAGGTGCAGGGACAACTGTATCAAGGAGCATATTGAGCATGAATCCGGCGGAAAAAGCGGTAAGTACCATTATTATCGCCGACTTGAACATATCGCGCAGTCCCAGTTCCCTGAGCAGGACAGCAAAAGTAGCGGCACAGGGGAAATAAGCAGCCAGGACAACCGCACCGATCACAAACTGGCGGGCATTTAACCCGAGTGGGACCAGCATGGCTACAGCAACATCCTTGCGTAGAAAACCGATCAACAGGGTTGAAACAGCTTCACCGGGCAACCCGAGGACCCCCTGAATCAACGGTTTAAATATTACGCCCAGGTAATCTACGATACCCGAAGTGTAAAGAATATTGACCAGCAGGATCCCGCCGAGTATATATGGAGTAGCATGAACAATCAGTCCCTTTACTCTCATGCCCAGTTTTTTAAGCTGGGCTCTCAGGCTGGGGATGCGGTACGGCGGTATCTCAACAACCATGGAAGGCGTATAACCGGGCATAAAACGGTCAATAATCAGGCCGAGCACAATCCAGATGAAAAACAGGGTCGCAAAAACAACGGCAAGGTAAGCACCACCGAGTCTCCCGACTAATCCTACGATCATAGCCAGCTGGGCCATGCAGGGCACAGCTACAGACGTCAGTGTGCAAACAATAAATCTTTCGCGGCGGCTTTCCAGGTTACGTGCTGCCAGAACAGCCGGGACATTGCAGCCAAATCCCAGGACCATGGGAATAATGGAGTAACCATGCAAACCAACCCGGTGCATAACCCGGTCGGCCATTACCGCCAGGCGGGGCAGATAACCGGAATCCTCAAGGAAGCCGAGCACCAGGTAAAAAACGGTTAAAAACGGCAAAACAACACCAAATTCAACAAAGACCCCGGTAGTAAGAACTCCCAGAGACTCTTCAAATTCTATGGCACCGTCAAAAAGCCTACCAATCAATATATCGTGCAGGAAACCACCGCTTCCGAGCCATTCACTCAGCCGGTTCATCAGCGGTCCGTAAAGACCGCCGAAAAGATATTCTTCCAGAAAACCGGCGATCATTTCTCCCACGCCGATCACCAGCTGAAAAGCCAGATAAAGGACAATTGCAACTATAGGAATACCGGTCAAAGGCCTTAGACTGGCATCCTGCAGCGATTCGAGCCAGGTATGGTGCCTGTGAATAATGGTTTGTACTTCGCTCACCACACTGCCTACATAAGCCCAGCGGTCGGCAACTTCAAGAGGTTCTTTTTTCCGATTCACTGCCTTCGGGAGCGCATCGACCAATTTCTTTAAGCCTTCCCCGCTGACCGCAACGGTGGTTATTACGGGAACGCCAAGGAGCTCTTCGAGTTTTTCCACGTCAATTTTAACACCCTTGTGCCCCGCCTCATCGATCATATTCAAAGCGATAATAACCGGGACATCACGTTCCAGCACTTCTGACGTAAGGAGCAGATTACGCTCGAGATTGGTCGCATCCACAACATTGATTACCACGTCAGCCTGATCTACCATGTCGGCTGCCACCTCTTCTACTTTCGAAGAAGGCGTAAGACTATAAGTTCCGGGGGCATCCAGCACTGCATAAGAATCTTCACCGATCTTAAGCTGTCCACGGGTGAATTCGACGGTTGTTCCGGAATAATTGGATATCATCACCTTTGATCCTGTAAGATGAGAAAAAACAACGCTTTTGCCTACATTCGGATTACCGACCAGTACTATTTTCTTCACCGTCATCCACCTCCACCATGATGCGCATAGCCTTGCCGTAACCGATAGCCACCTGGAAATTATCAATGCAAACCGTTACAGGTCCCCGCCTGAAAATAGAACTTAATTTTTTAATTCTTTTCCCCCTGTGCAGACCGATATGCCCGAGTTTAGCGGCAAAACCGGGTCCGCCCATAACCTTCTCAATAACCCCATTCTGTCCGGGTTTCATATCCACCAGTGACAATTTCATTTTTTTCTACCTCCATTTCCCGGCCCCTGGGCCTCTAAGTCACAACGTTTTCTTCTTTGGTAATGGGCATCTATATTTTGCTCTTTTAAAAATGCAATTAATTTTTCAAAAGTTTCGCTGCTCAAATCATGTTCTATAAGGCAGGCATCTTCTTCTGCCGCCTGCGGTGATACTCCAAGAATCTGAGTTAAGAAACCAAAGAGAACATTATGCCGATGCCATACCTGTGCAGCATAATGGTTCCCTTTTTCAGTCAGCTCCACAGGTCCATACCTGTTCTGCCGAATCAAGCCCTTTTCCTTTAGAAGGGCAAGAGCCTGAATAACACTGGGCTTGGCAATATCCAGACGATCAGCTATATCGGTTACCCTTACTACTTTTTTTTCTTCACTGAGGTTAAGGATAACTTCCAGGTAATCCTGAAGCGAAGAAGTAACGGGCATCAACTCAGACAAAACCGACACCGCCTTTTGAGGAAATAAAGTCTTTTACTTTCAGTGATCGATAGTCCATCATTCATGTTAGGTGATCCTAACATTTTTAATATAACATCATTCCCTTATGCCGTCAACAACTACAAGAAAATATTTTATTTAACTTCCAAGGCGATTGCAATTTTTTTACCCGGTTCTGAGGAGAATCAGATGATAATACCTGCCCTCGAATTCAATCCGTAAAACAACCCGCCTTCCGGCGGGTTGTCCCTTTTCTTTCCACTGATGAACCACAATTTTCCTATTCTTCACTTTCTTCAAGATCTTCGACAAGTTCTTCCTCATGCTCTTCCGGCGTTCTTCCTTTGGTTTCACCTTCGGTATCTTCCGGCACATTGCCGCTATATGTATTATCATCCGGATCACTGATGTCCAGGTCCGAATCACCAAATACTATATAGGCGCCACCCATCTTGGCAATATTATCAACAAAATCATTGCCGGACACAATTATCACCGATTCATCGAAAGCCACCAGGGCTCCCCCAAATTCCTGAGCAGTATTGCCGGTAAATGTGTTTTCCTTCATTTCAACGGTCGATTGCTGAACGACTATGATACCGCCACCCGAACCGCCTTCGCCCTGAGCAATATTCCGTGCAATATCATTCTCAACCACAAGGGCAACTGCATTCTGAATAAACAGGCCGCCTCCACTGTTTGCCGTATTGCCAATGATAGTATTCTGCTGGAGTGCAACTTCCGATTGCCCGCCAATCGCAAGGCCTCCTCCAGCCCTTCCGGCCAAGTTATCGTCGATAATATTGTTTTTAACAGTCGGAGAAGAACCATTTAAGACAGCAATTCCACCACCGTCCTGTTCAACGAGGTTGCCGGTGATATTATTGCCGTCGATTACCGGAGACGAGTCGTTAATAAAGATCCCTCCACCACCGTAAAGCACCACGTTATCAGCAATAAAGTTATCATTAATGGTCGGCGTGCTACCCTCGACTACTGCAATGCCTCCACCGTTTTCCTTGGTATAATTTTTAACAATACTGTTGTTGCGGATTTCCGGTGCAGCACCTTCAGCCACAGCAATACCTCCGCCGTTATTCTCAGCCGTATTCCTCGATATATCATTCCCGTCAATAGTAGGCGTCCCGTCCATAACTACGATCCCGCCGCCAAACCAGATGGCATGGTTTTCTAAAACAGTGTTTCCCGTCAACAGGGGTTCGGAGTACCAAACGGAAATGCCTCCACCGCTGGTAGCGCTGTTTTCTTCTATCTCATTGCCGCTGATCCGCGGCGATGACTGATAATCTACTGTTACGCCGGCGCCCATATTTAAAGCCCTGTTTTCTCGCAGGAGGTTGTTTTCAATGATCGGGCTGGCATCCCAAATAGAAATACCTCCTCCATTGAAAGCAGAATTGCCTTCAATTGTATTGTTGCTAATGGTCGGATTGGAACCATAGAATACGGCTATTCCACCGCCGTCCATGTCAACATCGTTTCCCGTGATCACGTTCTGCGTAATGGTCGGTGAACTGCTTTCGCTGATAAAAATACCCCCACCGTAGGGCCCTTCACTGGTTAAGTCATTCCCCTCATATTGATGGGAAATTACCTGTTCCGTCCCCACACCATTGGTAATGGTAAAACCCTGTAAAACAGCATCTGTACTTTCACCATTTTGAAAAGTGACCACAGATCCCCTCTTGCGGCCATCGATGACCGTCTCCGCAACCACGGCCGGATCTTCCGGGTCAGTACTGCGCACGGTGATATCTTTTCCCAGAAAGTCGATCTGCTCATAATAAACGCCAGGTTCGACAACAATAATATCCCCGTCTTCAGCCGCTTCAATAGCATCCTGAATGGTGCGGTGATCCCCCGGAACTTCCAGATTGGAATCAGACAAAAATAGATAAGTGACCGCTGCAATTGCCACCACTGCTACTACCCCTATTATCAAACCAATTATTTTACCCCTGCGGGGAGTTTTTCTTTTTTCCTCACTCATTGTTCAAGCTCCTTTCCAGATCGTTTAGCTAAAAAAGGAGGTATCTCTATTCGGAAAATAGATCATTCGGCAAGTTCATTGTGTAAGTATTATCATCAGGGTCATTCAGTTCCAGGACAGAATCTGCCGAAACCCAGACCGCCCCGCCTCCGTCAGGGTCACCGGCCTGATTGTTTTCAAATATATTTCGCAGGAACACCGGAGTCGAGTTGTAAATAGCCACTGCCCCTCCCAGATGTTCCGAAATGTTGTCGCTGAAAGTGTTGCTGTCAAGGGTAGGCGATGATCCTTCCATGTAAAGCCCCCCACCGGCGATGTAAGCAAGGTTCCCGTTGATATCATTGCCGGTAATTAAAAGAACTGCTTCCATGGAGTTCACAACAAAGATTCCCCCACCGTTTGCGGCCCTATTCTGGGTAATCAGGTTGTCTTCAATAACCGGTTCTGATTCCTCAATAAGCAGACCGCCGCCGTTTCTTTCCGCAGCATTGCCACTGATTGTGTTGTCTTTGATCGTTGGCGTCGAACCCAGTGCAACCACCAAACCTCCGCCCAGGCGGGTAGCCCTGTTGTTGCTGATTATATTGTCAATCAATTTTGGCTCCGAATTTGATATGATTACTACCCCGCTGCCCATTTCCGCATTATTACGGCTAATGGTATTGCCTTCAACCAGAGGTGATGATTCTTCAATAAAGATTCCTCCACCTAAAAAACTGGAATTGTTTAAAATCTCGTTATTCAAAATATAGGGAGAAGAATCAAAAACAGCAATTCCGGCCCCGTATTCAGCTTCATTATCTTCGATTGTACAATTCTCGATACGTGGAGAGCTACCGCTTGAAACCAAAATTCCGCTGCCCCCGGTTATGGTAAATCCGCTGAGAACAGCTTCTTCGGTTTCTCCGCTCCTGAATGAAACAACGGTTCCACTTCCACCACCATCGATGATTGTTTCAGCAACAATTTCCGGATTGTCGGGATCGGTACTTTTCAGAATAATATTTTTACCCCTGAAATCAATGTTCTCCCGGTGAATACCTACCTGAACTACGATTTCATCCCCGTCTTCCGCTGCATCGATTGCTTCCTGGATGGTCGCATACTGATCAGGAACAGTTACTCCCGATTCTTCAAAAGGAAAGAAAGCAAAAACGAGAGCAGCGGCTGCTATAACCAGGATCAAACCGAGAAGAACAAATTTGAGCTTTCCTTTTGCCGTCTTTTTGGGTTTATCGGGAGCAGATCCGGCTTGCATCGATTTCTTCCCGGCAGGCAGGATTTCTTCTTCACCATCCGGTTTCTCTTCCGGAACATGCCCGCAATACGGACAGAAACCATATTCTTCTTCATCATAGTTCATGCCGCAGTTCTGGCACTTGATCATCTAAATACCCCTCTCGGATATGATACTTATCTATAATTCATCTATCAGTTTTTCTATTATTGCCCATCCATATTAACATGTTCTAACTGTAATAGACAAGAGGTGGTTCAACGATAACCCGATATCCATAAAAGAGCCATCTGTCCGCCTAAAAGAGCAGATGGCCACAGGTCTTTATCCCACAAACTTTACCGCTGGCTTATTGAAGTAAGAACTGGCTGCTGTGAACCTTCGACATAGGTAAAAAAAACTTCCGAACCGTCTGCAATTTCTTCAATACTAATCCCCTGATCAAGCGCAAAAGCACGAAAATACCTTACTTCAACTGACTGGCTGTCAATTTGCCCAATCAGGGTCCCATGCATCACTTCTCCTTCAACCGGCTGCTCAACTGCTTCTATTGAATCGAGCACCGCTCTCTGTCCGCTTTCAGTAAAAGTGAAAGCCACCAGCGAACCATCTTCTATACCTGTTACATCCACGCCTTCTCCAAGAATAAAAGGCCTGACAATTTCTATCTCAACCGAATGGGCATCGATCTGACCACTTAATATTCCTTCGCCGACCAGTTCGACCGTATCTTCGCCGTCCGGTTCGCCATTTTCACTATCCACGGGTTCTTCAAGAACGGTTATTGAAAACAGCACCGGCCCGGTATCACTTTCACGATAACTGAAAGCAACCCTGGATCCGTCGTCAATTTCGTCAACTTCAAGATTTTCGGCCAACTCTAAGGCTATGAATTGACCATCTATCTCTATTTCCACAGAGTGGCTGTCAATCTGTCCCGTGTAGATACCTTCATCCTCCCGAACGGCCCCCTTTACTTCGATTGAAAGCAGAACAGGGCACTCCTCTTCCACGTAAGTAAAAGAAACTTCCGCGCCGTCGGCAATACCGGTCACACTAACTCCTGTCCCGAGAGTAAAAGCCCGGGGTCCACCGTCAATTTCTATCTCTACAGATTGACTGTCTACCTGTCTGACAAAAACACCTTCTTCAGACAATATCGTCTGTTCAGTCAGCGTTGCTTCTTCGGGGCCACATCCTCCGGTTGTAATAAACAACAGAATCACCGCAATTGCAACGAACAGCATGTCCTTTATTCTCATCATATTTTTCACTCCCCCGGCATTTACTCATAGTCAATCAGGTACTTAGACATTTAAACTGTGTTTCCGGTTCCCCATAAACACTCCTGCAGTTTCTGTTTGTTGTCCAATCGCTGGATTCCAATGATAAAGGAATCAGTTTCCCGTTACTGAAATGAAACAGCCCGCATTTAAATAATTCCCGTGTTTGCATATAATATATAATAATATTCTTTTTCAATATAACGCAAGTAACATCCTTTGCCCATACCTTAAAATAATTTTTTATTATCTATCTTCTATTGATAAAGGATTAAGAAAGGCTGCGGGCGAATTGAATCCGAGAAAAGAAAACCGGGAGGTTGAAACGTGGGGAATATGAAGATACGGGTTGGCGTCAGCGAGTGTTTGCTCGGCCACAGCGTTCGCTATGATGGAGGGCACAAACATAATCCTTATATAACCGACACACTGGGACAGTTCTTCGATTTCGTTTATGTTTGTCCCGAGATGGAATGCGGACTGCCGGTTCCCCGGGAAGCACTTAATCTGCAAGGGGATCCGGCGGCCCCCAGGATGATAACTGTGAAGAGCAATATTGATCACACGGATGATATGAACCGTTTTTGCAAAGCAAGAATTGGGGAACTCAAAAAAGAGGATCTGTGCGGATTTATTTTTAAGAGCAAGTCTCCCAGCTGCGGTCTCTACCGGATTAAGATTTATCAAGATTCAAAAAGCCGATTCAGAAGCGGCCGCGGCCTCTTCGCCGAGGTCTTTGTGAAGTCTTTTCCCCTTCTACCGGTTGAAGATGAAGGCCGGCTCAATGATGCCCAGCTGCGGGAAAATTTTATTGAAAAGATCTTCTGTTACCGGCGCTGGAAAGATTTTATGAACGCCAATCCCGACTATAAAAAATTGATCGATTTTCATGCCCGCCAAAAGCTACAGATTATGGCCCACAGCACGAACCATCTTGCCAAAATGGGAAAACTGACCGCCGCCGGCAAAGCAATCTCACCAGACCGGCTTTTTACCGATTACGAGGTCAATCTTATGGAAGCTCTATCCCTGAAGGCAACAGTTGAAAAGAATGTCAACGTGCTTCACCACATAATCGGCTATTTCAAAAAATTGATCAACACGAACGAAAAAAAAGAAATCCTGGAGATTATCAACCTCTATGCCCTTCATCAAATCCCCCTTATCGTTCCATTAACCCTGATCAATCACTACATCCGCAAATACAAGGTTGATTACCTCAGCCGGCAAACTTACCTGCAACCACATCCTACCGAGTTGATGCTGCGCAATCATGTTTAGTCTGCCGTTCTATTGCGTGCAATATCTTTTTTTTTGGCCAGACAGCCGGGACAAAGTCCGTAAACTTCAAGGGTATGATCATATATTTCAAAATGCGTCTTATTTTCAATTTCTTTCGCAATGAAAGCAAAACTGCAGCTGTTGAACTCAACACGGGTACCGCATTTTAAACAAATCATATGATGATGCCGATCTCCGGGCTGGTTGACTGTATAATAAAATTGATTGTTATTGACCGGGGAAGTGCGGAAGATCCCCAGCTTGAGAAAAAGATTCACGTTGCGGTATACCGTGGCGGTACCAATTCCGGAAAATTTCTTTTGCAGCCCACAGCAGATTTCCTTCATGCTATAATGTCTTTCACTTTCAAGCATAAATTCAAGGATCATCAGGCGCGGCCCGGTCAGCTTGTAACCATTATCCCGCAGAGTCTGTTTCGCTTTATTCACAAAGGCAGTATCCGCCATTTTTGATCCTTTCTCTAGTTATTGCCTGGCCTGTCCAGACGAGCCATGCCTTCATCTCTGCTCAAATGAGCCTCTCCTCTGGAGTTTCTTCTCCAGGAAAAAATTCAACACCAGGGTTAATATAAATAACAGAGTTAGAATAAGCACAATCGCTGCTCCCGGCGGAACAGGGTAAAAATACGATAGGACAAGGCCACCAATACTGCCCACCAGTCCAAAAAAAAGTGAAAGAGCCAGCATACCTCGGTAATTTTTGCTTATCCTGAGTGCTGCAGCACCGGGGATAACAATTAAAGCAGCCACCAGAACAATGCCAACCAGCTGAATTGAAACTATGACAGTTAAACCGATCACTGCCAGTAAAACCATATAAAGTGGACCAACCGGCAGCCCTCCTGCTTCAGCCATTTCTTCGTCAAAACAGATTGCCAAAAGTTCTTTAAAAAAAAGAACTATAAAAGCCAGGGCCAATAACAGGACAATTCCCATCAACAAGAGATCGCGGAAGGATACCGAAAGGATATTGCCAAAAAGGAGGGAAAATAGTTCGGGGTAGTACCCTTCAAAAGCACTGATTAAAGCTATGCCCAGGGCCATCCCGGCGGCATAAAATATCCCAATCACGGTATCAGCACTCATTTTACCTGCCCTGCTGACATAACCAACCCCCATTGCTGTCAGCACGGAGAAAATGCTTCCCGTCAGAACAGGATCGATTTCTGTAACCAACCCGATGGCAATCCCACCGAGGGCAGTATGAGAAATCCCCGCTCCCAGAAAGGACAGCCGCTTCAGGACAACGAAAAAAGAAAGTACTGAGCAAAGGGTCCCCACCAGGAAAGCAGCAATCAAGGCCCGCTGCATGAAATCGTAATTCAGCATTTCGCTCATTTTCGATCCCTTCTTCCTCTTCCGATACCACTAAGCAAGTCAAACTGGCAACGATAGACCTCATCCAGTCCCGGACAGTTTAATAAATCACCTGGCCGGCCGTGCGTGTGCATCACACAGTTTATGCCAATGAGCTGATCAGCAGCGGATGCAATAGATATTAAATCGTGGGAAATAAGGATGATCGTTAGTTTATCCCTCTCCCGCAGCTCCTGAAGAAGGGCAGTGAATTTCTGCTGAGCTGGAAAATCAAGACCGGCATTCGGTTCGTCAAGTAGAAGAAGCTTCGGTTTCCGAACCAGTGAACGGGCCAGCAGAATGCGCTGCTGTTCACCTCCGGAAAGTTCCTGGAAATAGCGCTTGGCAAATCTTTCCATACCCACAGCCTGCAGAGCTTCCTTAACCCTGAGACTTCCTTTTGTTAAGCGGTGCAGCATGGTAGCAGGTGTCAATAATCCTGTAGAAACCACGTTGGCCACCGAAAGGGGGATGTTCTTTTCATACGAACTACGCTGGGGCATGTACCCAATCATCGGTCGAACTTTCTTTAGTTGCGGGTATAACCTGCCCAGGACCTCAAGACGACCCTGAGAAATGGGAATTAGGCCAAGAATAACCCGCAGAAGGGTTGTTTTCCCAGCGCCATTCGGGCCGATCACTCCCATCAATTCTCCTTCTCTAACTGAAAAATTAATCTCTTTCAAAACATTTTTACCGCTCAGTCTGACAAATAAATTATCCGCTCTAACAATTTCACTCATTTCATTGAGCCTCCGCTGGTTAACTCCTGCAATTTATCTTGATTCAGTCAAGCGCTTCCCTGAATACGGCCAGATTGTATCTCATCAACGACAGGTAAGTTTCTCTTCCCGGTATATTCTCCCCACCCAGTGGATCGAGGATATGTACGTCTATGCCTCCCTCTTCGGCAATCCTGTCCGCCAGATCCTGTGAAAATTGCGGTTCGGCAAAAACAGCTTTAACCTGCCCCCGCTCAACCAGATCGATCAAATCAGCTATCCACCCTGCAGAAGGTTCCCGGCCTGGGGAACCGGCAATAACCGCTGCCTGATCCAAATTGTAGCGAGAGGCAAAATACTGCCAGGCCGAGTGGAACGCTATAAACTTCCTGCTGCTGAAAGAAGCGACATTCGTTTTTATTTCTTCATCAAGGAGGGCCAGTTCATTACGGTAATTGTCCATTCTTTCCTTGAAATATGATTCTTCATCAGGTAACAGGTAAACCAGTTCCTGGAAAATGGAGGAGCAAATCTGATCGCTAACCACTACAGGATCAAGCCAGTAATGAGGATTCATTTTCCCTTGCCTGTAATCATGATCAGACTCTTCATCCTGTAGATCCGAAAGCTCTGGTTTGATAGTTGAAGCTACTTTATCGTCGGCCGGTACAGGCATTAAATGAACGCCTTCTTCGAGGAGAGTAACAGAAGTGGAGAGATCAATTAGATGCAGTTCGGGTCCGGCAGCATTCGCCAGGTCGGTCCCCCAATCATCCAGTCCGGCACCAATAAAAACAAACAGCTGTGCTTCACTGATCAACCTGGCCTGATCAACTGTCGGTTCATAAGTGTGGGGACTTGCCCCTGTGGGCAGTAAACAAATCACATCTACCAGATCACCGCCAAGTTGCCGGGTAATATCGGCCAGGGGATAGATTGTTGTGATCACAGTCAGTGACGGTTTGTCAGCCAGATCATTGCCAGGCGAACCACAGCCAACAGCAAATGTAACAATCATTAACAGTAGCAAGAGAAAAACAATCCGGCGCATTGAATATCCCGTCCTTTTGAACCACGATGGTTATGTTGTTATGCTTGTCAATTCAGTGCGAGCAAAAATCCATCCATTTTGAGAAACTTTATCATTTGGATAAAATAATTATACCACAGGGCAACAAGTACAGATTAGTTAAAAGGGTAAACTGAGAGAACAGGTAACTTCAGTAAGTAAATAATCATCACTTTTGGAAAATCAAATAAAGCAACCCGAAAAAGACAGACTGCCAATCACTTTACTAACAACTCTTACTGATATATTATTATTGCTGAAGAAACGACTATAATAATATGCCGGAGGTTCTTGACCATGTCCTTAAAACCACAACGAAAACCAAATTGCCCGAATTTTTCTTCAGGGCCCTGTGCTAAAAGACCAGGCTACAATTTATCCTCACTTAAAAAAGATCTTTTAGGCCGTTCCCACCGCAGCAAGGAAGGGAAAGCACGCCTGAAAAAAGCAATAGAAAAAACTAAAAAAATCCTGGGAATGCCTGCTGACTATATGCTCGGTATCGTCCCTGCTTCAGACACTGGAGCATTTGAAATGGCTATGTGGAGCCTTCTGGGGCCAAAACCGGTCGATGTCTTCTATTTCGAATCTTTCGGCAAGACCTGGGCAGACGATATCGAAAAGCAGCTCAAGCTACCTGAAGTAAATGTTATTACCGCCGATTATGGTTTCCTGCCCGACCTTAAACAAATTAACTTCGACCACGATGTAGTGCTGACCTGGAACGGAACAACAAGTGGAGTAAAAATACCTGGTGGTGATTTTATTCCCACCGATAGGAAAGGCCTCGTTCTCTGTGATGCCACTTCAGCGGTCTTCGCCATGGAAATACCCTGGGAAAAGCTGGACGTGGTCACTTTTTCCTGGCAGAAAGTGCTGGGAGGCGAAGCTGCCCACGGTATGCTGGTCCTTTCTCCACGGGCAGTCGAGCGGATCGAAAACTACACCCCACCCCTGCCGCTGCCGAAAATCTTCCGTCTGGCCAAAAAGGGGAAACTGATTAAGGACATATTTGAAGGATCAACCATCAACACCCCTTCCATGCTCTGCACTGAAGACTATCTGGATGCCCTGGACTGGGCTGAAAAAATTGGTGGTCTTCCGGCCTTGATCAGGAGGAGTAAAGAAAACCTGCAGGTGATTGAAAACTTCGTTGAAGCACATGACTGGATTAATTTTCTGGCAGCTGATCCAGCTGTCAGATCAAATACCAGCGTCTGCCTGATCGTGGACCTGGATGCCGAACAACTCAAGGATCTTGTCGGTTTGCTGGAAGCGGAAGAAGCGGCTTTCGATACCGCTTCCTATCGCGATGCTCCCTCCGGACTCAGGTTCTGGTGCGGCGCAACAGTAGACAAAGAAAACCTGGCCCTGGCCATGCAGTGGCTTGAATGGGCTTACCATGAAGTAAAAACCGGTGCTTGACATCCAAAACGGAGGTGATCCACTTTGCAGGAAGTCCTGGATCTACTGAAGATTTTCTGGCCCCTTCTGGTTTTGCAAATCCTGCTCATGGTCTGGGCTATCATCGACCTGATCAGGCACAGAGAGGTTAAAGGCCTCCCCCGGTGGGCCTGGGTTCTGATTATCGTTTTCATCAATATTTTTGGGCCGATTATCTACCTGGTATTCGGCAGGGGAGAGGAATAAGATTAAAGGAAATGCCATCTTTGTCAGCGGGCTGTCCAAGCAATTTGATCATCACTCCGCCCTCCGGGGCATTGATTTTCAGGTCAGGCGGGGCAGCATCCACGGCTTCCTCGGGCCCAATGGCGCCGGTAAAACCACGACCATAAAAATTATTCTTGGATTGATCGCCGCCGATGCCGGAGAAGTCAGTGTTCTCGGCATGCCGCTCAAGTTTGGCCAAAAATTGGATTACCTGCGCTATACTACCTACCTGCCACAGGATCCGGTCTTCCCCGAGGGATTGACCGGAAAAGAAGCGCTTACGCTGGTTACCAGCATCTACAGGTTAGAAAAAAACCTGAGCCAGACACGAATTGATCGCCTCTTAAAATATTTCCAGCTTGACGATGCCGCCAACCGCCGGGTCAGCACATACTCACGGGGCATGCAGCAACGTCTAGGTATTGCCGCCGTCCTTCTGCCCGAACCGGAACTGCTGATCCTTGATGAACCAGTTTCGGCTCTCGACCCCGAAGGCCGTCGCAGGGTCCTTGAAATCATCTCCAGGCTCAGAAACAGGGCCACAGTCTTCTTTTCCAGTCACATCCTGGCCGATGTGGAAAAAGTTTGTGATCATGTAACAATCATTGACAGGGGGCGGAAACTGCTGGATGCCGGCACCGGTGAACTGCTCAACCGTTACGCCATGGAGCAGTACCTGATCGCCGTTCGTTCGGATCAGCAGGCCGAAGCAGCCGCCATGATCAGGAAAAATCCCGCTGTAAGAGAAGTAAGCCCACAGCAGGACAAACTCCTGGTAATCTCCAAACCGGGAGAATCGATTGCCATGGCTGAGAAACTGCTCCCGACCTTGATCCGACAGGGTATTACCGTTACAGAATTCGCTCCAAACCACACCAATCTTGAAGAAGCTTTTTTCAGAGTGCTTGATGAAAACCACCGCCGGGAGGTGGACCGTCCATGACCGTTCTGCTAATGAAAGAATTCAAATGGAACTGGCGCAGCTTCCGCTATCCTGCATTTTTGCTGGTTGTGCTCTTTTTCGCCCTGCTCGACCCGCCGATGATGAAGTACATGAATGAGATTATGGCCCGCTTTGCCGAAGGGGTGGAAATAGTTATGCCCGATCCCACCCCCGAAGAGACTTTTTTCAGCTACCTCTCCGACGTTTCACAGATGGGGGTCCTGGTCCTGATTTTCATGGTCATGGGTACTGTAGCCCGGGAAAAGGAAACAGGGGTTGCCGGATGGATGCTCAGTAAACCCATTGGCCGCTGGCAGTACCTTACGGCCAAGATCGCTGTCCTTTTCACCTTTGTTACCATCGGCTTATTAATCTGCAGCACCCTGGCCTATCTTTACACAATGACACTAATGGGCCAGCCCCCCATGGCTGGTTCGATCTGGGCTACCATTGCTTTGATCGCCTATACCCTGCTGCTGGCCACTCTTACTTTCGCATTCTCCGCCGTTCTCAAAAGCCAGCTGGCAGCCGGAGGCCTGGCAGTAATAATTTTCTTTTTAAGTGGACTGTTTAACCTGGTAGTCTCCGAAACAGCAGCTGCCGACTTTTACCCCAATACTTTATTGGCCCTGATGAAACCTTTAATCGACGGCACAGCAAGCCCTTCCACAATGACCGGGCCACTGGCAATTACGCTCCTGCTCATCGTTTTGCTATATCTGCTCGCCGGAAGCCTCTTTTCACACATGGAACTTTAATAAAAGAAAAACAGTAATAAAATATTGGCGGGCACCAGTAAAAAAATAATCTCACCCCCCTTGGAAACAACAGCATCCTATCCACATATTCCCAATTTGCAGTTACACAACCAATCTATAAGGAAAGAGCCTTAATGCTGTTGACTCAACACACCAGTAGTGGTATACTACCACTACTGTTAAGTAAACAATACGGGAGGCTTTTGCCATGTGTGATGTCGGCAACTGCGGATGTCATGATCATAATTTAAAAATTGAGGGGTTTATCGTCCCATGCATCCTCTTTCTGCTCGACGAAAAACCGGCTCACGGCTATGAAATTGTGGAAAAATTGAACAGCCTGGCCTTTGTCGACATTCCTCCCGATCCGAGCATGGTTTACCGGCATCTGCGACGTCTTGAAGAAGACGGCAAAGTGGAATCAAAACTAATACCTGGCAGGGGAGGCCCAGCCCGTAAGGTATATTCAATGACCGCAGACGGCAAAGAATGCCTGCATATGTGGGCGGCAAAGATCCGACGCCGAGTTTCAACCCTCCAAAAATTCCTCGATGTTTATGAAAAAAAGTATGCAGCGGAGCAGAAATAGTCTAATACCCACAACGTTTGAAAAAATAAACTACAGAATCCAGCAATGATTATCTTGTTGGATAGAGAGGAAAATTTTTATGCAGCTATTAAATCTCGCCAATTTAAAGGAGTTCGAACCGCAGAGCCATATAAAAAAAGAGCTGAAAGTAACCGAAAATTTCAAAATGCTGACAATATGCTTCGAACCAGGGCAGGCTGTCCCTCCCTGCGTCATGGAACGCAGCACCGCTTTTTATATCGTCGAAGGTGAGGGTCTTATCTCGGCAGGCGGTGAAGAAGCAGCCATCTCCGCCGGGGGCCTCTCATTCATCGAACCGGGCCAGGAAAGGCAGATTCGGGCAAAAACACGGCTTGTAGTTCTGGCCATCCAGTATAACTAAAAATAACTAAAAATTATACAGGATCAAGGCTATCTAACCTGTTCCTACCATGTAGTTAAGTGGGTTGAGAAAACAGGCGAAAGGAATGATTAGAATGACCACCATCATTGTCTATATCTTACTGGCCCTCTGTGTTGGTCTTTCTTTGCTCAAGAGCAGGGAAAAAACTAAAAAAGCCTTTATAGTCGGCGCCAGGGCTCTCTGGAAAATGGCCCCGGGCCTTCTGGCTATCGTCGGGGTGGTTGGCCTGATCCTGGGCATCCTGCCCCCGGAAACCATATCACGCCTCGTGGGTGAAGAAGCCGGCCTGATGGCTACAGCCACCGCAGCCGTCCTTGGTGCTGTTACTCTTATTCCGGCTTTGATCTCTTTTCCCCTGGCCGGTTCACTGCTGCGTGCCGGGGCAACGGTAACTACCATTGCCGTTTTCATTACCACCCTTGTGATGGTTGGCTTTGTTACAGCACCGCTGGAAATCAAAGCCCTGGGTAAGAAATTTACTTTACTGCGAAACGGGATGAGCTTCATCGCCGCCCTGATCATCGCCGCTGTGATGGGAGTGATCCTGACATGATCATAATTAAGAAATTCAAAGCCCCTCTCTTGATGGCCGCTGTATTTATATTACTGTGGTTCTGGCTGCCGGATATCGCCGCCCGTTCTACAGATGTGGCTCTCGATTATCTGAAGGAGATGGTCCTGGTTATTCCGCCGGTTTTTGTTCTGATGGGTTTACTTGAAATATGGGTGCCAAAAGAAAAAATAACACAGCTGATCGGAAGCGGCTCCGGTATAAAGGGGATTTTCTTTTCTTTCCTGATGGGGACTCTGCCCACCGGCCCCCTGTATATCGCCTTTCCCCTGGCCGGTTCACTGCTTGCCAAGGGCGCACGTATATCCAATATTGTTATCTTTCTCGGCGCCTGGGCGGCAATTAAAATTCCCCAGCTAGTAGCAGAGATGGAATTCCTGGGGCTCCCCTTTACCATTCTGCGCTTTGTACTAACTCTCACTGCGGTGATTATTATCGGTCAGATCATGGAAAAAGTGATTAAGCCCACCGACCTGACGCAAATAACAAATGATTAAATAAGGAGGTTCAAATCGATGCTGTAGATCAATCATCGGAAATGCTGGCCGTTGCTAAAGCTAAAGCAGCAGAAAACAAAATTGTTAACATCCATTTTATCAAGGGAAACACCCGCCGTCTCGATTACGAAGAAGACCATTTTGATCTTATCATTACTTCGAATGCCCCAATGTACCTGCTGGAAACAGTGAGGATTTTAAAACCGGGTGGCTATTTCCTCGCTTCATTCTCTTTCGGCGGCTGTGCCATTTCCGGGGCAGAAAATGATATTTCTCTTTTTCTGCAAAAAGGTGGTTTGCGGATGAAAAAAATGAAATGCACTGGCACAGGCGTTTATGTACTGGGGCACAAACCATTTTTAAAAAAATAAGAAGGGCTGCAGGAAATATAGTGGCTGTCCCTGACCAGCCCAATCTTTCTGACAGACTGATTTATTTTACCAGTGATAGCTAATCGCATTTTGTTTGCATACAGCCTGACAGTCCAGGCACACACGGCATCTGTTTTTGACAATTATGAATTCGCCATCATTATCTTCTATTGCTCCCGAAGGACAAACCTTTATGCATCTGCCACAGCGGTTGCATTTTTCCTGATCAATAACCGTTGCGAATTTTGAGACCGATCCTGGCAGCCCCAGTATGGCTCCGTAGGGGCAAAGATAGCGATGCCACAGCTCTTCTGGAAAAAAAGGACAAATTATTTATTTGCAAAATGAAAAATGCCATTCAGCAGACATTATTCTCAACGGAAAAGTATCAGTAAAAAAATCAGCAAAGAGGGGAATATTCTCTCCATCCACACCTTTTTCAGCAGTGATCTTATCGGCGCCAATATTATCTTCTCGAGTAGCAACACTTACCCCCTGACGGTAGTATCCGAAGAAAAAACAGTGTTATTCCACATGCCCGGCCAGTTGATTTTGCGGCTCTGCCGGAACAACAATCATTTTCTGGTTTCTTTTCTCGGCGCTGTCTCCGATCGCACTGTTATTCTGGCCGATAAAATCAAGACAATATCGCTGAAAACGATAAAGGAACAGATTACCGATACCTGAAATATGAATATCACCTGCAGAATAGTGAGGTGATCAAGCTGACCTTATCTAAGAAAGAACTGGCGAAAAGATTTGGCGTTCAGCGGCCTTCACTGGGAAGAGAATTAAAAAAAATGAGCCGGGAAGGCCTGATCGAATATGATACTCGAACTATTACCATCAAAGGATTGAAAAAATTTATTCC
The DNA here is from genome assembly GCA_018400435.1 of Bacillota bacterium. Lineage (GTDB taxonomy): Bacteria > Bacillota > Dethiobacteria > DTU022 > DTU022 > M55B129. The sequence continues at coordinate 23,802 of JAGYMW010000007.1, read as the reverse complement.
TTAATCCCTCTTGCTGATCTCAAGTATTTGGATGCTGACTCAAAGTTGCTTTTTAAAGTACTCTGCTACTTTACACAGGAGACGAAATGATTTGTTTACCGTCTCTTCTTTGTCTGCATTAATAAGGCAGCAGCGTGCCGGTGCCAGCCAGGCCCGGGCATTATGCCCATGGCTGTTTTGCGACAGTTACCTTCCAGTTTCATAAAATCAATCCTTCACCACAAAAATAGTTCAATCTGGAGACCCGGGTATAACATCCTCCATTATCAGCAGAAACAGATGAAACATAATCTTACTTCTCTATACCAACCCTGGCATAGACACCCTCGTTAATGTAGTGTTTGATACAGCGCATTTCGGTCACTAGATCAGCCCGGTCGATAAGCTTATTCGGGGCGCTTCGACCGGTTAAAACCATTTCCATGCCGGGTGGCCGGAGATCAATCAGGGCGCAGACATCTTCCACCGAAAGCAGCTCGCCATGAATTGCCGCCATGATTTCATCCAGGATTAAAAGATCGCACTCTTTGTTGGCCAGCACTTTCCTTACCTGCTCAAGCTCTCCCTGCATGTTCTTTTTCAATTCATTTTTTTCCTGCTCGTTCATCGTCCAGGAAAATTTTTTGCTTTCTGCAAGGCGAATAATCTCAAAATTTTCCCCCAGCATGGTAACACTCTTTAATTCCCCGCTGGGCGATCCTTTCAAAAATTGAAACATGATCACTCTGAATCCACTTCCAACCGCTCTCAGTCCCAGTCCCAGGGCAGCAGTAGTTTTCCCCTTTCCGTCACCGGTATAGATCTGGACATATCCTTTTTCCATCTAAAAACCTCCCCTGAATTATAAATTAACAAAAGTGCGATAAATATTCAAAAAGTCTCACGTTCTTGAAATGCTCCGCAAGAAATGGGCCCCGCCCCTTCCCTGAATAAAATCATCCATCCTTTTTCGGGAAGGGGCTTCCGGGGCAGCAATCCCGGAACAGGTTTATGCTGAACAGCCTGCCGGAGAAAGAAGTAAAAAAGACGGCAGCCTTCCGGGACATTAACAATTTTAACTCTGCCGGCTGAATAAAAAACCGGCCTTAGAGTGCAAAGACCGGTATTGATCTCAAATAAAAAAGCACCGAAAGGATCCTGAAACGGCGCTGTAAACGACCAGCCCTTTCACTCGAAGGGGAAAATGTTGCGCACTATTCAGGCAGGTTTCCTGGCTTGCAGTCATTGCCGCTTCCGCCTTCCCGGCTTTCGCCAGTGGCCTTGCTGGATTTGGCTCGTGCTTACAGTGACGGGATCGCACCGGACTTGCACCGGTTTCCCTTTTCATCCACAGGGGACACCCGAATAGAATATTCAATTTTATTTATAATAACACTCGTTGCCCTGCCTGTCCATGGAAACTTTCACATTTTCACATCTTGCCGTTGAGAATGTTTACTCCTTTATCCTTTGCCCCGGCACCTCCGGCAAAATCGGCCCGGTAGCGGAAGATATAGCCGCCGCTTTCGAATATGTCGCCGTCATGCAGTTCTCTGGCCGAACAGATCCTGTCATCAGCCTTCATGATCCCGGGTGGTGTGCAGCTGATAATCGTTTCTACCGCCAGCCTGCGCTGAAACAGGGCTTTCCAGCCCCGCCGGTAAAAAGACAGTTTATTCTGCCAGCGGTTGGCCACTACCAGATCATAATCAGATAAAGATCCTTCCAACGAGAAATCGCTTTCCGGTTTAGCCCTGCCGAAGGAAATAACCAGTTCCTCTTTTCCAGCCCGTCCCAGGTCGAGCTTAGTCTCCCTGTTTATGCCAGGATTTGCTTTTTCACCAACCCGCCGACCTGCCTGAAGCGCACTAGCAAGATAGATAGAGCGAGGAAAGCCGTCTCCGTCGGGTTAATCTATTTTGGATAAATGGATCCTGACGGCAATACCGGTAGAGATCTCAGTGGAACACGCTCCCTTTTGTCGCAGAAGTTAGTGTAGACGTGAAGCAGGTTTAAAACAGGTCCTGAGAGGTTGGGAATATAAAGAAACCTCTTACGGCAATGAATATTTTTTGACATCTGAGCCAGTTAGAGTTATATTAATAAGAAAATTTTTCCCCTGCATTAATTAATAATCATTCCTAATTCCAAGAAAAGGTGAGTGCTAATATGAGTCAGGCAAACCAGATCGAGCCAATCGAAAGCGACCAGGAAAATGTATTTGAAGTCGTGCAGAAACAGTGCGGTATCTGCGCAGCGCTGCTTAATTTGCCCGATGATATACACGAAATAATCCGCAACCCGATGCGGGAAATCCAGGTTTCCATACCGGTGAGAATGGACAACGGGAAACTGAAGGTCTTTAAAGGTTTCAGGGTGCAGTATAACGATGCTCTGGGCCCGACCAAGGGTGGCATACGTTTCCACCCTGAGGAAACAATCGATACTATCCGGGCCCTGGCGGCCTGGATGACCTGGAAATGCTCCCTGCTGGAGCTGCCCCTGGGTGGGGCAAAAGGCGGCATTATCTGCAACCCCAAGGAGATGTCAGCCGGCGAACTGGAGCGCCTGAGCAGGGGGTATGTTGATAAAATATGGAGTTTTATCGGCCCGGATAAAGATATTCCGGCACCTGATGTCTACACCAATCCCCAGATTATGGCCTGGATGATGGATCAGTACTCAAAATTAGCCGGTAAAAACCAGTTCGGGGTAATGACAGGAAAGCCCCTCGATATCGGTGGTTCAATTGGCAGAAATACCGCCACCGCCAGGGGTGCACTCTATGTGATTGTCGAAGCTGCAAAAACGGCGGGATTAAACCTTAAAGAAGCTTCCCTGGCTATTCAGGGTTACGGGAATGCCGGCTCCAACCTTGCTTACCTGGCCAACAACATCTATGGCTGCAAAATAGTAGCCATTACCGACAAGGGGGGAGGAATTTACAACAAAAACGGGCTTGATCCGAAAGCAGTCTACAAACATAAGGCCGAAACCGGCTCGGTTGCCGGCTTCCCGGGAGCGGAACCACTGATCAACGGCAATCTTTTCAGTTTAAATGTCGATATTCTATGCCCCAGCGCCCTCGAAAATGTTATTACCAAAAAGAATGCCCCTGATGTAAAAGCCCAAATAGTAGCCGAGCTGGCAAACGGTCCGACCACCCCCGAAGCTGATGATATCCTGTTTAACATGGGGATTCAGGTGCTGCCCGATTTCCTCTGCAATGCCGGCGGGGTGACAGTATCATATTTCGAAATGGTCCAGAACTTCAGCATGCTCTACTGGGATGAAGCGGAGGTTTTCGAGCGCCTGAAAAAGAAAATGTCTTCCTCATATCATGAAGTTTACGACACCTCGGAGAAGCGTCATGTCAATATGCGCCAGGCAGCTTACATGGTGGCCGTGAAACGCATCGCCGACGCCATGGTTTTGCGTGGCTGGATATAGGTAAAAATGTATCAAATCCTCCGTTCTGATGGAACACCGTGAGATCGGCTCATCCCGTGACGGGAGAAAAGCTTTTCGTTCTGCTTTTTCCAGTAAAAACGAAAATAGAGGTTGCCCCGGATTTTACCAAGCTTTTCGGGATACTTAATTTCGGCAAAGGTTTCATCGAGAAGCTTTTCTTCTGCAGCCAGCACGTCGTCGATAATTTCTTTCAGCCGAGCTTCATCCGCCGATTTGCTGTCGGTTTCTGCCAGGTGGTGATCGACTTCTCGCTCAATCCGATCCCGCTCTGCCAGGTAAGCCTGCAGGGGGGAAATTTTATTTTCAAGAACAAATCGATGGAGGCGTTCCCGCCTCAGCCAGAAATCTACTGCTGCCTCATCTTCATCCTCGTTGAAAGAAAAGTTCTCCCCATCGACCATCCAGAAAGGTTTGTAAAGAGCCAGGCAGGGGGTCGAAGCACCGGTGATCAGATAAGTGGGCCGCTTTTCATGGAGGGAAGCTATATAGCTGCCGGTGGTATGATCGCCATAGAGAAACCCGCCATGCATGCAGACGCTCTTCAGCGAATGCCGGGAAAACTGGTTTCCCTCCAGCCCCTCTTCATGGGAGCGGAGGATGGTGCGCATGGTCTGCATGGTGATCCGTCCCTTTTCCCTTTCCAGCAGTTCACCACTCATTTTCTGCCTCTGCAGGGATCCGCTGAAGCGGGTTATCAGGGAATCTGTGTAGCAACGGGCAAAATTAAAATCAGCCTCGCTTTTACACCAACCCTTATCGATGGCATGCTTGATCAGATCTGGATGACTGCGGTCGAAGCGGGAACCGATGCTCAGGCGGTTGGATATGGAGCGGATATCCTTCACTTTTTCTGCAGCCCAGTATTGGCCGGCCGTCTCGAGGACCCAGGCCGAACCGGGATCGGCAATCAAAAAGGAATTATGATAGAAAAATTTTTTTTCATAACCGCAGTTACCTCCCTGGCCGTATTTATCCAGAAGCCCAACAATTAGAGCCAGGGCTTCTTCGCTGTTTCGGCACCTTTCCAGGGCCAGGCGCAGCATGTCCATGCCCAGCAGGGCTTCAGGACCCTGTTTTTCACGGGTAAACACGGCTTCATTGCCTATGTTGAGACCGAATTCGTTGGCGCCCATCTCAGCCCCCCACATCCAGGAGGGTTTAAGCAGGAGAACTTCAAAGGTTTCAGAAGTCTGATCGATTTCAATATAGGTGCACTGGAGCCTGCTTCCGGGAGGATAAGTTTTCCGGGGCACCCGTATCGTCAACAGCGGTTCATTAGGCTGGCGGTCGCTGTTTTTGGCAAATATTACTGTCCCATCAAGCGTGGCATTGCCGAGGGCTACCATGGTATCACACATCTAATCGGCCTCCCAGTAAATAAAATAACCGGCTTTATTTAAATTCCCCGGCCAGGAGATTGTTCCTTCCCATTGTAATATACTTTATTATTCTTTTCGTATCGCCCCCGGAATGAGGATTATAAACAGTTCATTCGATAATTAACATATAATAACATAAATTACCTGTATATAACAAATATTCTGTGAAATTTCTTTTAATGTTTCCCCCGTTATGGTATGCTAGGAAGTAATCGAAAAACTGCAAAAAAGCTTTATCCTGAAAGGAGTTTGAACATGTTTAAGCACTTCAAGGGAGGCAGCTTCAGGGTTTTCAGCGATGCCGATATCAAGGCAGTCCACGAAGCTTCGGTTTACCTGCTGGAAAAAGTAGGGATCAAAATGCATAACGAGCAAGCCCGGCAGATATTTGCCGAAAGCGGTGCTGCTGTCGATCATGAAAGCAGGATTGTCAAGATTCCGCGGACGATGATCGAGGATGCCGTCGATTCAACGCCCTCCAGTTTAGTCCTCTGCGGCCGGGAAGAAAAGTACGACATCCTCCTGGAAGGGGCCAATGTCCACCTGGGAACCGGGGGGACGGTTCTCAATACGCTCGATCTGGAAACAGGCCACAAACGGCGCACCGAAGTAAGGGATGTAGCAGGCTATGCCAAAATGACTGACGCCCTCGACAACATTGCCTTTTTTGTTATCAACTGCTATCCCAATGATGTGCCTGCTGAAGACGTTGACATAAACCGCTTTTACCACGCCCTGGCCAATACATCCAAACATGTGATGGGCGGCATATATACCATGGAAGGGCTGCGGGCCGTTATCGAAATGGCTCAAGATATCGCCGGAGGAGCCGAAAAGCTGCGGGAACGTCCCTTCGTCTCCTTCATCACCCTGATGATGAGCCCCCTGCTGATGGAAGTAACTTATACTGATTTCTTGATCGAAGTAGCCAGGCGCGGCCTGCCCATCGCCACCCCCTCCGAGCCGCTGGCCGGTGCCAACTCACCGGTCACCCTGGCCGGGACCATTGCCCTGAACAACGCCGAATCTTTGGGCGGTTTAATTCTGGCCCAGCTGGTTAACCGGGGTAACCCCACCATCTACGGTTCCACATCCAGCATCATGGATATGCGTACAGGCACATATATGGCCGGCAGTATCGAATCGGCCCTCATAAATGCCGGTTGCGCCCAGATGGCCCAGTATTACAAGATACCGATTTACGGGACCGGCGGAATGTCCGACTCAAAGGTAGTGGATGCCCAGGCTGGTTACGAAAGCGCCAACACGGCGATGGTCGTTGCCCTTTCGGGTTGCAACTACATTCACGATGCTTTCGGCCTGCTTGAATTCTGCACCACCCTGTCCTATGAAAAAATGGTCGTCGATAACGACTCGGTGGGTATGGCCCTGCGGGCAGTAAAAGGGGTCGAGGTAAACAAAGAAACCCTGGCCACCGATATTATTGCCGAAGTCGGTCCCGGTGGCCATTTCCTGGATAAATCGCATACCGTGGAACATGTGCGCAGCGAGTTTTATTTCCCCAAGCTTGCCGACAGGCAACCGCGCAGTGTCTGGGAAGAAGCAGGCTCCAAAAACGCTTTCACCAGGGCCCACGAAGAGGCCCGGCGCATTTTGGCCGAACATCAGCCGCCCGGTTTCAGCGAGGATTTGGAGAAAAAGCTGCGCGAAAAGTATCCAGGGATAAAATAATACACTCAAAACATGTCAATGGTGTCATGGGAACGTAGAAATTGACACATTATTGAATGAACCGGACATAATACAGCGAGGGGAAAAGATGAACTTAAAAAGTTTCCGTTACCCCAATCTCTATCACGGCCGAATGGGTAAAAGCTATTTCGAAGGCTGGTATTTTAAGCTGGCCGACAAAAAAATGGAGCGGGTGTTTGCCTTTATTCCGGGAATATTTTTCGGATCCGACGATAGGGATTCGCACGCCTTTATCCAGATTGTTGACGGTGTTAAAAGAACCTATCACTATGTCCGTTTTCCCGCATCCGATTTCACAGCAGAAAAAGATGTTTTTGATATAACAATTGGCAACAGCAGGTTCGGAATGGCCGGAATTAATCTTGCCCTGGACAGGCCGGACGTTTATTTGAGCGGGCAGCTCAATTTTGACGACCACCTGGGCTGGCCGGACAATATCATCAGCCCCGGTAGCATGGGTTTTTATAATTATATTCCCAGGATGCAGTGCTACAGCCAGGTTTGCTCCATGGATTTTGATCTCAGCGGAACCCTTGTTATCGATGGTGAAAAGATCAATTTTGACGGCGGCAGGGGCTACATCGAGAAAAACTGGGGTTCTTCATTCCCCTTTTCCTGGGTCTGGATCCAGGGCAACCATTTCGGTAAAGAGCGCGCTTCCCTGAGCTGTTCACTTGGTCATATACCCTTTCTCTTTACCAGCTTCAGGGGTTTCCTGGTCGGCCTCTTCGTGAACCAAACCTTCTATGAATTCACAACAATGAATAAGAGCAGTGTGGATATAATCCAAAAAGGAACCGATATTACCCTGAATCTGCACAATGCCAGGCACAGCCTTACCGTTGACTGTGAAACCAGCCCGGGTCATTTTATCCTTCTCAACGGGCCACGCGGTGACAGGATGGTTCCCCTGGTCCAGGAAAACCTGCAGGGCATAGTTCATGTTGAACTAAAAGAGAGGACCGGCAATAAGATTATCTACTCTGATACCAGCCTATGCGCTGGGGTCGAGTATGGCGGAAAGCAAATGCTGTTTGTGGAAAGTACAGAAAAGTATAAATTTGAGCCGGTTATGCCGGAACCAACTTCAATTTAATCCGATTCTGTCAGGAAAACATGTGTCAATTCCTCCGTCCTCCTGGCATATTTTAGTTGCGGAGGCTGTGAATGGGGGCGGGTATACGACCGCCGCGGCGGGAAAATTTCTCCGCAGAAAATTTGTTTACCGCCATCACCGGCGCATGTCCCAGGAGGCCGCCGAATTCAACCCGGTCACCCACTTTTTTGTTTGCCGCCGGAATGATCCGCACGGCTGTGGTCTTGTGGTTAAAAACGCCAATCGCCGCTTCATCGGCAATAATGGCTGCTATCGTTTCTTCCGGGGTATCACCCGGAATAGCGATCATATCAAGGCCTACGGAGCAAACAGCAGTCATTGCTTCCAGCTTCTCCAGGCATAGGGCACCGGCATCGACGGCATCGATCATTTTCGCATCTTCGCTGACCGGGATAAAGGCTCCCGACAGTCCGCCAACGTAAGAAGAAGCCATCGCTCCTCCTTTTTTTACCGCATCATTGAGCAAAGCAAGGGCAGCAGTTGAACCTGGGGCACCGCAGTGTTCTAAACCCATTTCTTCCAGAATCTCAGCCACACTGTCACCGACAGCAGGGGTCGGCGCCAGCGAAACATCGACAATGCCGAAAGGCACGCCGAGCCTCTCCGCCGCCGTTCTTCCCACCAGCTCGCCCATGCGTGTTATTTTAAAAGCAGTCTTTTTGATTGTCTCCGAAAGTGCCCCAAGATCTGCACCATCGCCCAGTTTCCTGACAGCGCTCCTCACCACTCCCGGGCCGCTCACTCCGGTATTGATTACACAGTCGGGCTCACCAATGCCGTGAAAAGCTCCGGCCATGAAAGGGTTGTCTTCAGGCGCATTGGCAAAAACAACCAACTTGGCACAGCCGATACTATCGTATTTCTCCGTCAGCTTTGCCGTCTCCTTGATGATCCGGCTGCACATATTTATGGCATCCATATTAATGCCCACCCGTGATGTGGCCACGTTAACAGAGGAGCAAACTCTTTCGGTAGCACTAAGGGCGCCGGGAATTGATTCGATCAGTTTAATATCCCCGCCGGTAAAACCCTTGTGGACTAAAGCGGAAAAACCACCGATAAAGTTTACGCCCACCGTTTCGGCAGCCCGGTCAAGGGTGCGTGCAAACTCGATATAATCGTCAATGGAACTTGCTTCGGCCACCAGGGCAACGGGTGTAACCGAAATACGTTTGTTAACTATGGGCAGGCCATATTCCCGGGCAATTTCTTCACCTGTCTTGACCAAAGGGCCGGCCAGGCGCGTTATTTTATCATAAATTTTTCGGCAGGCTGCTTTATAATTTGAATCACTGCAGTCCCGCAGGCTGATGCCCATGGTTATAGTGCGGATATCTAGGTTTTCTTCCTGGACCATTTTGATCGTCTCAAGAATTTCTTCAATCGTTAGCACTTTTCTCCCTCCTATATGCGGTGCATGAAGTTGAAAACATCTTCATGCTGGGCATCAATCTGTACTCTTAGTTCTTCACCCTTGCGGGCCAGGAGATCTTTAAGATTGACCAGGTCAATTGTTGCCTCCTTCATATCCGCCATCAGGACCATGACGAAAAATTCCTGCATGATGGTCTGGCTGATATCAAGAATGTTGACTCCCTTTTCAGCCAGGATGGCTGAAACCGCAGCAATAATACCAACCCTGTCGGGCCCAATCACCGTAATTACAATCCGGCTACCGCCGGGAGAATCTTTTAGCTTGTTCATCTTCAGCTCCTCTTTTCCTGATTGAGATCTGTAAATCCTTGAAAAACAACCTTATCCTGAACTACCCGCTTAAAAAATCCTGCCCGGACACTCATAGAAACCTGTATAACATTGGGGAAAGGTATGCAGCAGTCTCATCTGCCCAATAGAATTTTTTATAACACCCTTCTTAATTAATATGCCCTTTGAGATCAATTGATCAACCTCATTTACTATCTTAACGCAAAAGGGATTCTTGAACAATCGGTACGTAAAATAGCCGGGAAAATTATTTTCCCGGCTATTGATGTAGCAGCATTTCTCCCTTTATTTCGTTTCTTTTATCTTGATCGCTCTGCTCTTCAGTTCATCAACCTTGGGCATTTCTATCCGAAGTACTCCGGCTTTGAAGCTGGCATCAACCTGATCCGTTTTAATCGGCAGCGGCAGTTTGAAACTGCGGTAGAACTTACCTCCGGTGCGTTCCTGCCAGAGCAACTCTCCTTCTCCTGTTTCCGCTTTGATTTCGCCCTGAATGGACAGGGTATCGTTGTTGGCAGTTACCTCAACATCGTTGATATCGGCCCCGGGCAAGCTAACCAGTGCAACCAGCGACCCTTCGGTGTTATAAAGATCTACCGGCGGAAAGGCACCCTGTCCGCTCAAAGGCCAGTTGCGGAAAAAGGCATCAGCAAAAACCTGGTCGATTCCCGAACGGATCCTATCAACTTCACCACCATTGGTTCTCCTGATTAAGTCTCTCACGGTTATCCCTCCCATATTTTAGGCTAATATTAGCACTCTCTTATTTCGAGTGCTAATAACATTATGCAGGATCATTATTTTTTATTCAAGGCCTGAAAATGACGATTTTCATTAAATATTTTCGCTCTGTGGCAATTATTTTTGTATATAACGATTTTTCGCATCATAATTATTTCTTTTGGCCGCAATCTAAGTGATTCATAAAAAAACCGCGCCTATCAGCGCGGCGTTGCCCGTTGGAGCGGGTGATGGGAATCGAACCCACGTATCTAGCTTGGAAGGCTAGGGCTCTACCATTGAGCTACACCCGCGTGCAAATAAGTCAGCTTTATTTTTTTCTCTACCTAAATATAAACGTTTCGCGCTTAGATTGCAAGTCCTTTTCCGGTTACCCTGTGTTTGAACGGCGTTATTGTTAGCCCATCGTATGTCGACAGGATTTCCCTTCACCACTTTGGCAAACTAAACTGCAATGTAAACTGCCTTAAAAGGAATCTGAATATAATTATCGAAATCATATGACTATAATGAAAAATTAAGCGATAGGAGGATTAGACGATGCGAAAACGATGGTTGTGGGTTCTTTTAGTTTTTGTCTTCGTTCTCCTGGTGGTAACCGCAGGTTTGATCTACAGAGCGGCCCGGAGAGGTTTGCCTGAAACAAGGGGCAACATAACCGCAGATATTGAAACATCGGTGGAAATATACCGCGACCAGTACGGAGTCCCTCATATTATTGCTTCCACCATGGAAGATCTTTTTTTCGCCCAGGGTTATGTCCAGGCCCAGGATCGGTTATGGCAGATGGACATGAGCAGACGGGGAGTAAGCGGCAGGCTTTCGGAAATACTCGGGGAAGATTATGTGGAAACTGATTTATTTACCCTGACCGTCGGCTTTAAACGCGCAGCGGAAAAGAATTACGAGTTGCTGGAACAGGAATCATTGGCTCTGCTGGAAGCCTATTCCGCCGGGGTAAACGCCTACATTGAGGACAATCGCAACCACCTCTCGCCAGAATTTGCCCTTCTCGGCTACAGCCCCGCCCCGTGGACACCACAAGACAGCCTGTCAATTGCTGTTTACATGTCCTGGTACCTGGGAAGCAACATGGATAGCGAGCTTTTTCATATGGCCTTGATCGAGCAGGTCGGCCTGGATCTGGCTCAGGAAATCTTTCCTGATTATCCTGCTGAGGGACCGATTATTGCTCCTGCTATTTATAAAGATATCTTTCCAAAAGGCAGAGAAGCCCCCAATCCTGACATCCTCGAGCCGCTGATCGCCTTGATGCAGTTGGCCGACTTAAAGGGTGAAACAAGTTACGTCCCCGGTCTTGGTTCAAACAACTGGGTAATCAGCGGAGAGCTGGCCCCTGGAAGGGGCGCCATCCTGGCCAATGATATGCACCTCGGCATGGGCCTACCCTCCATCTGGCATGCCTCTCACTTGATCCTGGAAGAGTACTTCAATGTCACAGGAGTAATGTTCCCCGGCATTCCGGGCATTATCGTCGGGTTCAATGAGCATATCGCCTGGGGCGTAACTAATACCGGGCCTGACGTCCAGGACCTTTATATTCTTGAGTTTAATACCAATGATCCTACACAGTATTTGTACATGGAAGAATGGATAGATGCCGATCTAATAATCGAATATTTGCCGGTTAAAGGTGAAGAGGAACCCCGGCAGGTGGAAGTAATGATTACCCGTTTCGGGCCGGTAGTGAGTAGCATCGTCGATCTTGAAATTCCCCTGGCCCTGCGCTGGACCGCCCTGGAGGGAACCCGGGAATTTGAAGCCCTCCCCGGCCTGATGAGAGCCCACAACTGGGAACAGTTCACCGACGCCCTGGAAAACTTCATGACCCCCGCCCAGAACTTCGTTTATGCAGATCGCAAGGGGAACATCGGTTATCGGGCCAATGGGCTGATCCCCATCCGCAGGAGCGGTGACGGCCTTTTACCGGCAGACGGCACCAGTGACCAGTACGAATGGCTCGGCTACATTCCCTGGGATGAACTGCCCACTCTTTACAACCCACCGGAAGGGATAATCGTTACCGCCAACCACCGCGTAGTGGATGATGACTATCCCTACTTTATAACTTATTCATGGGCTCCGCCTTATCGAGCCATGGGCATATGGCGTGAGCTGGAGGGAAGGAACAAACTTGATTTTGTTGATATCATCCGGGCTCAGACCAGCTTTTTCAACACCCAGGCTGAGACCCTGAATCCGGTATTGCGTACCGCTTTGCAGGAAGCCGAACTTAACGAGCTGCAACGGGACGCCCTGACAATATTCGAACAATGGCTTGGAACACCGGTAGAAGAAGCCGGTGAAGCAGGCCCGGCTATTTACAACATGCTTTACCTGCAGATGATTGAACATACCTTCGCCGACGAAATGTGCTCCGATCTTTACGAGCGCTTTCTCTCCAACCGGGCTGGTACCAACGCTTTCGACCGCATGCTCTTAAATGGAAAATCAGGCTGGTTCAATAACGTTTTCACTGCCGAAAAAGAAGAACGCAATGATATTATCGTCTCTGCTTTCAAGTCAACAGTAGAAAACCTGCAGGATCTCATGGGCAGTGAGCCGTCTCAGTGGCGCTGGGGCGAGCTCCATACTATCACTCTCGAACACAATCTGGGCTCTGTTGCTTTGCTGAAAAATTTCTACAACCGGGGTCCTTATCCAGTTGGTGGGAGCTTTAACACTCCGGCCAGTATGAGTTACCAGATGCCCGATCCCTACGGTGTAACTCACTCCGCCCCCTGGCGCTATATGGTCGATATGAGTGAGCAAAGGGGCATGGATGTACTCGCCGGCGGCAACTCCGGGCATTTCCTGAGCGAGCATTACAACGACCAGACTGAGATGTGGCTGGCCGGCGAATACAAGGAGATGATTTTCAAAATCGAAGAGGTGCGGCAACTGGAAGAAAAAATTACCCTCAATCCGCAGTGAAAAAACGGCCGCAACAGAAACAAGTTAACGGAATCAAGTAAAAAGAGGTCGGGACAGTAACCAATAGCGGTCTTGGGTAACCGGCGCCCGCTGAAGACTGTGCTGTCAGGCAGCACTGCTTCCAGGGCTATGGCTATGTCTTCAACTTTCCCGTAGTGGGTGGAAAACTGCCCGGCCGCAAAGAAGGCTAACCAGCGGTAGCCTGCCTTTTACTGACTGTTTGTTTACACTCAGCGAACAAACACAGCTATGCAGTTTAACTAAAGTTTTCAAAAATGTACTCGTGAGGTTAATCGTATAACTAAGTTATCCTCTATGTTCTTTTTCATCCAGCCCGAGAGCAGCAATTGTTTCCGGGTCAAGCCGGTAATGGCGCAGCAGGAGAAGGCTGATTGCCATTAAAAAGGCCGGCAGGAGAGCAAAGCCCAGCCGGACCCCGGTCAAGGCCAAAGCAGGCTGCTCGATAATCAGACCGCTCTCGGTTTCCATAAACCCGGTCACCGCCAGGATGGAAGCAAATATAGCCGGGCCGACAGCAAATCCCGCTTTATCAGCGGCTGTCCATACTCCGGTATAAGCCCCGGCCCGCCGCAGGCCGGTCCGCAGGGTGTCGGCACTGATCGTATCGGGCAGCATGGAAAAGGGAAAGAGCTGGGTCCCGGCATAACCGGCACCCATGATAAAGACGATCAGGTAAACCAGCCAGAGGCGGTCCGGGTTGGCCAGGGCCAGGGCAAAACCACCCAGGGCAAAGAGAACAGTACAGATCATGTAGCCTTTCAATTTGCCCACACGATGGCCTACCTTTACCCACAAGGGCATGGTAATCAGGGCCGGACCGACCAGAAATACAAAAAGGACACTGGTCTGTCCCGGGTCGTTAAGAATATAACTGGAGAAAAAATCTACTCCGGCCAACATCGCCCCGATGCCCAGCACCTGTATTATATAGGCTCCAAAGAGGATGAAAAAGGGTTTATTTTCAGCCGCGGCCCGGATCTGCTCGCGAAAACTGGCCGTGATAGGGACAGGTTCCACATGCGGTATCCGGCGGGTACCGAAAACCGACCCGATCATGGTCAGGAAAAGCAACACCCCGACTACTATACCCATGAAAGCAAAACCTTCCCTACCTCCGCCAGCTACGCTGACCAGCTCCGGAGCGGCAGCTCCGCCGACCAGGATGCCGACAGTGAGGAAGGCAATGCGATAAGACATAATGGTCGTCCGCTCGTCATAATCCTCGGACATTTCAGCCGGCATGGCTACGTAAGGGACCTGGTATATGGTATAAAAAGTAGTCCCTAAAATATAAATGAACAGGAGGTACCAGGCTGCAGCCATACCGCTGTGTTCGGGCACCCTGAAAAGCAGGGCAAAAACAATCGGCAGAGTTAGAGAACCGGCCAGCATCCAGGGGCGCCGCGCTCCCCAGCGGGTACGGGTCTGATCTGAAAGGGACCCGGCAAAAGGATCGGTAATCACGTCCCAGAGACGCGGGATGAGGATCACCGTCCCAGCCAGGGCAGGCGGAACCTGCAAATAACGGATCATAAAACTGAGTAAGAGCAAACCGGGGACTGTGGAAAAAATACCGGTGCCAACTGAACCAACTCCGTAGCCAAGATAAGTACTAATTGACAGAGTCTTTATTTTTCCCATCGGCCAACAGCTCCATTGGTTAAAATTTACATCATCTTACCAAGATATTACCACAGTCTGCTTTTGCACGTCAATTTAAATTTATTCATATTAATAAAAATATAGATGCATTTTAAAATAATTTAATTCTTTTCGCCGCTGTTATATGCTACAATTTAGAGAGGATTGTCCGGGTAATCACCTGTTGGACTCATAATTATTTGCTCCAGGTCCTGCAGGCAAACACCCAGGAACCAAAGCTTGCTTTTAAACAGTTAGAATAAATCCGGTTAAAGGAGATGAAGAATTAATGGGTGCTTTGCTGCCCCACGGCGTTCCAAAAGAAGAAGTGCTGAAAGTGATGGCCGGTTTCACGGACAAGGATGTTGACTGGCGCACCGGTAAAGTAATGACCGGCCTGTACGATCCGGGCGAGGATGCCCACAGTTTAGCTGTTGAAGCCTACATCCGGTTTCTGCCCCACAATGCTCTTTATGTAAATATGTACCCGAGCATTGGCAAAATGGAAAAGGAAGTAGTCTCCTCGGTCGCCGAGCTGCTGCGGGCGGACGATGAGGTGGTGGGCAATATAACCAGCGGGGGGACGGAGAGCATCCTAATGGCGGTAAAAACCGCCCGCGACTGGGCCAGAGTTAACCGGCCGGAGATTGAGACGCCGGAAATGGTTTTGCCGGTAACCGCCCACCCTGCCTTCCTCAAGGCTGCCCATTATTTCGGCCTGCAGGCGGTACAAACTGCGGTTGATCTGCATGATTACAGGGCCGATTTGACAGCCTTCGCCGAAGCGCTTGGCCCGAACACTATCCTTGCCGTCGGGTCGGCGCCCAATTTCTCCCATGGTGCCATCGACCCTGTTGCCGAAATGGCTGCCCTGGCCAGTGAAAAAGGGATCCTGTTTCACGTCGACGGCTGTGTGGGTGGCATCTACCTGTCAATTATGAGGCGAATGGGGGAAAATATTCCGGATTTCGATTTCTCGGTTCCGGGAGTAACCAGCATCTCCGCAGACCTGCACAAATACGGCTACACCCCGAAAAACGCTTCGGTCATTCTTTACCACAATCGGGACCTTCGTAAATACGCCTGGTTTGTCTGTACAGCAACCACCGAGTATGTGGTTGTTAATTCGACAGCGCAGAGCAGCCGGACCGGCGGTCCCATTGCTGCTGCCTGGGCTATGTTCCGTTACCTGGGTGAAGAGGGATTCTGTGATATAGTGCGCCGTTCCCAGGAAGCAACGCGCAGTATTTTGCAGGGTATTACCGAAATTGAAGGTATCGAAGTGCTGGGCAAACCCGACATGTGCATGTTCACCATTGTTTCTGAGAAAATAAATGTCTTTGAAATTGACGACGAAATGCGACTGCTGGGCTGGCAAATGATCCCACAGTTTGCCTACGGCGGCTCTCCGCCAAATCTCCATGTGAGCGTGACCCAGGCCAATGTTCCGCACATCGATAAATTTTTGGCCGATCTGCGCACAGTTGTCGAAAACTTGCTCAGGCATGGCTCAAAAGTTAATAAAGAAGAGTTAAGTTGCATTGCCATCGAAGTGGCCGGCAAACCGGTGGAAGAAGTCTTCATGGCCATTATTCCGGCTGTCGGCCTAACCGGCCTCGATCTTCCCGAGCAAATGGCTGCCCTGAACACAGTCCTGGATATGCTGCCGGCGAAACTGCGGGACGAACTGTTGACCGAATTTTTCAATTTGACTTCTTAAAAGAAAACATCGGTGAGGCCGGTCAACAGCCTTGGTACAACTGGAGGAGGAATTTTTGACGCTCTGTCGAAAATAAAAATAACGAAGCATTATTTGCAACATTAACCTTGGGTTTCTACCCCAGGGAATCCAACAATTACTCTGCTCAACAATCTTTTGAGGAGGATCGGATCTATGCCAACCTATGAGTATCTTTGCCGGGACTGCGGCAAAATAACTGAGGTACGGGAATCCCTGGCCGAGAAAGAAAAAGGCCTGGGGCACACCTGTCCGTCATGCGGCAGCAATAATATGATCCAGTACTTTGGCAACACCATTGTAATTGCCTCAACCCACCTGCATTAAACCGAATATGATCAACTTTAATATCCTGCTGTGCAACTACCGGTGCTGCCGATCTTATAAAAAGTATAAAACACATAAGGTATATACCCTGGTAACAGTATATACCTTATGTGCTGATTAGCTTTGTTTATTACAAAACCAATTTTTCACGCTTTATTCTTTGCTCTCTGGTTCCGTTTTTTCCAGCTCTTTAAGTCTGGCTTCCAGCGTGCTTATTTCTTCTTTCAGGGATTCAGCCTGTGCTTTCAGGAACTCTTTTTCATCAGCATATGCTCCCGCGTTAAACCCCGGAGCGGCATAACCATATCCATAACCACGACCGCGAAAACCACGACGGGGCATAGGATTAGCAAAACCGGGCATGCCATAACCGGAGCAATAACCGGCTGCCCTTCCTGTGCGCGAGCCATAGCCCATCGGGCCTGTACCGTCTCCACCCGGCATAACTTTCTACCTCCTTTCAGAGTGCATCATTTTTTTACTGCTACCACTAACTGCGCCATCCACGGCCTCCAGGACCCCTGCCTCTGCCCAAGCCACGTCCGAAACCAAGGCCAAAACGAGGCCGACCGTAAGCACGATATGGCACGTATCCATAAGCTGGAGGATTGTAGCCCGTCTGCTGAGCAGGTACCGCACAATAACCGAGTCCCCTTCCGGTCATCGGTCCTCCTCCGTAGGGACCAGTTCCATCATATCCCGGCATTGCTGATACCTCCTTTCCGATATATAACATTTCCCCTATTCCACTTTCACTTTATCCTCCGACCGACTTCCGTCGGCTCCTGTAGAGGTGTGGAATTAAAACGGGTATATATCTATAAATAGAATACACCTGCTAATGAGTATATGTCAATATCTATTTGCGGAAAATTTATCTTTATCTACCAGGCAGTCCTTCAGCCCCTTTGTTTAATAGATATTGCCGATATGATATGATTAAATTAACGGTAACAGTAAATTAAATACACTACTAAACGAGGTGATTCCGGTGACTGATAGCGAACATAACCTTCACGACAAAAGGGTAATTATTGTTTCAAACAGGCTACCGGTAAGCGTTTCACGCAAAAGGGGTTCCCTGAAAATATTTCCCAGCGTGGGCGGTCTGGCCACCGGCCTCTCTTCATTTCACAAGCAGCAAAACGGCTTATGGGTCGGCTGGCCAGGCATTAAACCAGGCAACCAGAAGAGTAAATCAGAAATTGAAAATATCCTCCGCAGCGATTATAACTGCCTGCCTGTTTTCCTCTCGGATACCGAGTTAAAGAAATATTATTACGGGTTCAGCAACCGAACCCTGTGGCCTTTGTTCCATTATTTTTCCACTTATTGCACCTATGATCCATCAGAATGGGAAACTTACAAACACGTCAACCAGATCTTCTGCGACAGGATCTTGGAGGTAATTAAACCGGGAGATATGGTCTGGGTACACGACTATCATTTGTTGCTGCTTCCAGGAATGCTTCGCCGGGAAACACCTGATACAACAATCGGGTTCTTCCTGCACATTCCCTTTCCTTCCATGGAAATTTTCCGCCACCTCCCCTGGAGGGAAAAAATCTTACGGGGAATGCTCGGTGCAGATTTAATCGGCTTTCATACTTATGATTATACCAGGCATTTTCTCAGTTGCTGCCTGCGTATCCTGGGCCTGGAACAGGTTTACGGACAGGTGATCACCGACAACCGTATGGTCAAAGTAGATACTTTCCCCATGGGCATCGACGCAGATAAATTTTCAGAAACAGCCAAATCACCAAAAGTCGAGAAAAAGGTTAAACGGCTGCAGAAAAAGCTGCAGACGGAAAAAATTATCCTCTCCGTTGACCGTCTCGATTTTACGAAGGGTATTCCCGAAAGGCTCAGGGCCTTTGAACTATTCCTTGAACGCCACCCGTACTGGCACAAAAAGATTACCTATGTCTTCCTGTGCGTCCCTTCGAGGAGCAAGGTCCAGGAATACAGGCTCCTCAAGAAGGAGATCGATGAGCTGGTCGGCCGCATAAACGGCCGCTTTGATACCCCTGAATGGCAGCCTATCCTTTATATGTATCGTTCCCTTCCGTTCGAAGAACTAATCTCGCTTTACAGTGCCGCTGACCTGGCCCTTGTCACCCCCCTGAGAGACGGGATGAACCTGGTGGCCAAAGAATATTTAGCCTGTCAATGCGAGAGCGGAAAAGGTGCCCTGGTGCTCAGTGAAACGGCCGGTTCGGCAGCTGAACTGGGAGAAGCAATCATTGTTAATCCAAACGATATTGAAATGACGGCGGATGCCATCGCCAGGGGGCTGTCTGTCCCGGAAAAAGAAGTGAAGAACTCCGTATGCCACATGGCCGGAAGGATAAAAGAATATAATGTATTTCGCTGGACTGAAGATTTCATCAACCATTTGGCCGAAACCGAAGAAAAACAGGAACTCAACAGACAATATTTCCTGACTGATAAACATCAACAAACACTGAAAGATAATTATGAAAAAGCTTCCAGGCGGCTGCTGATGCTCGATTATGACGGTACCCTTGTATATTTGGAAAAAAGACCTGAACTGGCCCAACCAGACCCGGAACTGCTTGACCTGCTCACCAAGCTACAGGAAGATCCCAAAAACTCTGTCGTAATCGTCAGTGGCCGGGATAAAGAATGTCTCTCCAGGTGGCTAAATGATACCGGGGTGGAAATGGTGGCTGAACACGGCACCTGGATGCAGGTTAAAAATGCAGAGACCTGGCAGCTGTCGACTGCAGGGCTAACCGACGACTGGAAAAAAAATATTTATCCAATCCTTAGAACATTCAGTGTGAGAACCCCCGGTTCATTTGTCGAGGAAAAGGCTTTTGCTCTGGCCTGGCATTACCGGAAAGCGGATCCGGCTCTCGGTGACCTTCGTTCAAAGGAATTGATGGACGCCTTGCATGATATCCTTGCCGGAACCGACCTGCAGATTCTACAGGGCAACAAAGTCCTCGAGATCAAACCGATGGGCGTTAACAAAGGGAACGCGGCACTTCACTGGCTGGGGGACGAACAACAGTGGGATTTTATCATGGCCGCCGGTGACGACTGGACAGACGAAGACATATTTGCCGTCCTCCCGGAGAAAGCATGGAGCATCAAGGTTGGTTTCGTGCCCTTCACCAGAGCCCGCTATTTTCTGGAATCACCCGAGAAATTGAAAAACATCTTGAGAAGTTTGATCGCGGTCAATCAATAGGTCTTTAAACGCGGGTCGGGTTAACATCCTATCCCCTGAATATCATCGAGCTCGATTGCCTCCACAGAAGGATATACGTAATCGGCCTCTCCTACCCTTTCGGGAGGGCCAATTCCTATTGTCACCATCCCGGCAACCCGGGCGGCGACAATACCCGCTTCTGCATCTTCTACCACCAGGCAGTTTTCGGGAAGCAGGCCAAGCTGATTAGCGGCGTAAAGGAAAAGGTCCGGGGCAGGCTTTGTCTTTTTAACACTGTTTCCATCAGCAATAGCATCGAAATATGAAGCTATATTGAGCTGCTCTATGACCGTGGAGGCATTCTTACTGGCGGAAGCCATAGCCAGCCGGCAACCTCTGGCCTGCAGTTTGCCGAGCAGTTCGATCACACCCGGTAGCAAATCTCCGGTTGTAATGTTATTGAGGTACTCCCGGTAATAGCCATTTTTGCGATCCATCAGCTCAAGAGCTTTGTATTCAGTGAGTTTGCGTTCCTGAAATATAAGATTGAGCGAGGCCCTGCGGGAAATACCGCGCAGTTTCTCGTTATCATTTCTCGTAAACGGGACTCTTTCCTCATCAGCCAGGCGCTTCCAGGCCCGGTAATGGTATTCAGCAGTATCGGTCAGCACACCGTCCAGATCAAAGATAAAAGCTCTAATTTTTATCTTGGCCTGTTCGGCTTCCTGCCGCTTCCTGTTTCCTTGATGAACCATCGTGTATTTATCTCCTTGTATTAACTGTCCTGCAGGTCTTCTCTTAATCCACGGGTAACTTTTTCTCCCTTTGAAAGGATGATCTTATTTCCGCAGTGAGCGAAACTGATGCTCTCACCTTTAACCAGTTCGTATGTAACTCCTTCAATGTTTACCGAGATCTGCAGCAGGCTATTCCCAGATTGTATTCTAAAACTGTACCCGGACAGCTTTTCCGGCAGATAAGGATGGAAACAGGGCCTGCCATTACTGATCCGCATACCGGCAAAACCGCTGACCAGGCACAGCCAGGATCCTGCCATGTTGGCCATATGCACTCCGTTATGGGTTCCCTTCATCAGGTTATCCAAATCGAGCCTGGCTGAGATATGAAAATAGCCATAGGCATCTTCCACATAACCCACTTCCGAAGCAACAATGCTGAAAATTGAAGGAGACAAAGACGAGTCATGAGTGGTTATAGGTTCATAATAGTTGTAATCACGCCGCTTCTGTTCAATGCTGAAACGATCACCCAGAAGAAGATGGGCCAGAATCACATCGGGCTGTTTACAAACCTGGAACCGGTAGATAACCAGCGGATGATAGTGAAGCAGGAGGGGATATTTTTCGGCAGGTGTAGACGCAAAATCCCATACCTGCTTATCCAGAAACCCTTCGTCCTGGGGGTGAATAAGCATGGCCTCGTCATAAGGGATGAGCATGGCCTCTGCTGCCTGCTGCCATAATTTTATTTCTCCTTCTGACAAACCTATTTTTTCTGCGAGACGGCGATAATCTTCCGGGTGCTTTTTTTTCAGAAGGAGAGCCGTTTCAGCTGCATAGCGCAGGTGCCACTGGGCCATCAGGTTTGTGTAGCAGTTATTGTTAACCAGAGCTGAATACTCGTCGGGGCCGGTAACTTCATTATAACCAAATTGATTATTTTTACGGGACACATAAGTGCCGAGATCTTCCCACAGCCGTGCCGTTTCAAAAAGAATTTCCGCGCCAAACTCAAGCATCAGTGAATAATCACCGGTAATATCAATATATTTAAATATTGCATAAGCTATGGCCGCATTTATATGATACTGCGCTGTACTTGCCGGGAAGTAAGACGATCCTTCTTCACCGGCAATCGTCCGCCACGGGTATAGAGCCCCCCTTTCATGGGAGAGCTCCCGGGCTCTCTTCCTGGCGTAATCGAGAATGCTGTAGCGATATTTCAGCAGACTGCGGGCCTGCCCGGGATTGACAGCAGAGAAAAAGGGCAGCATGTAAATCTCCATATCCCAGAAATAATGACCGTCATATCCTTCACTGGTCAGGCCCTTGGCCCCGATGCCCGTTTGCCCTCTGCTACCGGAAGCTTGAAGCAGGTGAAAAAGGTTAAAACGAAGTCCCTGCTCAACTACAGGATCACCTTCGATTTTCAGACCTAAATTTTCCCAGTAGCGGCGGCAGCACTTTTCCTGGCCGGCGGAAAGATCATCCATTCCCATTTCCCTGGCATTTGTGACCATCTCCCAGGCCAGTCCGGGCAGCTTCTCCGCAGGGTAATCTCTCGATGTGTAGTAGGCTGTATATTTTTCAAGGATAACATCCTCTCCCTGATAAACCTTGAGCCTGAATGTTGTTGTTGCTTTCTTGTCATTTGGACGTTTTGTTTCGGCTGCCAAAATTTTACCACCGTTGATACAGTTTTCAACCGCACAAACCATCTCCAGCTTTGAACGAACGGTATACTGGGTAATCACTGCTCCTCTCTCTTTAACCTCAATTCCACGCACCCTCATACGCAGATCGCCGAGCGAGGCGGAATAGCGGGGATCGTATTCCTCATGGGTATGATTGTCAACACCCCCGTCCCCTGAGGAACAGATAGTAATTTCACCAGAAAAATTAAGTGGTTGAACCCGATAATAGTAAGCAATAAGATGGCGGTGCATAAAAGAAGCCAGGCGCTTGATTTTAATCATAACCTCACGGCCGGCGGGGGAACGCCAAATTATTTCTCTGTTCAAACAGCCTTCTTTCATATTCAGGACCCGTTTAAAATATATTATTGTTCCGCTGTCCAGGGTGAAGCGTTCGCCTTCAATGAAAAGTTCAATGATTCCGCTATCGGTGACATTGAGCATGGTCTGCGTATTCATGGCATAACCGTAACCTCTTTCAGCATGAGGGATAGGCACCGATTCGTAAAAACCATTGATGTACGTTCCCCTGATGGAACGGCCCGGGTAATAGAATAATCCTTCTTCAAAACTGCCTCGAATGCCAATGTAGCCATTGCTGAGAGAAAATATCGTCTCGCTAAGCAGGTTGTGTTCAAGAGAAAATTTTTCTTCTGTGACTTTCCATGGATGCGTGGAGTAAAATGGCGGCAGTTCATGTTTCAAAAAGTTCACAATTAATCTGGAAACCCCTTTTCGATAAAATAATTTAACACCGGAAGCATAAATAATCACTATCTATAATAAGACCGAACATTTCTCCATAAGCAACAAAAATAAATGGCAGCAGGCATTTACTTCCTGCTACTTATAACGTTATTTTAGGAAACTGACTGCTGTATGTCAACCATGCCGGATCAAAGGCCACTTTTATTCGACTATCAGGTGCACTCAGACTGGCTGGATTATTCCGGGCACCCCCAGCCAAATTATATTCGGTCAGGGCCCGCTTCAAGGAAGCCCGGGCAATATTAATGTTTATGCAGAGATCCTCTTTTTGCCCGGGTGATAGATAATATTTATGCAATTCGATACAAACCTTTTAAACTAAACTGGTATATTATAACATAATGCCTGCTTTTGCTGCTTTACCGCCGATTTGCTATAATTACAATATAGGTTACAGATACAGACTTCTCCCGGCAGGTCACAATGGTTTAAGTAGGCTCCGATCTTTGATGGCGGAGTAAAAAAAGGAAGGGATTTAAGATGGCTTTTCAAACCATAAAACAGTTGATTAAACCGGCGGGAAGCAAAATGGTCCTGCTGGTAATGGACGGACTGGGCGGTTTGCCCATGCGCCCCGGTGATTTAACGGAACTGGAAAAAGCAGAAACTCCT